>NZ_JARACS010000006.1:0-234330 GCF_028765525.1 Aliivibrio sp. S2TY2 | reverse complement strand
AAAAGCCCTAATCGAAAGATTAGGGCTTTTTTACGTCTGAATAAAAGTAAAATGATGCAGAATAGACACTGCGTAGTGGCAGTTCAGTTGGTTAGACTTTCTATTGGAGAGCTTAGCGGCCAGTCACGCCGGAGGACGTGTAGCTCTTAAGGTTAATAGAAAGTCCCGTTAACGTAATCACTTATTTGAAAAAGCCCTAATCGAAAGATTAGGGCTTTTTTACGCCTGAATAAAAGTAAAATGATGCAGAATAGACATCGCGAAGTGGCAGTTCAGTTGGTTAGGCTTTCTATTGGAGAGCTTAGCGGCCAGTCACGCTGGGGGCGTGTCGCTCTCAAGGTTAATAGAAAGTCCCGTTAACGTAGCCGCTATATTGGAAAAGCTCAGACAGAAGGTTAGGAAGATTATTGTATAGGTATAAAAAATGGAGATACATAAAATGCATCTCCACGAATGGATTTTGAATTATTGGTCAAAATTACTTTTCTAGTTTCTTTGCTTTTTCAATCATTTTTGTAATGGTAGAACCTTGAATTAAAATAGAAAAGACAACTACAGAGTAAGTCATCACAAGTATGATTTCTCGTACGTCTATATTCTTCTCTGGGATAACTAAAATACCAGCAGGGATAGCTAGAGCCATCGCTAAGGCTAAACCTCCTCTAAGTCCACCCCAGGTTAATATATTTACAGATAATGGGTTATAGGTTCTAAATCGCTTAAAGCCAACATATGACAAAAAGACACTTAAGTAGCGACTTGCTAGTACTAGTGGAATAGATATTGCCATTAATACCCAGTCTTCTTGATGGAATTGAAACAGAAGCATCGACATACCGATAAGAAGAAATAATACACCATTTAAGAATTCATCAACCAACTCCCAGAAGTGATCTAGATGGTCTTCACTTTCTTTTGAAAAACCAATATAACGTGTCCAGTTACCAATCATAATTCCAGATACAACCATTGCTAATGGACCTGAAACTTCAAGGATACCAGCAAAGGCATAACCCGATGTTGGAATACCTATAGTTAATAATAATTCCATTGAATGGTCATTTGTAGAGCTTATTAGATAATGAAAAATTAGACCTAAAACAAACCCATAAATAATACCGCCAATAGCTTCTTGTAAAAATAATGCAGTGACACTACCGACTGTTGGCGCTTCTGAGCCAAAAGCAATCGTAAATAGTGTTACGAAGATAACTAAGCCAAAACCATCATTAAATAACGATTCACCTTCGATTTGAGTTGAAATACGTTGTGGAGCATTCAGCTTTTTTACAATAGCGAGAACAGCAATAGGATCAGTTGGGGAGATAAGGGAGCCAAATAATAAGCAGTAGATTAAATCAAGATTAATACCAATGAGATTGCATATTCCCCATAACGCAAAACCAATAAAGAAGGTTGAAAATAGCGTAGCCCCTAAAGCAAGTACAGTTATCTCCCATTTTTGGTCTTTCAGGTTTTGTAATTTGATTCCTAGCCCACCGGCAAATAATAAGAAGCCAAGTATTCCATTTAATAGGAAGTCTTCAAAATCTATCTCAGTTAAAGTTTCGGTTGCCACTTCTCTTAGGTTAAACCAATCATTTTGCCCCGCGATGATGATCCCTAGTGATAACATCATTGAACCTGCAGTGATAGCGATCGTAGTTTGCATTTTTCCTATCTTGCTATTAATAAAAGCAATTAGCATAGCAGCAGCTGCTAAAAAACAGAGTGTGTTATACACAGACATGGTTAACCTCTAAATATGTTATTAATGTAACAAAATGTGATTAAGGTCATTTTCCGCTCTATTTGATAAATATCAAACTTTATTTCTAATTTGTAGAAATAAATCCATTTTGGACGTCTAGATTCCTATTCTATGTGTGATAGGATTGTAAATGAAACGTATTATGGATGAGGCAGTACCGTGGCAGGAAGCAATAAAAAAACTCAAATAGAACAACAGTTATTAAAACGTATTCTTTTGATAGATGGTGGTATGGGTACCATGATCCAAGAGTATAAGTTTGAAGAGCAAGATTATCGTGGAGAGCGCTTTAGTGATTGGCATTGTGATTTAAAAGGTAACAATGACCTTTTAGTGCTTTCTCGTCCTCAAATTATCAGGGATATTCATTCTGCTTATTTAGAAGCGGGTGCTGATATTTTAGAAACGAATACCTTTAACTCAACAACAATCGCAATGGCTGACTATGATATGGAAAGCCTGAGCGAAGAAATGAACTTCGAAGCTGCAAGGTTAGCAAGAGAAGTCGCTGATGAGTGGACATTAAAAACACCACATAAACCGCGTTATGTTGCAGGTGTTTTAGGTCCTACAAACAGAACATGTTCTATCTCCCCTGATGTAAATGACCCAGGCTATCGAAATGTTTCTTTTGATGAATTAGTTGAAGCCTATTCTGAATCCACTCGAGCCTTAATTAGAGGTGGTTCTGATTTAATTCTTATCGAAACTATCTTTGATACCTTGAATGCAAAAGCCTGTTCTTTTGCCGTAGAATCCGTTTTTGAAGAAATGGGTATAACATTACCAGTAATGATCTCAGGTACGATAACCGATGCATCAGGGCGAACTTTATCTGGTCAAACAACCGAAGCGTTCTACAATGCTTTACGTCATGTTAAACCAATCTCATTCGGTTTGAACTGTGCGTTGGGGCCTGATGAGTTACGTGAGTATGTGAGTGAGTTATCTCGTATTTCAGAATGCAGCGTGTCTGCACACCCTAATGCCGGTTTACCTAACGCCTTTGGTGAATATGATCTCTCTCCAGAGGAAATGGCAGAGCATGTAAAGGAATGGGCTGAAAGTGGTTTCCTAAATTTGATTGGTGGTTGTTGTGGCACAACACCTGAGCATATCCGCCAAATGGCACAAGTGGTTGAAGGTGTTAAGCCCCGTCAATTGCCGACACTTCCTGTTGCTTGTCGTTTATCAGGTCTAGAGCCATTAACGATTGAGAAAGACTCTCTTTTTGTAAACGTTGGTGAAAGAACCAATGTTACTGGCTCGGCTCGTTTTAAACGTTTAATTAAAGAAGAGTTATATGATGAAGCATTGAGTGTTGCTCGTGAGCAAGTAGAAAACGGCGCTCAAATCATCGATATCAATATGGATGAAGGGATGCTTGATGCTGAAGCGTGTATGGTTAAATTCTTAAACCTCTGCGCTTCAGAACCTGAGATATCTAAAATTCCTGTAATGGTCGATTCTTCTAAATGGGAAGTTATCGAAGCTGGACTTAAATGTATTCAAGGCAAGGGTATTGTTAACTCAATATCGCTTAAAGAAGGTAAAGAAAAATTTTTACAACAAGCTAAGCTAATCCGTCGCTATGGTGCTGCTGTGATTGTGATGGCTTTTGATGAAGTCGGTCAAGCGGATACGCGTGAGCGAAAAATAGAAATATGTACTAACGCTTATAACATCTTAGTAGATGAAATTGGTTTCCCACCAGAAGACATTATTTTTGACCCAAACATCTTTGCTGTTGCAACGGGGATCGATGAGCATAATAACTACGCTGTTGATTTTATTGAAGCCGTTGCTGATATAAAAAGAACGCTTCCCCATGCCATGATTTCAGGTGGCGTATCTAACGTATCATTCTCATTCCGAGGTAATAATTACGTACGTGAAGCTATTCACGCCGTGTTCTTATATCACTGTTTTAAGAACGGTATGGATATGGGTATCGTAAATGCAGGCCAATTAGAAATTTACGATAATGTACCTGAAGATTTACGTGAAGCGGTAGAAGATGTCGTACTTAACCGTCGTGATGATTCAACAGAACGCTTACTTGATATGGCAACAGAATATCTAGAACGAACGGTCGGAAAGGTTGAAGATAAATCGGCTTTAGAATGGAGAGCGTGGTCGGTAGAAAAACGCCTTGAACATTCTTTAGTGAAGGGAATTACTGACTTCATTGTTGAAGATACAGAAGAAGCACGAGTCAATGCAGCTCGCCCTATTGAAGTGATCGAAGGTCCTTTAATGGACGGCATGAACGTCGTGGGTGATTTATTTGGTGAAGGGAAAATGTTCCTTCCTCAAGTGGTTAAGTCTGCGCGAGTGATGAAACAAGCCGTAGCGCATTTAGAACCTTTTATTAATGCCACGAAAGATGTCGGTTCAACCAATGGCAAAATCTTATTAGCAACGGTGAAAGGTGACGTACACGATATCGGCAAGAATATCGTTGGGGTTGTTCTTCAATGTAATAACTATGAGATCATTGATCTTGGCGTGATGGTTTCTTGTGAGAAAATTCTAAAAGTTGCGAAAGAAGAGAACGTCGATATTATTGGGCTTTCTGGTCTTATTACACCATCACTTGATGAGATGGTTCATGTGGCTAAAGAGATGGAGCGTCAAGGCTTTGATTTGCCACTTTTGATTGGTGGAGCAACAACCTCTAAAGCACATACTGCCGTTAAAATAGAACAAAATTACTCTCAGCCTGTGGTTTATGTTAACAACGCTTCTCGTGCGGTTGGCGTATGTACCTCATTACTTTCTGATGAATTGAAACCTGCATTTGTTGAAAAATTAGATTTAGATTACGAGCGTGTACGTGATCAACATAATCGTAAAACACCACGAACAAAACCCGTTTCACTAGAAAGAGCGCGAGCAAACAAAGTCGATATTGATTGGGTAAACTACACGCCTCCAGTACCTGTAAAGCCGGGTGTACATATTATTGATGATATGGATGTTGCGACGTTACGCCAATATATTGATTGGACTCCTTTCTTTATGACATGGTCTTTAATGGGCAAATACCCTGCAATTTTAGATCATGAAGAAGTGGGTGAAGAAGCGAAGCGTTTATATAAAGACGCGAATGATCTATTGGATCGTGTAGAAAAAGAAGGCTTACTAAAAGCGCGAGGAATGTGTGCTCTTTTTCCTGCTAACAGTGTTGATGATGATATTGAAGTGTATACCGATGAATCACGCACAGAGGTATTGAAAGTTCTATATAATTTACGTCAACAAACAGAAAAACCAAAAGGGTTTAACTATTGTTTATCTGATTATATCGCACCGAAAAAGAGCGGAAAGGGCGATTGGATTGGTGGCTTTGCTGTGACTGGAGGTATTGGTGAAAGAGAGCTTGCAGACGACTATAAAGCCAAAGGTGATGATTATAATGCCATTATGATCCAAGCCGTTGCTGACCGTTTAGCTGAAGCGTTTGCCGAGTATTTGCATAAAGAAGTACGTAAAGATATTTGGGGCTATTCTCCAGATGAAGACCTTTCAAATGATGATCTTATCCGTGAAAAGTATCAAGGTATTCGTCCTGCACCTGGATACCCAGCTTGTCCTGAGCATACAGAAAAAGGGACATTGTGGGAGTTGATGGATGTTGAAGAAGCAATAGGAATGTCGTTGACTTCTAGCTACGCTATGTGGCCGGGAGCCTCCGTTTCTGGCATGTATTTCTCTCATCCTGATTCTCGTTATTTTGCGATAGCTCAGATCCAAAAAGATCAGGCAGAGAGTTACGCAGAAAGAAAAGGCTGGGACATGTTAGAGACTGAAAAATGGTTAGGTCCAAATTTAAACTAATTTCTTTTTAAATTAAAAATCCCATTAATAAATCTATTAATGGGATTTTTAGTTTATACACTTGATATCTATTCAAGTGTAATACCATTCTGGATAAATAGTTGATCAGATAATTGCGTAGGAAAAATCGATTAGAGCAAGGCATAAATTACAGTAACTAGTGGTTCTAATTACAAAATTTATAACGCAGATATAATCGATTTTAACAAGCAAGAATGATCAAATACTTATGTAGATTGGTATAAATGGTCAGGTCCTTATTTAAATTAGTTCTATTTATTCAAATAACTCTTTATGTAGAACTTGAACTGCACGTTTTGAGTCTGATTCATTTAATAAAAAGCATAAATTATGTTGGCTTGCACCATAACAAATCATACGTAAATTGAAATCCTCTAAAGTACCGAATACTTGTTTAGCTGAGCCTTTAGAGTGACTCATTTGATTACCAATGAGCGCAACTAAGCACAAATTGTGTTCTATTTCGATTGTGCAAAGTTCTTCAAGTTCTTGCTGTGCTTCTGGTGGCAATTCAGGTGCTTTGCCATTGGTATTTGTTTGATCAAGAGTGAGAGCAACACTGACTTCGGAAGTTGTAATTAAATCTACAGATATTTGGTATTTTGCCAAAATTTTAAACACTTCGGCAAGGAAACCGTAAGCATGAAACATATTTGGGCTATGTAATGTCACCATGGTTTGATTGCAGCGTAGGGTTAGCGCTCTAAATAGTGGAGAGCTATTTACCTGTTGTTTAATCCATGTGCCGCCTTTTTCTGGTTCTTTTGATGAACCAACAAATACCGGAATTTGATGGCGAAGTGCTGGCAATAGGGTTGATGGGTGCAATATTTTAGCCCCATAATTTGCCATTTCAGAGGCTTCGCTGAAACTGATTTCAGGGATTGGTGAGGCAGCAGAGGCAATGCGTGGATCGGTTGTATAAATACCCGGAACATCGGTCCAAATCTCTAATCCACATGCATTCACTGATTCCGCAATCAAAGCGGCACTGTAATCACTGCCTCCTCGACCTAATGTTGTTGTACTCCCTTGGCTATCTGAGCCAATAAAGCCCTGCGTTACAACGATATGTTTTTGAGATAGAGGTATCAGTTTTTCTCGAGCTAAACGAGTAATTTCTTCAAGTTGAGGTTCACCTTTACCAAATTTTGAATCGGTGCGTAGTACGGTTCGAATATCAAAGCGAACCGCAGAATTTCCACGTTCAATCAATAGTTGAGTAAAAAGGTGGGTAGACATTAACTCACCACACGCGACAAGGTGGTCAGTAAGTTTATCGCTAGGTTGGAAAGTCGCAGCGTCAGCCGTTTTTTCTATATCATCAAGAATTTCAAGAATGGCTTTTTCAGGGTAAATGGGATCGGAAAGTTGGTCTAATACTGAAAAATGTATGGACTTGAGTTCAGAGAGGATTACTTTTTTTCTTTGGTTATCTTGTGTGCCATTTGCAAGTTCAACTAAAAGATTAGTGACTCCGGAGCAAGCACTGATAACGACAAGGTGAGTATTTTGGTTCTGTTCTATGACATAAGCGCTGCGGCTCATTGCTTCAAAATTTGCAACACTTGTTCCGCCAAATTTAGCAACATTTATAGGGTTCACTTTCCTGTCTCCCGACTACATCCAATGTGTAAATAAATGTGAAGAGTCATAGCAAAAAATAAATAGCTGCTAGAAGCTCTCCACTTAAAATTAAGTGGCAATCGTAAGGATTCAGCCTGTACGATCGATAATCTTTTCCCAATCAAGATTATCTCGGCACTGCTCTCCCTCACTTATTTGTTTGGGAGTTTGGGCTCCACAAATAAAGCTACCTAGGCAGTGCTCCTCTTCTGTGTATGTTTTATATAACAAAATATATGTTAACAATGTGCTTTTTTATGAAACAAATGTCAATCAATAGTAATGGCTTTATTTGTATTTCTCCGATTTAAAGTAAATATAAATGTTTTATGGCTATTTTCTATAGTTAAGTCACTCTAATTACTTCGTCTAATTGAGTTTAATTATTATTGTGTCTATTCTTTAAACACCCTATATTTCAAGGAGTGAATGATGCAAAGTTTTATCCCACCAAAAAGAACCCTTATGGGACCTGGACCTTCTGATATATCGCCACAAGTATTGCAGGCATTAAGTCGCCCAACGATTGGCCACTTAGATCCTCTATTCATTAAAATGATGGATGAAGTAAAAGAGCTACTTAAGTATGCATTTCAAACAGAAAATGAGTTTACCATTGCGGTTTCTGCACCAGGAAGTGCAGGAATGGAAACTTGTTTTGTTAATCTCGTGGAGGAAGGTGAAAAAGTTTTAGTCTGTCGTAATGGTGTTTTTGGCGAGCGTATGCGTCAGAATGTTGAGCGATGTGGTGGAACTGCGATTGTTATCGATGATAAATGGGGTGAGCCAGTTTCACTAAATAAAGTTGAAGAGGCTTTACTGCAACATGCAGATATTAAGATCGTCGCTTTTGTGCATGCAGAGACATCAACTGGTGTATTAAGTGATGCAGAAGCCATTTCAACTCTTGCGCGTCAACATGGCTGCTTAACTATTGTTGATGCAGTAACGTCGTTGGGTGGAGTACCATTATTCGTTGATAAATGGCAATTAGATGCGGTTTATTCTGGCTCTCAAAAATGTTTATCTTGTACTCCAGGTTTATCTCCTGTGACGTTTTCTAAGCGAGCAGTCGATAAGATGAAATCAAGAACTAAAGCTGTGCAAAGCTGGTTCTTAGATCAAAGCTTAGTCCTGTCTTATTGGAGCGGTGACGGAAAACGAAGTTATCACCATACTGCGCCTGTAAATAGTTTGTATGCATTGCACGAATCATTATTGATGCTTAAAAATGAAGGATTAGAAGCCACGTGGAGTCGACATGCATTTTATCATCAAGAATTAAAAGAAGGATTAGAATCGCTAGGTATTCAGTTTATGGTTGATGAAGCGTATCGTTTACCACAGCTTAATGCCGTTTATATTCCAGAAGGTGTTAGCGACGTAGAAGTTAGAAGTCGATTACTGAATGAGTATAATTTAGAAATTGGCGCAGGGCTGGGCGATTTAGCCGGAAAGACTTGGCGTATTGGTTTGATGGGGTATGCAGCTAAAAAAGAAAATGTCGCATTATGTTTAAAAGCATTATCTGACGTTCTTTAGGTTACAAATACAAAAGCCGCTAAAAACGTAGCGGCTTTTTACTGTGTCTTTATTTATGATTTTATTTTTGACGTAACTTTTCGTCGAGTTGTACCAATTCAAATTTGTTATTTGGAAAGAGAAAAATGGCTTCTCTTCTAATATCTTCTGCTCTTTTTTCTTCGCCTAAAGCTTGATAAGCAATGATTAGGTTTTGATAAAAGGCTGGTCTTGGCTTGGTTTTAATCAGTTCTTTTGACCAAGTAATATAAGGCGTGATCAGTTCTGGTTTTTTATTCATTATCCCAATGGATAGCTGAGCAGATAACACATCCCAATTAAATCTGTCTTCCCAAATCACAGGATTAGTTACTTGATTTAAAATATCAGGGTTCATTGGTCGAGTCGTTTCAAATTTAGTTAAAACCCAATTCGTGTGAAGTGTTGAAAGCATATAAAAAGCAGTGACAATTGGCAGTACTAATGAGCTGACTCGTAATGTTATTTTACTGATATCACTAATGCGGTACTTTTTATATTTACAGCTTAGTTGATCTATCCAGAACAGAAGAATGATGAATGTAAACCAGTGCAGCATAGAGTGGTAAAATGGATACTCTAATTGACTATGAATAAAGATCGGAGCAATTAAAGCGAGCAAAGCAAATTGTGTATCTAGTTTGCTTTTTCGTATTTTGAGTAACACTCCTCCCGCGGCAATTAACAAACCTAATATTGCAACGATACCACCTTCTACGCCCCAGTATAATACTTCATTGTGAGGATGATCCATTGAAGGCAACCCAGGTTTATAGCTTGATGAAATTTGGTGTTGTTTTGCTGTATATAGGGTGTAATCAGCCTCGAAATTACCATAACCATAACCGGTAATCGGCTTTTCTAAAAACATGTCTAGAGCTTGTGGAAAGGTATATCGTCTCGGACTTTCTAGATCCGCTTTTTGACTAATTAATGATACTTTAGATAAATTATCTTGAGATAAGTTAAATAAAACAAAGCTACCACTAAAACCAATAATTAACGCTAATACCCAAGAAAAGAAACGTTGTTTTGTACAATATTTCCACATGTATGGCGTTAATAAAATAAGGCTGAAAACCGTCGCTAGCCAACCTGTACGAGACGCTAATACGACGATCAGTGGTAAGGTAAATAAGATCGTTGCATAAAGTAGAGTGAGTGCAATAACATTTTCACGGTATTTAATTGGTTGTCGAGCAAGGAAGTAAGAGGCGATAGCTAGCCCTGTCGCTAGAAAACTTGCCATTACATTGGGTTGTTGAAAAATACCGTAAGGGCGATTTGCTATAACGTTATAACCGAAGCTGTTCCCTTCCTTTAGAAAAAGGTATTGGATATAGCCAAAAACTGCTTCGATTAACACTGAACCGATAATACACCACAAGAGCCACTGCTTCTGTTTATTTGAAAAGGCGAATTGTTGCAGAGTAATGAAGAAAAGTAACCCAGCCCATAAACCTAAAAACTTCCCTAAAGCTAATTGAGGAGAGGCATCGTGATAGAACAGAGGAAGGGAAAGTAAGCTAACAGCGAACAATAAAACCAGAGTTAAGGTCGAATATTTAATTAGTCCCTGTTTTGCTGTATGAAATAAGGCAATTGCGATTGCAATACTTGCAGGGATCCAAGAGGCGGCATTGAATGCTAGGTGTAGCCCTGAACCTCCAGGGTTGGGTTGGAAAAAATGAGCACAAACAAAGAAAAGAACACTTAAGCTGAATAGATAGGATTTAGTTAATGGTTTTTTAATCTTTCTAGCTTCTAATAATGTTCCTTGAGTGAGTAGCGTTGCCATGTTTCATTAATTCCTTATTACGAGCATGAGAATAAAAGTAAAGCCAACAAAATGCTGGCTTTATTCTATCTGATCCAAGCAATAAAAGGCTTAATTTTATTACTTTAGCATTGGTTTTAAGAAGCGTGCCGTATGAGACCCCTCAACTAATGCAACATCTTCAGGTGTTCCCTCTGCGATGATCTCTCCGCCTCCTTGTCCACCTTCTGGCCCCAAGTCGATAATCCAGTCAGCAGTTTTAACGACATCAAGGTTATGTTCGATCACGACAATGGTATTGCCTCGCTCACGTAAGCGATGCAAGACGTTCAATAGTTGCTGAATATCGTGAAAATGCAGACCTGTTGTCGGCTCATCTAGAATATAAAGCGTTTTCCCTGTATCTCGCTTTGATAGTTCACGAGCTAGTTTAACCCGTTGAGCTTCACCACCAGATAGTGTCGTCGCAGCTTGCCCTAAACGAATATAAGACAGTCCTACATCCATTAAGGTTTGTAGCTTTCTAGCGATAACAGGTACTGGTTCAAAGAAAGAGTGAGCATCTTCAATCGTCATTTGAAGAACTTCATCAATACTCTTGCCTTTGTATTTTACCTCTAGTGTTTCGCGATTATATCGTTTACCTGTACATACATCACATGGCACATAAACATCAGGTAAGAAATGCATTTCTACTTTGATTACACCATCACCTTGGCACGCTTCACAGCGACCGCCGCGAACGTTAAAGCTAAAGCGGCCTGGTTTATAACCACGAGATCGAGATTCAGGCGTACCAGAAAACAGCTCACGAATTGGAGTAAAAATACCAGTATAAGTAGCAGGGTTTGAGCGAGGTGTTCGGCCTATCGGGCTTTGATCTATGTCGATAACTTTATCAAAATGCTCGATCCCTTTGATCTTCTTATAGGGTGCTGGCTCTGATGTCGTCGCGCCATTTAATTGGGTATGAGCAATTTTAAAGAAGGTATCGTTAATCAGTGTAGATTTACCTGAACCAGAAACCCCTGTCACACAAGTAAAAAGACCGACAGGTAATTTTAATGTCACGTTTTTTAGGTTGTTGCCTGTCGCGCCAATTAACTCAACCTGTTTTTTCGGATCGGCTTTGATGCGCTCTTTAGGTATCGCGATTTCTTTAGCACCACTTAAGTATTGGCCTGTTAGTGAATTTGGGTTCGAAATAATAGCTTGGTAATCACCTTCAGCCACAATATGCCCACCATGAATCCCTGCCCCGGGGCCAATATCAATAATATGGTCGGCGCTTCTGATCGCGTCCTCGTCATGCTCCACCACAATGACGGTATTACCAAGATCACGAAGGTGATTAAGGGTTTTTAATAGGCGCTCATTGTCTCGTTGATGAAGACCGATAGAAGGTTCATCAAGAACGTACATAACACCAACTAAACCGGCACCAATTTGGCTTGCTAAGCGGATGCGCTGTGCTTCACCACCAGAAAGGGTATCAGCACTACGTGATAAATTAAGGTAATTTAAGCCGACATTGATAAGGAAATGCAGACGTTCATTAATCTCTTTCATTACCTTATCTGCGATTTGAGCTTTTTGTCCTTTCAGTTCAAGTGAACTAAAGAAAGTCATTGAATCTTGAATACTCATTTCACAGATTTCAGGTAATGTTGTGTCACCAACAAATACATTGCGAGCTTCTAAACGTAAGCGAGTACCATGACAACTTGAACATGATTGAGTTGAAATGTATTTTGATAGGTCGTCACGCACAGAGCTTGATTCTGTTTCTTTATAACGACGATCAAGCGTATTTAGTATTCCTTCAAAAGGATGACGTTTAACACGAAGATCTCCGCGATCATTACTGTATTGAAATTCAATTTCTTCTGAACCAGAGCCATTAAGAATGATGCTTTGGAATTTTTTTGATAGTGATTTAAATGGTGCGAAAAGATCAAATCCGTAATGCTTGGCTAATGAACCTAACATTTGGAAGTAATAATAGTTTTTTTGATCCCAACCTTTGATCGCTCCTTCAGCAATACTTAATTTATTATCTAGAACAATGCGGTCGGCATCGAAATATTGTTGAACACCGAGACCATCACAAGTACCACAAGCCCCTGCTGGATTATTGAATGAGAAGAGGCGCGGCTCAAGCTCTGACATACTATAACCACAATGTGGACATGCAAAGTTAGCTGAGAAAATCAGAGGCTCGTCTTTGGTATCATCCATATAATCGACAACAGCAATACCACCTGTCAGTTCCAAAGCGGTTTCAAAAGATTCAGCAAGGCGCTGTTTTAGATCATCTCTAACTTTAAAACGATCAACAACCACTTCGATGGTGTGTTTTTTATGAAGTTCCAGCGTCGGTGGATCAGAAAGATCGCAAACTTCGCCATCAATACGAGCACGAATAAATCCTTGAGCAGCTAAATTTTCTAAGGTTTTAACATGCTCACCTTTACGTTCTTTCACAATAGGCGCTAACAACATGAGTTTTGTGCCTTCTGGCAACTCTAACGCTTTATCAACCATTTGACTGATAGTTTGTGCGGTTAGTTCGACATGATGTTCAGGACAGCGAGGTTCACCAATACGAGCATACAAAAGACGTAAATAATCATAAATTTCAGTAATCGTACCAACAGTAGAGCGAGGGTTATGAGATGTTGATTTTTGTTCGATAGAAATAGCAGGAGATAGGCCTTCAATGTGGTCAACATCTGGCTTTTCCATTAATGATAAGAACTGACGAGCGTATGCAGATAAAGACTCTACATAGCGTCGCTGACCTTCTGCATACAAAGTATCAAAGGCCAAAGAGGATTTTCCTGAACCAGATAACCCTGTAATAACGGTTAGCTTATCTCTTGGGATAGTTAAACTAATGTCTTTTAGGTTATGGGTTCTTGCCCCTCTAACTTCAATTTTATCCATGGAAATGTCTCTCTGCTTTAAAGAATAACTAGGATAAGTATTGCACAGAGTATCAAAACAACAAAGAGGTACTGGGTAAAAAAACAGTGGTTTTATTAAATTGGAGATAGTATCGGGGGAAATGAAAACGCCTTGAGATGTATCACAAGGCGTTTATATACTGGCATGTAGAGGTTTTACTTTTTACCTGTAGCTTGCTTTGCTAATTCTGAAGATTTTTTATCTTTTAAATAAACATTCTCGTAGCAGTAGTTAGTTGCTTCGATGTAACCTTCAACGCTACCACAGTCAAAACGCTTACCTTTAAATTTATAGGCAAGAACACAACCTGATTGAGCTTGTTTTAGTAGTGCATCCGTAATTTGGATCTCACCACCTTTACCTGGCTCTGTGGTTTCTAGAATCTCAAAAATATCAGGAGTTAAAATGTAGCGACCAATAATCGCAAGGTTACTTGGTGCAGTACCTGGTTCTGGTTTTTCAACCATGTTGTCTACACGATATAAATCGTCTTTGATCATCTCACCAGCAATTACGCCGTATTTGTGAGTTTCGTCGTCTGGCACTTCTTCTACTGCCACAATAGAGCAGCGGAATTGTTTATACAGCGCAACCATTTGAGAAAGAACACCTTGCTCTTCATTTACGCATAAATCATCAGCAAGTACGACTGCAAATGGTTCATCACCTACAAGTTCGCGGCCAGTAAGAATAGCATGGCCTAAACCTTTCATTTCACGCTGGCGAATATAGGTAAAGTTAGCCGCGTCGATCAGTTCGCGCACATCCTCCAGTAACTCTTCTTTATTTGTGCCACTAATTTGATGTTCTAGCTCGTAGTTTTTATCAAAATGGTCCATTAAAGAGTGCTTACCACGACCTGTTACAATACAGATCCCGTCCATACCAGCATTAATCGCTTCTTCTACACCATATTCAATCAGAGGTTTGTTTACCACTGGCATCATCTCTTTTGGCATTGATTTGGTTGCTGGTAAAAAGCGAGTGCCGTAGCCTGCGGCAGGGAAAAGACATTTTTTGATCATCACTGAGTCCTAGATAGACAATATTTTAAATTCGTTGAAAGCCCTTTGAGCCTCATCATTATGAATGCAGTTTAGCGATTAAACATAATGAAATGAAGCGCTTTGAGTAAAACAATCATCTCGTGTAGCCATTAATGCGATTCATCTATGAATATTAGTTAAAACTAGGCTTAATATTAAGACTGAGGTGCTGTTTTAACCCCATTCCACACACCAAATGAGGCATTATGGAAAATATGAATTCTAATGGTTGATTTGATTACGTACAAAGTAAGAATAGCGAAACGAATATACTAAGTATACCCATTGTAATTAAAAGAGTGATCTAAGCTTTTTAGCGGGGTAAGTTGTTAGAACTCTTTAACTGTGTCTCTATTTTAGGAGGTTATGAAATGGATTCCATCTTTAGGGGTATCAGAAATAACCTTGAACGTGTTAGACTGAAGACTACTGTATATATAACCGGGTGATATGAATATTCACCTCTAATCTATCTGGAGCAAACTATGGCCAGCCGTGGTATTAATAAAGTTATTCTTGTGGGTAACTTAGGGCAAGATCCTGAAATCCGTTACATGCCAAGTGGCGGTGCGGTAGCAAACATTACAATTGCAACGTCTGAATCATGGCGTGATAAAGCAACTGGTGAACAACGTGAAAAAACTGAATGGCATCGAGTTGCTTTATTCGGAAAATTAGCAGAAGTAGCTGGTGAATATTTACGTAAAGGCTCTCAAGTTTATGTTGAAGGCCAGCTTCAAACGCGTAAATGGCAAGATCAAAGTGGTCAAGACCGTTTTACTACAGAGGTTGTAGTTCAAGGTTTTAATGGCGTAATGCAGATGCTTGGTGGCCGTGGCCAAGGCGCACCTGCTGGTGGTCAACAGCAACAGCAAGGTAACTGGGGCCAGCCTCAACAGCCTGCCCAGCAGAATAATTTTGCACCTCAACAGCAACAACAAGCGCCTCAGCAGCAAGCTCAACAAGCACCTCAACCTCAATACAATGAGCCGCCAATGGATTTTGATGATGACATTCCGTTCTAGAACTTAAGAGTAATGTTGTTATAGATAGAAAAAGCCTCGAATTTAACGAGGCTTTTTTTATAATGAGTAATCTAATCAATCAGTGATATTTATTGTTAAGTCAGAAAGTTTATTACTAATTTAGCGATTCATCATTCTGTTACTGAAGCTTCGTATCATAAAGAACTGAAGTAAGATATTTGTATTACATCTAATACGGACTTAGAGATAGTTCAAAAATTTACATTTTAAATTGTGGCATGATTCAAAGCCAACTTTTTCAAGGAAGAAAAGTTTAATGAGAAAAACCCCTAGTTTACGGTTGAGTAACCGATTAATTTCGTTTGTAACATTAATGGTTTCAGCCGCTATTTTTATTTTATTTATTGGTGGGACGATCTCATTTAAGCAGATAGGTAATGAATATCTTGAGCACTATTTAATTGGTGTCGTTAATGTTGTTGATGAAGAGCTTCTTCAGCCAGAGGAAGCAAAATCAATGACTAAATGGCTACCTAAATTATTAAAGGCAAGCAGTGTAGTAAGCATGGAGCTGTCTTCACCCACTGGCGTCGTTTACTCTTTTCAAACCTTAGCGGTTATGCCTGATGATAATTTACTATATCAAAAAACACTGCCTTTAGAACTGAATAAAGGTTATTCCATTACTTTCAAATCCGTCCCTCCTTATAGTGCTTTTACTTATTCTTTAGGGGCGTTATTTTCAATTACAGCTGCGATTGCCGTAATTATCGTCTCATTATTGTGGGGGGTAGTTTGGTTAAGAAAACAACTGCATGGTTCAGAATTATTAGAAGAACGTGGGCGTATGCTACTGGCTGGAAAGCTAGATGATTACGCTATAGGTAATGAAGAAGAATGGCCAGCAACAGCAAGCTTGGCTCTTGATAACGTGATTGCTGAGCTGAAAGATGCAAGAAAGGAGCGTAGCCGTTTTGATACATTTATACGTACGCATACCTTCCTGGATCAACTTACAGGTTCGGCAAATCGAGTGTTATTTGACAGTAAGTTAGAGTCAACTCTGCAAGAATCAGAAAGCCAAGGGGTTCTTTTATTATTACGTATTAATGGTTGGGAAGAATTAATTGAAGAAAGTGGAAAAGCAGTTGGAGATGAACTCATTGTCGAGATAGGCAAGCAATTAAACAATGTAATGCAACGCTACAGTGACAGTGTTCTCTCTCGCTATTATCAATCTGATTTTGCTCTTCTTATTCCACAGCAATCACTAAAAGAAGCAAAAGCTTTAGCTTCACAATGTTTAAAAGTGATAGAAAAAATTATTCCACCTAAAAGCCTAGATATTGATAATTGGTGCCATATTGGTGTCAGTATGTATGTGAGTGGGGAAAGACGAGGTCGCTTGATGGATGAGCTTGATATGGCTCATCGTAGTGCATTATTACAAAATAATAATAGCTGGTCATTGTTTAAAAAACAGCAGCAACTAACTGAAAGTTTAGGAAGTGTGCGCTGGAGAAACTTATTTGATGCTATTTTTTCTCAAGACCAATTAATTTTATATAAGCAATCAACATTCTTATTTGATGGTGCTGAGCTTAATCCGCTTCACTTAGAGCTTTTTTCTCGAATTAAAGATGAGAATGGTGTGCAGATCAAAGCCTCTCGATTTCTACCTGCGATCGCACAAGTAGGGTATCAAATTAAGCTAGATGCTGCCGTGTTAAAACAAGTTTTCCCTTTACTTAGTGATCCTGAATTTTCGCAGCATTCTTTTTCTGTACACTTGCATGTTAAAAGTTTACAAAATTCAGGATTTATTAGGCAGTTACGAAATCGACTATTACAAACACCTCGAGCTCAACTTCAGCGGTTAAGTTTTGAGTTAGTTGAAGGGCAAGTAGTCACTTACTTAGATGCGGTAAGACCAGTAGCAAAGTTAATAAAAAGCTTTGGTTGTCAGTTAATTGTAGAGCAAGCTGGAAGGACAATAGTGAGCACTCACTATATTAAGGATTTAAATGTTGATTACATTAAATTGCACCGCAGTTTGATGAAGGATATCCCTCAACGATATGAAAACCAATTGTTTGTGAGAAGTTTATTAGGTGCTTGCGAAAATACAGGTTCGCAAGTTCTTGCTGTAGGTATTGAAAATAAAAAAGAATTAAAAGTAATAAAAGAGCTTGGTGTTGAAGGTGCTCAAGGGCGAATTTTTGAAGCAGAAACGGCCTTGTTCCATCATAAAGAAAAGCTATCAATACCTAAAAGAAGGAGTCGTTGGGAAAAGTAAGTTTTTCGTGTTTTATTAATTACAGCATATCAGAAAAGAATAGAATGTTGTATGATTGCGCGAATTGTGCTTTTTCTGAGAGCATTGTAAATAAAGTGAGAGATAAGAGACTAGCAGTAGATGAAGATAATGGATGCATTTAAAAAACTGAAGCTATCTCGTTCAGTCAATGTCACAGCATCAATTGTGATATTGCAAGGCGGTATTTACATTGCAAAAAGTGGTGGAAATAAAGCGCTTAAAGAGCAAGTTTTTATGCCTGTTAGTCAGCCCCAAGCGTGGAGAGATTCGCTTGTTAGCGCTTGCCAAAAGATGGGTTTATCTGACTGCTGTGTAAATATTGTCATCGGTTCTCATTTATATCAATCCTTTCAAATAGAAAACCCAAATATCCTTAAAGAAGAACTGCCAGGTGCATTGCCTTTTTTAGTGAAGGATTTAATTAGTGATAGAGTCTCTGACATCGTAGCTGATGGTGTAGATATTACCAACGGGAAAATGCAGGTCTATATTTCTCAGGTTTCAGTAATAGAAACGATTCTTGAGTTATTAAAACCACTTTCAATTCAAATATCTAACGTGACGCCTGATGAATTAGTGTGGAAATACGCTAAACCAGAACAAAATAGCTTCATGTTATTAAGTCACAGTGCTTCTGCTGAATTTAAGTTGCTTGCTTTTAATGAAGGTGATTTACATTTAAACCGTTCATTACGTGGTATTACAGCCCCATTAACTGGCGAACTATCTAATAGCTTTCAGCTTGATAGTTTAGCTTTGGAATTACAGCGTTCTTTAGATTACTTAAGTGCACAATTGCACGGCGTTAATATTAATCACCTTTATTTCCGTTGTGATGATGAAGATGATGCTGAACTTTCTGCTGAACTACAAAAGCGTCTTGGTGTACAAGTCGCATCTTTATTGGTCGATGAGCCAAGAGTATTTCGCTCTGGTGAAGTACTAAGCTGGTTAGGATTATTTAACAAGCCTGACATTAACTTATATAACGACAGACTGAAGCCTAAAGTCGATCACTTTACGTTACAAAATGTGATAATTAGTTGGGGAGTAGGTCTTGCTGTTGTAGGTATGATTACAGGCTATTATCAGTGGCAATTGAACCAGTTAGAAAGTCACCTCACTGTATTATCTTCGCAAGAGCAAAGTTATCAGCAAGAACTGGGTAACTTGAACAACCAGCTTGAAAGTCATAAACCATCCGCGGCAAAATTAGCAGCAATTAAGCGCTTACAGGAAGATATTGAATCTAAGAAGTCATCATTAAAAGTTATCGATAACTTTGATGAAGGAATGCAAATTGGTTATTCCGGTGTGATGAGTAGCTTAGCTCAGCTTGGTAAAGGGAATATATCGTTAACAAAAATCTATATTTCAGGAGAAGATGTAAATTTTGTTGGGTATGCTCGAACACCAGATGTGGTACCAAATTGGATACAGAGCTTTGAAAATGAATTGCATCTTATTGGTCGAACGTTCAATCAGTTAGACATAAAAACCGATGAGAAAGGCTTGGTGTCGTTTGTTTTAAACACTAAAGCGACAGAGGAAAAATAATGGAGCATTGGATTAAAGCCAAAGATGCATTTTTTGCACTTTCACAACGAGAAAAAATACTTATTACTCTGGTTGGTTGGTTCGCGGTCATTTTTATCTCATTTAGTCTATTTATTGAGCCAGCGCTTGTTGCGAAGCAGAAGGCTGAGCGTGAAACTTATCAGGTAACGAATTCAATTACATCGTTAAAACAGCAAATTGAGTTAGCTCACTTTCGCTTACAAAAAGACCCAAATGTTGAAGTGGACAAGCAGTATCAAGATTTAACGTTAGAAAGCCAAGATTTAGCTCAATTATTGTCTAATCGAGTTGCTGCATTGGTTTCTCCTACTCAGATGGCTCAGCTTTTAGAAACAGTATTACAGCAGTCGTCAAAATTAACCTTAATATCTATGAGTACGCAGCCTTCAGAGCGCTTACTTGATGAGAATAATAAGGCGGGTTATTACATTCATCCGGTTAAATTAGTGTTGTCAGGTAACTACTTTGATATAGAAACGTATCTATCAAGTTTAGAAGCGTTACCTGTTAAGTATTATTGGAGAAACTTCCGTTATGAAGTTAAGAAATACCCAACTGCAGAGCTAACGATTGAAGTATATACACTTGGTTCAAGTAAAGGATTTATCGGCGGTTAATATGAAGGTTTTTCTTATTTTATTGGCTTTATTTTCAAGCTTTACGTTTGCCTCAGATAGCACTGAAGGGCACGATCCAACTGAACCGTTAAGTTGGACTAAGCCTGTAGCTAAAAAGAAAGTGGTGACTAAAAAACGTCATTACTTCCCATCTCTGCAAGCGATTAGTTGCAGTGGTACAAGTGATTGTTATGCCGTATTAGATGATAAATCAATGAAAAAAGGCGACAAAGTATCAGGATATACCTTATTAGCGATTCGTGAAGATAGCGTTTCTATTGGTCGTTCTGGTAAAACGTGGCAACTTTCTCTATTTTCACAAAATATTAAGAATTAAGGTTTGCAGTAATGAAAGTATGTAATGTCATCATTGGATTAATGGTTGCATCATTAACAGGATGCTCAATGGGTCATCGAGATCCTGTTGAAATTAAACAAACCTTAGATAAGTCTATTAATGATAATGGCAGTCAGTTACTTGTCGATTTGCCTGCATCTGTCCAGGCAGATCTGATGCCTGAGCTCAACGCGAAAGTTGTTGAAATTGAAGAGCCAGTGAAGCGTTTTAGAGTTAAGGCGAATGGTGTTAATGCAAAGGCTTTCTTTACCAGTTTAGTGAAAGGTACAGAATACAGCGTAGTAATACATCCAGCAGTTTCTGGTCGTATTACGATGAATGTTAACGATGTAACCTTAGATGAAGTACTCTCTTCTGTTGAAGACTTATATGGCTATGAAATTGTAAAGTCAGATAAAATATTACAAGTTTACCCTGCGACTATCCGCACAGAAACAATTCCTGTTGATTATTTACAGCTTACTCGTAAAGGCCGTTCACTAACGACAATAACAACCGGCTCTATCACGAATTCTGAAGGTAATTCATCATCAAACAATAATGATAATTCAAGTTCAAATTCAAACAATAGCTCATCATCTTCAGCTACAGGTGGAACAGAAATTGAAACCACTAGTGAAAGTGATTTCTGGAAAGAGTTAGAGAAAGCGGTTTCAGTGATGATCGGCAATGGTTCAGGTCGTAGTGTTGTAGTTTCACCTCAGGCGAGTGTTGTGACGATTACCGCTTCTCCGGATGAATTACGTAAGGTGAAAGCATTTTTATCGACCTCACACAAGCGTTTACAGCGCCAAGTGATTTTAGAAGCAAAATTATTAGAAGTAACCTTAAGTGATGGCTATCAACAAGGTATTAATTGGACTAATTTAAGCGCATCAATTGGCGGTACTGATATTTCACTTAGCCAAACGGCGGGTACCACCGCGGGTGTTTTACCCGGAATGGATGCGATTGGAACACTACTTGGCGGTCAAACCAATATTAAGATTTCTGATGGTAACTTTGATGCTGTTTTAAGCTTCATGGATACTCAGGGTGATTTGAACGTTCTTTCAAGTCCTAGAGTGACAGCGGCTAATAACCAAAAAGCAGTGATTAAGGTTGGGCGTGACGAGTATTACGTCACAGAAGTATCAAGCGTAACAGGCAGTGGTGATAATTCAAATGCGTCACCAGAAGTTACTTTAACGCCATTCTTCTCGGGTATTTCACTAGATGTAACGCCTCAGATTGATGATAAAGGTAACGTGATGCTGCATGTTCACCCATCCGTTATTGATGTTGAGAATGAAATTAAAGAGATAGATCTTGGTGATGTTGGTGGCGTACTTCAATTACCATTAGCGAAAAGTTCAATTCGTGAATCAGATTCGGTTATTCGAGCGAAAAGTGGGGATGTGGTGGTTATAGGTGGTTTGATGAAATCCCAAACCGTTGACCAAGTATCTAAAGT
Organism: Aliivibrio sp. S2TY2; assembly: GCF_028765525.1. Classification (NCBI taxonomy): domain Bacteria; kingdom Pseudomonadati; phylum Pseudomonadota; class Gammaproteobacteria; order Vibrionales; family Vibrionaceae; genus Aliivibrio; species Aliivibrio sp. S2TY2. Next base: position 212,413 of record NZ_JARACS010000006.1, on the reverse strand, counting down.
TCCATTCTTGGGGGATATTCCAGCATTAGGCCATTTATTCCGTAACGTAAGTAAGTTAACTCAGAAGACCGAGTTAGTTATTTTATTAAAACCAACGGTGGTTGGCGTGGATACTTGGCAAGAAGAGTTAGAGCGTTCTCGTGATTTATTACAAGAATGGTTCCCTGACGAGTAGCGACTACTTTTATGTACGAGCAACATTTTGGCTTAAAACAGCTTCCCTTCACGTTAACGCCAAATACCTCTCTTTTTCATGGATTACCGCCTCACTATGAGGCGATTCAAACCGTTTTGTCAGCCATCTCAATGGGGGAAGGCGTCATTAAGGTGACAGGTGAAATTGGGACAGGAAAGACGCTTGTTTGCAGAATGTTGATGAGCCAACTTCCTATGAATGTCGAATTACTCTACTTACCTAATCCTGTTATGAATGGACGAGAGCTACGGCAAGCATTAGCCAAAGAGCTCTGGCTAGAGCAAGAGGGAGATGGTACTGCTTTAACTGAGCTTATCCATGAAAAATTGATTGATATTCAAGCGGAAGGAAAGAGCGCAGTAGTATTTATAGATGAAGCACAAGCCTTGAGTGATGAAGCGCTAGAAACCCTACGCTTATTTGGTAATTTAGAAACGGATTACACTAAGTTACTTCAGATTGTACTATTTGGGCAGCCTGAATTAGACGAGCGCTTACAGCAGCATCATCTACGACAATTAAGACAACGAATTACTTTTTCAGCAAAATTACGCTCACTTAATGTAAATGAAGCGGTCGCTTATATTACTTATCGAATGAAAGAGTCGGGGGCTCAAGTCAATCCATTTACCCTAGATCAAATGAAAGCGGTTTGGCGTGCGAGTAGTGGCGTTCCTCGATTGATTAATCAAATATGCCATAAAGCGTTACTTATTTCTTTTGCTGAGCAATTGGATAAAGTATCTAAAAAAGCGGTATTTAATGCAATTATAGATACAACTGATACCATCAAACCCAAGCACTATTTTCCCAAATTTTGGGGTTGGAGAGCCTTGTGAGTGCCACAAATAAAGCCCTGTTAAACATAACAAAACAAGATGTAGACATAGAGAGGAAAACATCTCTATCTCAAGCTGACGTTCCTAATATTGAATCAAAATTTAAAGCGCCTTTCTTTTTTGCTATTGGTGTAATGAGTTCATTGTGTTTAATTGGGTGGGCAACACTGAGTAATACTCCAAATGCCATTAATAATGAACATCAAGTATCAGAGGTGATTGTAGAGGACGTTGTTGATCATTCAGAACTTTCTAAAGGCTCTTATTTACCTGTCAATTCGCCAACGGCAAAAATTGTTACCTCAGAAGTTAGTCGTATATATTTGAATGAAAATATTGATGAGAAACCCTTAAGCCATCATATCGAATTACCGAAAGTAAAAGAAAGTTCGATACGTGTTGTAAATAGCGACACAACGCCAACGAAAGCTAAAGAGGTGTCTATTGTTCCAGATACACCTCGCGAACACGCTATTAGTCAGACTGAATCTCAAGAGCAATTACACGTTGAAGAAGTAGAGGTTCTGCCTTCCGAACTGGCTCAGAGAAATCGTGACGCAGCAAAAAAAGCCCTAGATAACTCTGATTTTAATACTGCGATGAAAGCTTATTATAGAGTATTGAAATACCAACCTAGTGATGAAGATTCTCGTAAAAAACTAGCGGCTTTGCTTTATGGTAAACGTGAGATTCAGGAATCAGCAGCTATCTTACAACAAGGCATAAGGTTAAATAATGACAGTATTGACTTACGTTTAGCTTTAGCCAGTTTATTGCAAAAAGAGGAGCAGCCAGAAGCCGCACTCTCTGCATTAGAATATATACCTTTAGGAGCGTCTGTCGATTATTTAGCTACGCGTGGTGGCTTAGCTCAAAAATTAAAATTGATGGACTTAGCTGAAGAAAGTTACCAAATGTTGGTAGCGAAAGATCCAGATAATGGTCGTTGGTGGCTAGGGTTAGCTATTGTGTATGAGAGAAATGCACAAGTTAAAAATGCCTTGAAAACTTATAAAGTGGCATTAACGACACCAGGTTTATCACGCTCTTCTCAAGTGTTCGTTCGAGATAGAATTAAGTTATTAGAAACAATGGAAGGTAATGAATAATGCGTCTTCAGTTAAGAAAAAGGCTTGGTGATTTATTAGTCGAAGAAAACATTGTTACTGAACAACAGATTGAGCAGGCGCTAGCGGCACAGAAAACAACTGGCCGTAAGTTGGGAGCCACGCTTATTCAGCTTGGTTTCTTAACCGAAAAGCAAATGCTAACTTTCTTATCTCAGCAATTAGATGTGCCTTTGGTGGATCTAAGCCGTGCAGATATTGATGCAGCAGCAGTGCAACTACTGCCAGAAGTTCATGCGCGTCGCTTAAGAGCATTAGTACTTAGTCAGCATGGCAATACTATTCGTGTTGCGATGAGTGATCCAGCCGATCTTTCTGCTCAAGAAGCCCTATTCTCTCAGCTTCAACAATATCAAATTGAGATGGTTATCGCTTCAGAAAGACAATTAGTCGATAGCTTTGATCGTTTTTATCGTCGAACTAAAGAGATAGCTTCATTTGCAGAGCAGTTGCATTCAGAGCACCAAGAGACGGACGACTTTAACTTTGGTATATCAGACAGTGATAATGACGAAGTTACCGTTGTAAAGTTGATTAACTCATTGTTTGAAGATGCGGTCCAAGTTGGAGCTTCAGATATTCATATTGAGCCTGATGATAAAGTATTACGACTTCGTCAGCGTATTGATGGCATATTGCACGAAACCCTACTTAATGAAGTCAACATTGCGCCAGCATTAGTATTGCGTCTAAAACTAATGGCGAATCTTGATATCTCTGAAAAGCGTTTGCCTCAAGATGGGCGATTTAATATTAAATCTCGTGGTCAGTCAGTGGATATTCGTTTGTCTACTATGCCTGTGCAATACGGTGAATCGGTCGTTATGCGTCTGCTTAACCAAACCTCAGGGATCCGAGAGTTAGAATATTCAGGAATTCCTGATCATCTTTTGGTTCGCTTACGTAAGCAGTTAGGTCGCCCTCATGGCATGATCTTAGTAACAGGTCCTACGGGGTCAGGTAAAACTACAACATTGTATGGTGCATTAAGTGAACTTAATAAACCAAGTAAAAAGATCATCACCGCTGAAGACCCAGTGGAATATCGCTTACCACGTATCAATCAAGTTCAGGTAAACAGCAAGATAGATTTAACCTTCTCTAAAATTTTAAGAACCTTCCTACGTCAGGATCCTGATATCATTCTTATTGGTGAAATGCGTGATCAGGAAACGGTTGAAATTGGTTTGCGAGCAGCATTAACTGGTCACTTAGTGTTATCAACGTTACATACTAATGACTCTGTTGATAGTGCGCTTCGTATGATGGATATGGGTGCGCCTGGCTATCTTGTTGCTAGTGCTGTTCGTGCGGTATTGGCTCAACGCTTGGTTAGAAAGGTGTGTACAGAATGCTCAGTTCCTGATCCTTTAGATGAATCACGTTTGCAATGGGTGCAAAGTCGCTTCCCAAATCAAGCCTCGGTTCCATTTAGAAAGGGTGCTGGTTGTCAAAGTTGTAACTTAACAGGCTACAGTGGTCGAATTGGTGTCTTTGAATTATTAGAATTAGACCAACCCATGATGGATGCACTGCGTGGAAATAATGCAGTAGAATTTGCTCAAAAAGCACGAGAAAATCCAGATTACAAACCATTACTAGCCTCAGCAATGGAGTTAGCAATGAATGGCATTATTAGTCTCAATGAAGTGATGGTCTTGGGTGAAGGCGATAACTCCTCCTCTCATCAACCAATATGGTTATAGGTTGTTAAGCCATGGCTATATATAAATATACAGGCCGAAATGCCAAGGGTGCATCGGTATCAGGAAAGATTGAAGCTCCGTCACAAGAGAGTGCTGCAGAGCAGTTAATGAATGAGAGTATTATTCCTATTTCAATACATTCTGGTCGAAAATTAAAAGGTTCGGCACCCTCTGTTGATTGGAAGACGTGGTTTCAGCCATCGATCCCACTTGAAGTGTTAGTGATCTTTTGTCGCCAAATGTACAGCTTAACGAAAGCTGGCGTGCCTTTGTTAAGAGCCATGAATGGATTGACACAAAACAGCAATAATAAATTGTTAAAGCAATCACTTGAAGAGGTTACTGCGGATCTAACTAATGGTCGAAGTTTATCACTAGCAATGAAGCAGCACCCTAGGGTATTTAGCTCTTTGTTCGTTTCAATGATTCATGTGGGTGAAAACACAGGTCGTTTAGATCAGGCCTTACTTCAATTGGCTAATTATTACGAACAAGAGATGGAAACTCGTAAGCGAATCAAGTCAGCAATGCGTTACCCAATTTTCGTATTGAGCTTTATTTTCATCGCCATGTTAGTGCTTAACGTTAAAGTGATCCCGCAATTCACTTCAATGTTTGCTCGTTTTGGTGTTGAATTACCGCTACCGACACGGATATTGATGGCAACCTCAAGTTTTTCTGTTAACTACTGGCACTTTATTTTAGGTGGTATGGCTGGCATGTTTGTTGCCTTCCAATCATGGGTTAGCGGTGACGTAGGACGAGAAAAGTGGGATAAGTTTCGACTTAGGCTCCCTATTGTTGGTGATATTGTTACTCGAGCCCAAATGTCTCGTTTTTCAAGAACTTTTGCGTTAATGCTGAAATCAGGGGTGCCATTAAATCAATCGTTAGCACTCTCTGCCGAGGCTCTTGGTAATAAGTATTTAGAGAACCGATTGTTAGAGATGAAAAGTGGTATTGAGTCGGGAACCAGTATGTCAGCCACTGCTGCTCAAAGTGGGATCTTTACGCCTTTAGTGCAACAAATGATTGCGGTAGGTGAAGAGACTGGGCAAATTGATGATTTGCTATTAGAAGTCTCTGATTTTTATGATCGTGAAGTTGATTATGATTTGAAAACATTAACAGCGAGAATTGAACCTCTGTTATTGGTTATCGTATCAGGCATGGTACTCATATTAGCATTAGGTATTTTCTTACCAATGTGGAATATGTTGGATGTAGTAAAAGGAAGTTGATGATGAGAGTAACCCGTATTACGTGGGGGGCTTTATTCATTATCCTATTGGCTGTTATTTTGGTTCAGTGGGATAAAATGGAACCAGAAGTCGAAGATACTGCATTGATGATGGCAAGTCGCGAAATCCTATCATCTGCAAATGAGTTTAAAAATTATTGGGTGGTTAATGGGCAACCCGCAAGTATGAATAAAGACAATATTGAGGTCATCTTCAGCAAATCTGGTTGGCCATTAGTATTGAATGATAACAAGCTAGATTGTGAGCAATGGCTGCATTTACTGTTACCAAGGAAAGAAAAAATTTATGCAGATACTATAAAAGTACATGATAATGCAACAAAAAAAGAACAATACCAATGTTCTTACGGTGCGTCGAATGGTAAAATGATTTCAGTTATGCTCATCAATGGCGTATTTAAAGTCAGTGTCGGTTTTTTGGATGAAGGTTAAGTTGTCGTTTTTTTGACGAACAGCGTGTTTTTTTTTACAAAATCCCTTACAATTCAGAACGAAATAAGAAATAGAGAGAAGCATTACGATGAAACACCAAAAAGGTTTCTCACTGGTTGAGCTAGTGATTGTGATTGTGGTTATAGGTTTGCTGGCAACAGTCGCATTACCTCGATTTTTAGATGTTAGCCTTGAAGCAAAAAAAGCCAGTATTGAAGGTGTTGCAGGTGGTTATGCAACGGCGGTTCTTTCGGCAAGAGCACAATGGGAAGCAGAAGCTCGTCCTAAAACTGATGGCAGTAATGCGGTTAGTTATGATGGCACTGAATTTTGGTTAACAGACCCATCAAAAAGCAATCAATCAGATTTTCGTCCGGGTTACCCAATTTCACCTCGTGAAGATTTAGATGGTAATGATACGGGGGATTACCCAGGCTCATTAACCGCAAAAGAGTGTATCTTGCTAATGGAAATGTTACTGCAAAACGCACCCTATGTGACCGATGACAGTAATGATAATAAAGCGAAATACTTAGCAGAAGTGATTAGTGAAAACAGTCGCAATCAATGCAAATACACACAACAAGAAAATGAAGGGCACTTTTTCACTTATGAGCCTGAATCTGGCCGTGTGGTAGTGACTCTGCAATAAAGAATTAATACCTTAGTGATAACGTTGATTATGGCAAGGTACTAAATGAAAAACCGCTTAAACCAATGGTGTTATAGCGGTAACTGTTTTAACAATAATGGTGGTAACAATCGAGTTCCATCACTTTTTATAATAGAAAGAGAGTAGTAAATGAAAAGACAAGGTGGTTTTACCCTTATTGAGCTAGTAGTAGTCATTGTTATTTTAGGTATTCTTGCAGTAACTGCAGCACCTAAATTCCTTAACCTACAATCAGATGCACGTGCATCATCACTACAAGGCCTAAAAGGCGCAATGGCTGGTGCAGCTGGTATCGTTTACGGTAAAGCGGCGATTGAAGGTAAAGAAACTGATGCTACGGGTGATAAAGATGTGGATGGTATTAAAATTTATCAAGGCTATCCTTCTGCAACAACAGACGGTATTGGTAAAGCAGTTGTTGGTTTAACAGAAGATTGGTCAGTATCTCCTGATGTAACAACTCTTGGCTCTAGAACTTATGTCGCAGCTTTCAAAGGTGTTTCAGGTGCTTCTAATATTAAAGCTACACAATGTTTTGTGACATATTCAGAAGTTTCAGGTGCGGCACCAACCGTAACAATTGATTCTAAAAAGTGTTAATTAGTATAGTTTAAGTAATTTCAAAGCCAGCGATCTCCGCTGGATTTTTTGTATCTAAAATTAACAATCCCTCGCTATCTCTATAATTTCCGTTATCCTAATAACAGGAAGCAATAAGGTAACGGATGATGATCCCTTTTCTCATAAAAAAACACTCAAAAAAACCAGTAATGAACATGGGTTTTACCTTAGTAGAACTGATTGTCGTGATCTTGATATTAGCCATTATTGGTGTCTATGCCTCGAGCAAATACATGGGAGCGAGCCGTTTTTCTTCAGCGGCTGCACAAGAACAAGTACTCTCTATTCTGCGTCAAGTTCAAATCACCGCGATGCAAGTAAATGGTTCAAATGACCACGATGACTGTCGGTTGATTGTCATGAGAAAAACTCAATTTGGTGTTAGCCAGTCATGCCCAAGTCGAGATATGAGCAGCGCGGTATTATCCGATTACTCTAAAGGCAGCAATCAACAGCAACTAGAGCAGATCCAACTTAATTATGCGTTTAACAGTGCTAATGGAGTGACCTCCGTTTCTGAATTGACCTTCGATTTATTAGGCCGGCCCATAATGGCTACCTCATCTGCAGCCACCTCTCTTTGTACTATCAGTGATTGTCGAATCACCATTAATACGCCCTCTGTCAACGAAAGCCGCTCGGTATGTATTAATAGCGAAGGGTTTATTTATCGCTCACGAGAAACCAGTGGATGCAGATTATGAGTGGAGCTGTTAATCGTCAAAAGGGCTTTACCTTAATCGAATCTATTATTGGTATTATTATCCTGGGTTTTGCGCTATTGATTTTAGTGACGGGCGTGTTTAGTTCAGCCTCTAAATCACATCAAGCCACCTATCAATCTCAAGCAGCAACGCTTGGGTATTCGATAATGACGGATATTCTAAGTCGTCAATTTGATGAGCATAGCGATCCTAATGGTGGAGCGTATCGTTGCGGAGAAGTTTCGGCACCAGATGCGTGTTCAAGTCCTAATGAACTTGGGCGAGATAGTAGCGAAGAGAATGGTTCACCAACCTTTAATGATGTAGATGACTTTATTGGTTGCTGGGGAGAAGCGCCTCAATGCACTCCTGGACTGGTTAGCTATCCGTTAAATCGTCTAATAGACTCAAGCAGTGCGGATGAATATAAAAATTTCACTGTTGAAATCAATGTCGCTTATGCGGATGTAGATAATAGAGTAACAGTAATAACTCAGTTCAAAAAAATCGATATTACTCTGTATGCAAGCAACCACGCTCAATATACCTTTAGTGCTTATCGAGGGAATTATTAATGAAGCGTATCAGGGGATTTACCCTTATCGAGTTGATCTTAACCATTGTTGTTGTTGGGATTATCGCTATCGCAGCAAGCAACACTCTAGTACTTGGTTTTCAAAGTTATAACGACAGTATTGATCGTCAAGATAACCAAATGCAGGCAAAGTTTGTGATTGAAAAACTCAGCAGAGAATTGCGTCATGCCGTACCAAATAGTGCGGAGGTTATAAGTCGTCAATGTGTTAGTTTTATTCCTCTAAAAGTCAGTGCTTTTTATTTTCAATTACCTCAATTTAATCAAAAACAAATAGATGTTGTTTTGCTCTCTAATAATACAGTGACGCTTGATAATTTTAGGTTAGTGATTAACCCGAGTTCCCAATCTGATTTATTAGATGACGCCCATCACCGGTTTATTACTATAGAGTCTATGACACAATCGGGAGGTATTTCTACCATCCACTTCCCAAACACTACGAATAATCCTGCATTTATTTCAAGCTCTGTTTCTGAGCGTGCCTTTATTTATCGACCAAGTGTCGTTGAGTATTGTATACAGGCGGGCGGGGTGTTTCGTGATGGGGTGCAAATTGCTAACCACGTTACCTCCGGTGGATTTTCTATTGATAACGCGTCGCTCAATCGTAATAGCATGATTAAGATGGTCTTAACGTTTGAAAATGATCTTGGTGAGGCAACTCAGTATCAACATGATGTGCAGGTGATCAATGTACCATAATCAATCAAAGCAAAAAGGTAACTTATTGATCATGTCAGTGGTCGTTATGGTTGTGGTGGGGTACCTATCATTAAATCTATTGAAAGTGGAAACCAGTAATCACGATACTGTATCTAAAGAAGTATTAGGTACACAAGCATGGTCTTTAGCGCACTCTGGAGCGGAGTGGGGGTTAGTACGCTTGTTTCCATTAAACCAATCCGGGGCTGATGATTCTATTTGTAATGGCAGCGTTCATACTCCTAGTATGGAACTTGATAACAGCGGTTGTCGCACTAAACCGCAAGTGAAATGTGAAATGACATCAGTAAATTACAAAGGCAATGCTATTCGATATTTTCAGATTATAAGCACCGCAAGTTGTGGGACAGGGATAAACCAAGTGACGCGAGTTCAAGAAGTATGGGCGAAGGAGATTAATTAATGAAAAAGATTTGTATTTATTTAATCGGTTGTTTCTCTTTACTGTGCTTTTCTATGAATTCTAGTGCAGAAGAAAAACAAGAGTTAACTTCCATTAATGATATGTGTGAATATTTTCCATCTACAGCTCAAACTTGGTTTGATGGCGGTGGGACAAAAACACAGTTAATTGTTGATGGTAAAAATAGTTCAAATCGTTCGTACATTGAAACTCCTGGACGAAAAGTCGGTTTTCCTCTTGGTTCTATGAATTTAAATTCACACAAAACTTGTGAAGATAGTAATGGAGGCAGTGGTGATTGTATTGCGGATCCTTCTTTAATTGTGCCTAAATTATTAATAACTACAGAGTTTACTGGGGTTGATGGTTCTATTACTGGCCTAAGTGATATTACTATTAATCCTGGTCATTACGCTGCCATCAATTTGATGGGGGGTAATGCTGCTGATTATATTAACGTTAATATCGAACCTGGTGTTTATTGGGTTAATCAATTTAATGCAACAGGTTTTGCTAAAATACATTTCTCGAATACTGAAAAAACCATAATTCATGTTCAAAACTGGAATGATCCGGGAAATGTTATTTATAACCATGAAGCTGAGCCAGATAATTTATTAATTGCAGCTCATGGGGCAAGTTCTAATATATTGATGGCCGGTTCTAATTTATTAAAAGCGCATTTGTACAGTGAAAATAATATTGCATTGAATGGTAGTGTATCTATCTATGGAGCGGTCACTGCAAAAACGCTTAAATTATTCTCTAATTCACGGATTATTGGGCAAAGTGAGTGTATAAATCCCAGCAATGATGTGCAACTCGTCATCTCCCCAACATCAGGTAAAGGCTTGGCTTGTGATGGTATTGCTATTGATTTCTCCCTTGTTGATTTTGATGGCAATGTGGTTGAAGGTAAGGGGCAGCAATTACAAGTAAGCAGTACTCCAGTTGCTGTTGGAGATAGAAACTCAGCGTGTTGGAGTGAAGACGGAAACATTACAACACCCGAGTGTAATCATGCTGATGACAGTCGTTTCGATACGGTATTTCCATCAAGTGGTCCAGCGGTGGTTACTCGATATATTCATAGTAAATTTTTAAACTCTTATAACGTATCAGCCAGTGTTAGCAGTGATAATTTAACGACAACAGAAGGGCCGTATGAGTTTATTGCAAAAGCGATAAGTATTGTTCCATCTGAGGGCGTTGATGGCTCTGATAGTAATCAAGTAGCAGGTCGACCTTATCCATTTAGATTAAAAATTCGTGGTAAAGAAAATGGAAATGGCAATATGCTAAATTGCCATATTATTAAAGAAACCGCAGACATTGATGTCACATTTTCGAACTCAGTCTTGCCTGTGACCAGCAATGAGAACATTGAAATCAAGAAAGAAACTAATGGTTGGGCTGAAGCGAATCGAACTTTATCGGTTGCGTTTGTGAATGGTGTTGCTGGCGGAGATGAGAGTCAGGCTGATGGCTCATTGAAAGCGCGTTTGAATGACGCTGGTAAAGCAAGATTAACGGTTAGTGCAAATATTCAAGGCAATACGTTTACTACCTCGGAGCAATTTTATTTTCGTCCTTTTACCGCTGCATTGTGTGATAAATCATCAGCATTACCATCTTATACCGATGAGCTTAATGGCGCTTACTTGGCTTCGGGCACCGATTTTAATGCTTATTTAAAAGCAGTTAATTGGATTAAAGGATTAGATACAGGACTCTATGGCGATGGCGTCCCTGATTATGACAATCCATCGTTAGTGTGCAGTAAGGCTGTGACGCCAAGCTATATTACTCACAGTGAGGGGATGGCTCAATTAAGCTTAGCGGCTCAATTAAACTACCCACTATCAGGGGTGATAGGAGTGATTACCGCAGATGGGCATCCTATTGCTAATTTTAGTAAAGAGGTAACCAGTGAGAATAAAAACGCTTCAACACAAATGAACTGGAATGAAGTAGGCACACTGGGTTTTGATGTATTCCAGAATAATTACTTTAATCGCTCTGGGTTTACTATCCCGTCAACTTTTTCTAAGGTCGGGCGTTTTTATCCTGCGTATTTTTCTATCACAAATACCGAATGGGATTATCCTCAAAAGCAAGGCACATCAGAGGGTAGTTTTGTATATATGGACCAATTTTTTAAAAATGTTGATTTTCAAGTTACAGCTTATAGTGCTTTAGATTCAGAGGTCACCAACTATGGTCTGTTTAACAATGAGTTAAAATCTAGGTTCTCATTGGGTGGGGAATATGCTTCTCGCTTAAATATTACTGATGTGGATTTAGATGAAACGCATTGGAGTGATAAGGCTGTATGGCAAGTTACGAATTTAGAGCATGCTGTGACTTGGTCAAAAAAAGAGGGGGCACCTTCATTTGGAAATCGTACTACGGTGGTTGATGGTCCATTTAATGCGTCGGGACACTCAAGTTCAGAAATCACAAGTTTAGGCTTAAAAATTAGTGGCGCAGATCCTGTCACCTTCATTAAAGATCAACAATCAGCAGAGGCCGAACTTTTATCTCAACCTGATGTTCGTTATGGACGAATGGTATTGGATAATGTAGGTGTTGCTTCAGGGCAATCTGTATCAGTGCCTCTTAGAGTTGAATATTGGGATGGTCAGCGTTTTATTTTAAGTAAAGATGATGACGCAGCTGTATTTAATGGTTCATATCATTATAAGCAAACAATTTGGCCTGAATCTGATAAGGAAAGCGCTGCGAAATTAATGGGAACTGGTGGCATTAAATCTGGTCTTAACTCAATTGATCTAATAGCAGAACCTGATAACAATCAGTTAAGAGAGCAGATCCGCTTTTGGTTGTGCTTATCTGAAGATTCGCCACAATTAAGTGAAAAGCATACACATTGTGAATCAAAACCATCGGGTTTATACCTACAACCTTGGTTACAATTTAATTGGCGAGGAAAAGGTGATGAAGATCCATCAACCGTAGTGACCTTTGGTATTTACCGTGGCAATGATCGCGTCATATTCCGCGGTGAAAGTAACATTATTGGTACTTCTAACTAAAAATTGAATAAAAATCCTGATTTGCTTCAGGATTCTGTAGCAATGCCTTGCTGATTAGGCTAGGCATTGGTACATTTAGTAAAATTTATCTCATTCTCACGTTTTCAGGAAATACGAAGATTATGTTTAAAAAACTTCGTGGCATGTTTTCAAACGATCTTTCGATCGATCTAGGTACTGCCAACACACTTATCTATGTAAAAGGTCAAGGTATTGTTCTTGATGAACCGTCTGTTGTTGCTATCCGTCAAGACCGTGGTGGCGCAACAAAAAGTGTTGCCGCTGTAGGTCACGATGCAAAGCAAATGCTTGGTCGTACTCCTGGTAACATTTCAGCTATCCGTCCAATGAAAGACGGTGTTATTGCTGACTTCTATGTAACTGAAAAAATGTTACAACACTTTATCAAGCAAGTGCATGACAATAGCGTATTACGTCCAAGTCCTCGTGTATTGGTTTGTGTTCCTTGTGGTTCTACACAAGTTGAACGTCGTGCTATTCGTGAATCTGCACAAGGTGCGGGTGCTCGTGAAGTTTACCTTATCGATGAGCCTATGGCTGCGGCAATTGGTGCGGGCTTACCTGTATCTGAAGCAACAGGTTCTATGGTGATCGATATTGGTGGTGGTACGACAGAAGTTGCTGTTATCTCATTAAATGGTGTGGTTTACTCTTCTTCAGTTCGCATCGGTGGTGACCGTTTTGATGAAGCGATCATTAACTATGTTCGTCGTAACTACGGCAGCTTAATTGGTGAAGCAACCGCTGAGCGCATCAAGCATGAAATCGGTTCTGCATACCCTGGTGATGATGTTTGTGAGATTGAAGTTCGTGGTCGTAACCTTGCAGAAGGTGTTCCTCGTAGCTTTACGCTAAATTCAAATGAAATCTTAGAAGCACTTCAAGAGCCTCTATCAGGTATTGTTTCTGCGGTAATGGTTGCTTTAGAGCAATGTCCGCCTGAACTAGCATCTGATATTTCAGAGCACGGTATGGTTCTAACTGGTGGTGGTGCACTACTTCGTGATTTAGACCGTCTTCTAACTGAAGAGACTGGCATTCCAGTTGTTGTTGCTGAAGAACCACTGACTTGTGTGGCTCGTGGCGGCGGTAAGGCATTAGAAATGATCGACATGCACGGTGGCGATCTCTTTAGTGAAGAGTAATAATTAATAACGGGTGAGTGGACATGACTCCAATCTTTGGTAGAGGCCCTTCTCTACAGTTTCGCCTGTTTATTGCTGTAATGATATCGGCTAGCCTTATGCTGGCCGATAGTCGTTTAAATGCATTTTCTGAGATACGTTACCTACTTAATAGTTTTGTTGCCCCTATTCATTATGCAGCAAACCTTCCTCGTACGATGTTTGATGGTATGTATGAACGGTTTAATAGCCGAAATACGCTCATGCTTGAAAATCAGAAACTTAAGCAAGATATTTTTATTCAAAACAGTAATTTATTGTTGTTGGAACAGCTAAAACAAGAGAATAGTCGTTTACGTGATCTTCTTGGTTCCCCTTTTATTCGAGATGAAAAGAAGATGGTTACCGAGGTGATGGCTGTTGATTCAGCACCTTATACTCATCAAGTCATGATAGATAAAGGCTTGATCGATGGTGTGTATGAAGGACAACCAGTGATCAACGATAAAGGTATTGTTGGCCAAATTAACTATGTTGGAGCGCATAATAGCCGAGTATTGCTATTAACGGATCCAAACAATGCGATTCCTGTTCAAATTGTTCGAAATGACATTCGCGTTATTGCGTCAGGTAAAGGCCATTTAGATACCATGCAACTTGAACATATTCCGACGAATACCGATATTGAAATTGGTGATTTATTGGTGAGTTCAGGCCTGGGCGGTCGTTATCCTGAAGGATATCCTGTTGGTTATATTTCCAGTATTGATAATGATAATAAGCGTCCATTTGCTTCGATTGAATTAGCTACAACCGTTGAATTTGATAAATTGCGTTATTTATTATTAGTTTGGCCAACAGAAACAGAAGTAAAAGCCAAGGAGATACCGGATGGCGAGTAGTCATTTAATGCGTGGTCGAATCATTATTTGGCTCTCTTTTTTAATCGCATTAATTTTGCAAGCTGCACCTTGGCCAGGAACGCTAGAAGTATTGAGACCTTCTTGGATTATCTTAGTCACGTTTTATTGGGTACTCGCATTACCACATCGAGTGAATGTGGGTACAGCAATGATTTTGGGTATCTTATGGGATCTCTTATTAGGGACGACATTAGGTATTCGTGGTATGACGATGGCAATCTTAATCTACCTTGTTGCCGCTAATTTTAAGTTATTGAGAAATTTGGCATTATGGCAACAAGCCGCTATTTTTTCAGGATTAACGCTTTTAGGTAAAATAATTGAGTTTATGGGCGAATTTTTAGTTCATGATGTGTCCTTTAACGCACACTTTTTATGGGCTGGCGTGTTAAACTTTCTTTTATGGCCATGGTTATTTTTATTGATGCGTAGAGTACGTCGTCATTGGTCAATTCGATAAGGACAGGGAATGGCAACTCAAGTTTTTTTAGCTTCTGGCTCACCGCGTAGAAAAGAGCTGCTAGCTCAATTAGGTTACCAATTTGAGGTGTTATCTGTAGATGTTGAAGAGGTGCATCAAGCGCATGAGACACCTCTTATGTATGTAGAGCGTCTTTCTAAAGATAAAGCTCAGGCAGGCATAAAAGCACTAGCTGAAGGCAATACAATAGAACATATTGAGAAAAAAACAGTCCCAGTATTGGGCTCTGACACCATCGTAGTTATCGATGGTGTTATTTTAGAAAAACCAAAAGATTTTAAAGATGCTAAGAGAATGCTCTTAGCACTGTCTGGTCGTCAACATCAAGTAATGACTGCTGTAACACTAGCGACACCTGAAACAACAAAAACCAAAACAGTAATAACACAGGTGTGGTTTAGACCACTTTCAGAACAAGAGATAGAACAATATTGGGAAAGTGGTGAACCTTGCGATAAAGCGGGTTCATACGGAATTCAAGGTAGTGGTGGGCGATTTGTCTCGCGTATTGATGGCAGCTATCACGCTGTCATGGGACTGCCTTTGATGGAAACAGATCAGCTCTTACACCAATTTTTGTAAAAATTAGTGAGGTGCTCCAATGAGTACAGAGTTGTTAATAAACGTAACACCGAGTGAAACTCGTGTTGCGATGATTGAAGCTGGCGTGCTTCAAGAGATCCATGTAGAAAGAGAAGCACGACGTGGTATTGTGGGTAATATTTATAAAGGCCGAGTAAGCCGAGTATTACCGGGTATGCAAGCTGCATTTATAGATATCGGTTTAGATAAAGCCGCCTTTCTGCACGCCTCGGATATTGTCCCTCATACCGAGTGTGTATCTGAAAATGAAAAACGTCAATTCCAAGTAAGAGACATTTCTCAACTTGTTCATCAAGGACAAGATTTGGTTGTTCAAGTGGTAAAAGACCCGCTTGGGACCAAAGGCGCTCGTTTAACGACAGATATAACCCTTCCTTCTCGTTACTTGGTCTTTATGCCGGGGGCGAGCCATGTTGGCGTATCTCAACGCATTGAAAGCGAGAAAGAACGTAACCGCTTAAAGAATACCGTCTCTGATTACTGTGATGAGTTTGGTGGTTTCATCATTCGAACTGCTGCGGAAGGCGCCAGTGAAGCAGAAATCTCACAAGATGCCGCTTTCTTAAAGCGTTTATGGCATAAAGTTATTGAACGACGTAAAAAGAGTAAAACGAAGTCAATGCTTTATGGC
Source organism: Aliivibrio sp. S2TY2 (assembly GCF_028765525.1). Classification (NCBI taxonomy): domain Bacteria; kingdom Pseudomonadati; phylum Pseudomonadota; class Gammaproteobacteria; order Vibrionales; family Vibrionaceae; genus Aliivibrio; species Aliivibrio sp. S2TY2. The sequence continues at coordinate 196,291 of NZ_JARACS010000006.1, read as the reverse complement.
GAGTTAGGTTTAGACCAACGTATTTTGCGTGATTTTGTCGGCACCGAATTGGATTTAATTCGCGTTGATTCAAAATTGGCTTTTGAAAAGTTAAAAGAATTTACCACAGAATTTGTCCCTGAGCTGACTAAGAAGCTTGAATATTATGCTGGTGATAAACCGATTTTCGATATGTACGAAACGGAAAATGAAATTCAGCGTGCACTTGATCGTAAGGTTGAATTGAAGTCGGGTGGTTACTTAATTATCGACCAAACCGAAGCCATGACAACGGTTGATATTAATACCGGTGCTTTTGTTGGACGTCGTAATTTAGAAGAAACCATTTTCAACACCAATATTGAAGCGACTCAAGCCATTGCTCGTCAACTTCGTTTACGCAATTTAGGTGGGATCATCATTATTGATTTCATTGATATGCTGAGCGAAGAACATCGTCGTCGAGTACTTCAATCTTTAGGGTCAGCACTAGAGAAAGATCGAGTAAAAACCAACATCAATGGGTTTACTCAACTTGGTCTTGTTGAAATGACTCGAAAACGCACTCGAGAAAGTATTGAACATATTCTATGTGGTCAGTGTCCTACGTGTGAAGGACGTGGTGCCGTTAAGACGGTTGAGAGTGTGTGCTATGAGATATTGCGTGAAATCACACGAGTAAACCGAGCTTATGATTCTGATAAGTTTGTTGTTTATGCCTCGGTAGCTGTTGCTGATGCTCTTGAGGGAGAGGAATCCCATGCATTAGCGGAGCTCGAACTCTTTATTGGTAAACAGGTCAAAATTCAAGCGGAGCCTTTGTATATTCAAGAGCAGTTTGATGTTGTAATGATGTAGAGAATAATAATACGTGACCACTAAGTTAATTCGTTTCGAACGTTGCTTGATGGGATTATTGCTGCTGGTATTTTTACTAGCAGCATTAGTCATAACCAGCTTGCGTCTGTTTCTTCCCTCTTTGAATCAATATCAACCTGAAATTGAAGCATTTCTTTCTAAAGCGACTGGTTTTTCTATCTCTATTGGTGAGTTAGATGGCCGTTGGCGAAATACCAACCCTTCATTAAATCTTCAAAAACTGAAAGCGATTGACCCTGTCTCTGGTGATGAAATTATTTCAGTTAAAGAAGTCGAAATTCAATTAAATATCCTCTCTTCTCTATGGGCAAGACAGCCACAATTTGCAGATTTACGCATTGATAAACTTAATGCGGATCTGACGTCATTAGGGAATAGCTCTACTGAACCGAATACCCCAAAAGATGAGACGGAAGCCAAGGAAGATAACTCATTAGCTAAACGATTAGAGGATATCTTTTTAGTTCGTCTAAATCATTTCTCAGTGAAGAACTCACAAGTTGCGTTTGTTGCACTGGATGGAACAGATAAAACGGTACAAATTGACTCGCTACAGTGGCGAAATGAGCGTAGAAAGCATTTAGCTGAAGGCGTCGTTAGTGTTGTAGGAAGTGAGATTAATCAACTTAAAATCATCGCGAATTTTAAAGAAAAAGGCACGTTTAAAAGTTTAGATGGCCATTTTTATATTGAAGCAAAAAATATTCAAGTAACACCATGGATCACGGAAGAGATTAAAAAAGAATATGGGGTTACCCAAGGTGAAATATCGGCTAATGCATGGCTATCATTTAAAGATGGCCAACCTATAGATGCATTAGTGGAAGCCTCTCCTTCTTATCTTAATTGGGTTGAAGATAAACAGGTTCACCAAGCAAGCGTCGAAGGGGGCGTTTTTGAGCTTCAACCTGATAAGCAAGGATGGAAGGTATTTGCATCAGATGTTCAGATAAAGCATCAATCAAGCTTATGGCCTAAGATCTCAGGTAGCTTTACATGGCAGCCTGAAAAGTGGATTTTAAACCTTATTCACATTGATCTTAAAAGTGTATTAAGTTTAAAAACATTATTACCAGCCTCTCAAGATAATATTACCGATCTTCTCACTACGTTAGATCCAAAAGGCAGCATTAATGATATCCGTGTTGAATTTGATCATAGTACAGGATTAAGTTATTCCGCATCAATTCATGCAGCAGGAATGCAACAATGGGAGTTACTTCCAGGCTTTCATAAGTTAGATGTACTTATTGCTGGTGATGCTGAAAAAGGCGAAGCAAAGTTATCATTGGTAGACGATACCTTGCCTTATGGTGACGTATTCCAAGCACCTTTAAATATAACCCATGGTGATGTGAGTATTTATTGGGAAGTGAATAATGAAGGGTGGCGTTTGTGGTCAGATTACATCAATGTAGCAACGCCTGACCTACAAGCTAAAGGGGAGTTTCGTTTAGATTTCCCTAAAGATAAGCCCTCTGTACTTTCTTTTTATGCCGAAGCGGATGCCTTTAATGCGGATCAAACGTGGCGCTATTTACCAACGTTAGCATTAGGGCAAGACTTAACGGATTATCTCTCTTCGGCGGTGCAAGGCGGAAGTGCTAAGACGGTGCAATTACTGTGGTATGGCGAATTAGGTGATTTTCCATATACAAAATATGACGGTATTTTCCAAGTTAAAGTGGGGTTGAAAAATGCTCAGTTTTCGTTTGATACGGCCTGGCCTCCGCTAACAAATTTACAGTTAGACTTACTGTTTCAAAATGCCTCAATGTTCTTAAGCTCACATTCTGCCGATTTAATGGATGTCCATGCTACCCGTGTGACAGGGCGTATTGCTAATTTATCCGAAGATGGAAAACTCACCATTCGTGCGACAGCTAATGGCTCTGGTAAAGCAGTGCGAGAATACATGACAGCGACACCATTGGTTGATTCTGTGGGTGCAGCATTAAACAGTATTCATGTAAATAATCGAGTTGATGCTTTACTGCGACTGGATATTCCTTTTTCCGGAGAAGACGTTAGAGCTTGGGGTTATGCCGATTTAGCGGGCAACCACATTGAGCTGCAATCCCCAAATATAGTATTAACAGACGCTAAGGGGCGAATTGAGTTTGATAATGACGTGGTTAAATCATCAGGAATTAAAGCGTCATTATTGGGACAACCAGTCACCTTATCATTTGATGGTGAAGCACAATCTGATTTTTATAGTGTTGCGATTGAAACAAAAGGAAAGTGGAAGGTATCCCCGTTAAAAGACTACATAGATTCTCCAATGATGGACAAAGTCAGTGGTGTATCTTCATGGAGTTCAAACATTAATTTGCAAGTGGCTGATGTCGGTTTCACTTATCAAATTGGCGTTAATGCAGCGTTAGGAGATATGGCATCAACACTGCCATATCCATTAATGCTGGAAAAAGGAACAACGGAACAGGCATTATTACAAGTGTCTGGTAACTCAGAAAAACTTTCTGGCCGCTTAACGTTACCTAATGCTAAATACCAAGCAGAAATAAATATCTCAAGTTCAGAGCCAGTTATTACTGCCAGTCATGTCATCGTTGGTCGAGGTAACTTTAAGGTGAGTCCTGTTGTGGGACAATCTGCTTCCATTAATACCAAGACATTTGATTTAGATACTTGGTTATCTGAACCTATTTTGGCAAAAGAAAAAGCACAAAGTGCATCGAAATCATCATCGGTCAGTCATTTCCCTACGATTCCGACACCGACTCGGATTGATGCAAAAGTGAAGTCATTACGAGTAGCGAGTTTAGATTGGAATGATGTCAGTATTGATGCGCGTAAGAAGTCTCAAGGCTGGTATGCACAAGTGCAAAGCCAAGAAGTCGATGGCAAAGCCAGTTGGAAAGGAAATGACGATTTATTAGTGCAATTAGATAACCTACATATTTTTATTCCTAGTCTAGATAAGCCTGAAAATCAAAGAGGGTTGAATCGAGCAAAAGTAGACGACCCACTTATTTCTGAGTTTGATCGTGAGTTTTTTCGTTTAATGCCTAATCTAGAGTTAACGATTAGAGATTCGTGGATTCAAGGCTATAAGCTTGGAAAAGTAGATACCAAACTGCATAAAAAAGGCGATGCTTTTTATCTAGATAAGTTAAATATCACCAGTGGTGAGAATAAATTGGCGATGTCTGGCAGCTGGGTGCTAAATAAAGAGAAAAGCCATTCTGCCTTTAAAATGACTGCGTCAGGAAAGAATAACTCTGAATTACTGGCTCGATTTGGGATCAGTTCTGGTGTTCAAAAAGCCAGCTACAGTATGGATGCGGATCTTAATTGGGATGGTGCGCCATGGAGCATTCAAGTTAATACTTTATCTGGAGAGTTAGCGTCAACGCTCGGTGAAGGGGTAATTACTGACGTCAAAGGGGCGGCTCGTTTTCTTGGGCTATTTAGTATTGATTCCATCATTCGTAAAATGAAATTGGACTTTAGAGACGTCTTTGATGATGGCATGGCGTTTAATTCGATCACAGGCAGCGGAAAAATGCGCGAAGGTATTTTTGTGAGTAATAACCTAACGATGGACGCGGTTGCAGGTGAAATGATAATCAAAGGTAAAGCGGACTTAAATACTCGTCTCGTTGATGCGGAAGTGAAATTCACCCCCGACTTAACCTCTGGGATACCTATTATTACCGCCTTTGCTGTGGCTCCTCAGACGGCGATTATAGTGCTTGCGGTAGCCACCGCAATTGCACCTGTTATTGATGTAATTACTCAAGTTAATTACAAGGTAGAAGGGCCATTGGAGTCGCCAACAGTTAAAGAGCTTTCGCGTAGCCAAGGTGAATATCAATTACCAGAGAAAACGGAAAAATAATAATAACCTCACCAAGTGGTGGGGTTGTTTTTTCTTAAATAGTATTCAAATGATGATGCCTATTTGAATAAGTCGTTGATCAGATAATTACCTAGAACAAATCGATTAGAGTAAGACATAAATTGCAGCATCAGTGTAAGGATATAAGATGAAGAAGATTGGTGTAGTACAGATGAATTCAGGCTCAAATCCTGAAGAGAATATGAAGCAATTAAATCTCAAGCTGAAAGGGTTGCAACAGCAAGGAGCAAAACTTGCTTTAACGCCAGAAAATAGCATTGTCTTTGGGAAAAAAGAAGATTATGAGCGTCATGCTGAATCGCTAGGTACGGGGGGTTTACAGCAAGAGTTATCTGATCTAGCGAGGCGTTACCAGCTTTGGCTTATTGTTGGTTCTTTTCCTATTCGTAATCATGATGGTAGCTTGTCGACGACGTGCTTAGTGTTTAATGATAATGGTGAACTTGTCGAGCACTATAATAAATTGCATATGTTTGATGTTGAAATCGAAGATGGTCACCATAGCTATCGAGAGTCAGATACATTTACTCCCGGTAATGAAGTCAAAGTAGTAGAGACGCCGTTTGGCAAGATCGGCCTATCCATTTGCTATGATGTGCGCTTTCCACAGTTATATAGTGAACTTCGTCAGCAAGGAGCTGAAATTATTGTTGTCCCTGCTGCATTTACTAAAGTAACAGGTTACGCCCATTGGGATATATTATTGCGTTCAAGAGCAATAGAGACACAATGTTGGATCCTTGCTGCAGGTCAATGGGGCAATCATGGTTCAGGACGAGAAACATGGGGTCACTCAATGGTTGTTGATCCTTGGGGAAATAAAGTAACAGCCCAAAAAGAAGGCACAGGAGTAATTACTGCAGAGCTTGACCTTTCGCATCTAAGAGCGATACGTAGAAAAATGCCAGTTGTTCAGCATTCGAGATTGCATTGTCAGCTTAACTAATCGCGATTGTTACCGTTTTATTTAATAAAAGAGTGAGTTTCACTATAAAAGCCATTCTTTTTTATTCATAATTAGATCCTAGATCTTAAATTCTTAACAAGAGTACCTCGAATGAGTTTGCAAGAAGTAGAACAGTCCTTATTGAGTCAAGCAGGGATCGGTCAGCAAGAACTGTCTCAGACCTTAAGTACCATCGCAAAAAGAGACGTAGACTATGCTGATATCTATTTTCAATCTTGCTGGCATGAATCGTTAGTACTCGAAGACAGCATTATTAAAGATGGTTCTTTTAATATCGACCGTGGTGTGGGTATTCGTGCCGTTGCCGGTGAAAAAACAGGCTTTGCGTATTCAGACCAAATTAATCTTGAAGCATTAACTCAAAGCGCTAAAGCGGCTCGTGGTATTGTTCAACAAGGTGGAGAAGGCAGAGTTAAGGCGTTTTCAGCGCAAACTATTCCTCAGTTTTATGCGCCAATCAATCCACTTAATAGCTTGGATAAGCAACAAAAAATTGCCCTACTTGAAGAAGTAGATGCGTACATTCGAGCAAAAGAACCACTTGTTCAAGAAGTATCAGCAAGCATCAGTGGTGTTTACGAACAAATGTTGGTTGCTGCTTTAGATGGTACGTATGCTGCGGATATTCGCCCATTGGTGCGTTTATCTATTAGCGTATTAGTTCAGCGTGGTGATAAGCGTGAACGTGGTAGTGCGGGTGGTGGTGGCCGTTATGGTTACGATTATTTCTTAACCGAGGTAAATGGTAAATCTATCGCGTTAGAATTTGCTGATGAAGCGATCCGTCAAGCACTTGTGAACCTTGATGCTGATGCAGCACCTGCCGGTATGATGCCTGTCGTACTTGGTTCTGGTTGGCCGGGTGTTTTATTACATGAGGCGGTTGGACATGGTCTTGAAGGTGACTTTAACCGTAAAGGTTCATCGGTATTTTCAGGCAAGATTGGTGAGCAAGTTACCTCTTCGGTATGTACTATCGTTGATGATGGCACCATAGCAGATCGCCGTGGTTCATTAAATGTGGATGATGAAGGTGTAGCGGGTCAATATAATACGTTAATTGAAAACGGTGTATTAAAAGGCTATATGCAAGATAAGCTGAATGCACGTTTAATGGGTGTAGCACCAACGGGTAATGGTCGTCGTGAATCGTACGCTCATTTACCTATGCCACGTATGACAAATACTTATATGCTACCGGGTGAACATACACCAGAAGAGATTATCTCAACGGTTAAAAATGGTATTTACGCACCAAACTTTGGTGGTGGTCAGGTTGATATTACGTCAGGTAAATTTGTATTCTCTGCATCAGAAGCGTACTTAATTGAAAATGGTAAAATTACTCGCCCAGTTAAAGGCGCTACCTTAATTGGTTCTGGGATTGAAGCAATGCAGCAGATCTCAATGGTTGGTAATGATTTATCACTTGATCGCGGTGTTGGTGTTTGTGGTAAAGCAGGACAAAGCGTACCTGTTGGTGTTGGTCAACCGACATTAAAACTGGATGCCTTAACGGTTGGCGGTACTGAGTAACAGCCAGTTAAAATTATGCGATACCTATAAGAAAGGGCCACGTATTAAAAGATACGTGGCCCTTGTGCTTTTTAGATAATACCAATCGTAGTAAATAATTGGTCATCCTAACTGGTTAAAATGCTCGATAACTACGTTGAAATTTTTGATTGTAGAATAACTACGTATCGAAAAATTTCGCCTTGTTCTCAAGCATTTTTCCTGCGCTATTTCTGATCTCTTACTTACTGTGATTGGTATAAGACTTATAAATCTTCGTCTAAGTATAGATCTTTTAATACTTGAAAAATTTCTCGATACGCTTTTGGCGGCTTTTTCGATGCTTTTTCTTTTTGTGCTTGGCGAGCAAGTTGGCGGAAGCGTTGGCGATCTGCTTCTGGGTATCTCACCATAACTTCTTCAATTACCACATCTGGTGTTTCGATCATACGGTCACGTAGGATCTCTAATTTTTGAAGTGCAATTGTAGTTTGTGAGTGCTTATTACGAATTTTATCTAGAGCTAATTGAATTGGCTCAGGATCTTCAAGACGCATTAATTTACCAATGTATTGTAATTGGCGGCGTTTTGCTTCGTTCTTAAAGCGTTGCGCATCAGCGATTGCGACTTGCAAGTCTTCTGATAATGGGAACTTAGCAAGAACAGATGGTTTTAAACCCACCAATTCTTCGCCTAGCTTTTGTAAGTCTTCCATGTCGTTTTTCATCTCGGTTCTGCTTACCCAGATGATCTCTTCTTCTTCTTCCCAAGGTGCTTTTTGATTTTTACGTGCCATGATATTCATTCTTTAATGGGTGATTCTCTCTATTTTAGCAAGATAAATGGAGAATTGGGCGCAAATTTATCACATAGAGTGTTATTCTAGTAAAAATGTATATATTCAGTCTGATGTTATGGATGCAAAAGCCCAAATGATGAATCAAAAAATAGAACTTGAAGCAGCAGTAGCCAAAGCGCTAGAAATGGCGACAAAGCACGCAAGCGCTGCAGAAGTAGCAATCACTAAAACGACAGGTATTAGCGTATCAACTTTAATGGGAGAGGTTGAAAACGTTGAATTTAATCGTGATGGTGCATTAGGTATTACCGTTTATCGTGGTCACCGTAAAGGCAGTGCATCGACGTCTGATCTTAGTGATAAAGCGATTCAGCAGACGGTTGCTGCTGCGCTAGATATTGCAAACTATACGTCTGAAGACCCATTTTCTGGACCTGCGCCAAAAGAGCTAATGGCTCAAAATATTCCTGATTTAGATTTGTTTCATCCAGACGATCCTGAGCCGGATTATGCAGCACAAAAAGCCATTGAAGCAGAACAAGCAGCATTAGAGTACCACTCTTCAATTAAACAGAGTGATGGTGCAAGTTACGATAGCCACTATGGTATTAAGGTCTATGGTAATAGCCATGGCATGTTAGCAAGTTACCCATCAAGCCGTCATAGCATCAGTTGTAGTGTGATTGGTGTCGATAAAAATGGTGACATGGAACGCGATTATAGCTATACCGTTGCTCGTCATCGTGATGATTTATGGGATGCGAAAAAGGTTGGTTTAGAAGCTGCTGAGCGTACCGTGAGTCGTTTAGATGCTAAAAAGCTAGAGACGATGAGAGTTCCTGTTATGTTTGCAGCAGATGTTGCGACTGGCTTATTAGGGCATCTTGTCATGGCGATCAGTGGTGCTAACTTATATCGTAAATCGACGTTTATGCTTGATAAGCTAAATGAGAAGATTTTACCTGAATGGTTTAATGTGAGTGAGCGCCCACATATTCTAAAAGGCCTAGCAAGTAGCCCATTTGATAGTGAAGGTCTATACACGCAAGATCGTGAGATTATTACCGATGGTGTATTAGCTACGTACTTATTAACAAGTTATGCGGCGCGAAAATTAAATATGACACCAACAGGCCACGCTGGTGGTATCCATAACTGGTTTGTTAAATCTACAGGGCAAAGCTTCGAGCAAATGCTAAAAACCATGGGCACTGGCCTTTTAGTGACAGAGCTTATGGGGCAGGGTGTCAATACAGTAACGGGTGATTACTCTCGTGGTGCGGCGGGTTTCTGGGTTGAGAATGGTGAGATCCAATATCCAGTTTCTGAAATTACCATTGCAGGTAACCTTGCTGATATGTACCACAATATTGTTGCTGTAGGTAATGATGTAGAAACACGTTCACAAATTCAAACCGGTTCTATCTTAATTGAATCAATGAAAATTGCTGGTCAGTAGTCGTAACACAAATAAATTATAAACAAAAAAGCGCGCAATCATTAAATGAGAGCGCGCTTTTTTTATGTGATATAAAAATCAAAATTACATCAGGATAGTTGCTAGGCCAAGGAAAGCAAATAGGCCGATAACATCGGTAATGGTGGTTAATGCCATACCACCAGCTAAGGCAGGATCGATATTCATCTTTTTAAGAATTAAAGGAATCGATACGCCAGCAACTCCGGCAATGGTTAAGTTAACTAACATGGCTGCGGAGATAATCGCGCCAAGCATGATGTCGCCTTTCCAAACCATCACAATACCACCAATAATCGCAGCCCAAAGAATACCATTAAGTACCCCAATTCCAGCTTCCTTCATCAGCAGTTCTTTTTTGTTACTGTCACCAATATGACCAACGGCAAGACCTCGAATAACCAGAGCAACGGTTTGGTTACCTGCTACTCCACCCATTGAAGGTACAATGGTCATAAGTACAGCGATGGATGCCATTTGCGCTAAAGTGGCTTCAAACATATTTGAAACAGAAGCAGCTGCAAGGGCCGCAAGTACATTCATTCCGAGCCAAACACTACGACGGCGTGCTGATTTCACTACGGGTGCAAAGGTGTCTTCTTCGTCATCCATACCGGCCATGCTCATCATTGAGTGTTCGGCATCTTCACGAATAACATCGACAACGTCATCAATAGTAATACGGCCTAAAAGTAGGTTATTTTCATCAACAACGGGTGCCGATATCCAGTTACGACGTTCAAATAAATTAGCTACTTCGCCATCGTCGGTATTTACTGGGATCGCTTCATCGGCATCATCCATTACATCACTAACCAGTACATCAGGTTGTGCTGTAAGAATGGTGGTTAAGGATAAGTGACCAATTAAACGGCTTTCTTCATCCAATACATACAGAGCATCGGTTGCTTCTGGCAATTCGCCTTTCATGCGAAGGTAGCGAAGGACAACATCGATCTCTACATCAGCACGAATGGTAATGAAGTCGGTATTCATCATACCGCCAGCGGTGTCTTCTGGATAAGATAGAGCGGTTTCAACGCGGAAGCGATCAACCGTATCCATTTGACTTAATACTTCGCGCGAGAGGTCGTTAGGCAAGCTACGAAGAACGTAGGCAACATCATCTGTCTCCATGCCTTCAGTTGCTTCGACGATGCTCTCAAGTGCCATTTGAGAGACGATACCATCTTTTACGCCTTCTGATAGCTCATCAAGGATTTCACCGTAATCTTCAGGATCGGTTAATTGCCATAATACGTTACGGCTTTTTCTGGGCGAGGCTTCTAATAGATGGGCAATATCCTCGGGTTCCATGTCTTGTAATAAACGACGAACATGGACAAACATCCCACTATCAAGCGCATTAGATACTTCTTGAAGAGTTTGATGGGTTTGATCGAAATCTTGTAGCTCTTGCATACTCTCCCCCATAGAAAACCGATTTCTAACTCGAATAATGAGTATAGACAATTTAGATTAGATAATGGGCTGAATAGTAACGCAATTTGGAGGGCGCGATAAGTGAATTTTGTAAGGATTGGGTTAAACAGGTGTTGAGATGAGTATTATCTACTCATCTTCGTCAAAACCCGCTTTAATTAGTTCGCAAATAGCATTGAGTGCTTGCTCAGCATCAGGCCCATCAGCAGAAACATCAACATACTGCCCTTGTGCTGAGTCCAGCATTAGCAGCCCCATGACACCATCAGCAGTTGCCTGTTTTTTCTCGTCATTGGTTAGAGTGATTACTGCATCAAAGCTTTGTGCCATTTCAACTAATTTGATGGCTGCTCTAGCATGTAACCCAAGCCGATTTTTTATCAATAGGTGACGGGATGAAATTGGCATTGTTAGTGCCTCTCTAGTGTTTTATGACGAATTTGCACTTGTTGCCCTTGCTGTTTAAAGTACTCACCAAGCTGCTGGGTTATATAGACAGAACGGTGTTGCCCACCAGTACAACCAATCGCAACGGTTAAATAACTGCGGTTATTTTTTTCTAGTGCGGGTAACCAAGTGGTTAAAAATTGCTGAATTTGTTCTTTAAGTTGAATGACTTCATCATACCCAGCTAGAAAGTCGGCAACGGGTTTATCTAATCCTGTCATTGGTCTTAGGTTTGGTTCCCAATGAGGATTAGGTAAAAATCGGACATCAAAAACATAGTCCGCATCGGTGGGTAAGCCGTGCTTAAAACCAAAAGATTCAAACACCATAACTAATTCTTTTGATTCTCGACCTAGAATACGGGAACGTAAAGTTTCACTTAAGTCATGAATGGATTTAGTTGTGGTATCAAGAACCAAATCAGCACCTTCTTTAAAGTTACATAGAATATTTTTTTCTAATGCGACGGCTTGCTCTAGTGAACATTGTTCGCCAGTTAAAGAGAGTGGATGCAAGCGACGAGTTTCACTATAACGCTTAATCAATTCTTTATTTTCAGCGTCTAAGAAAACGACAGTTACATCATGATTTTTTTTCAGTTCAGTTAAGGTATTGGTCAGTAATAGCGGATCTTTTGGTAGATTTCGAATATCGATGCTTACGGCCACATTTTGAGCGGTGTGTTGAATGGACTCGACAAACTGAGTAAGAAGATCAATAGGGAGGTTATCGACACAATAATACCCTAAATCTTCTAATACTCGAAGTGCAACGGATTTACCCGCACCAGAGTTACCACTAACTACCATGAGTTTCATTATGTGACCTTTGCGTATATTAAGATGTGAAAATTTGATATAGGTCTTGATCACTCTCGGCATGACGAAGTTGACGTAAGACGTGCTTATCATTGAGTTTTTCAGCAACACAAGAGAGTGTTTGTAGGTGAAATTTACATTGCTCATCAGGGACAAGTAAGGCAAAGAGTACATCGACAGGACGATTATCTATGGCATCAAATTCGATCGGTTCTTGGCACTGAAGTAAGACAGCAACGGCATTATCACAGTTAAAAATTCGACCGTGTGGAATGGCAATACCATTGCCAATTCCTGTACTGCCCATTTTTTCTCGACTGAGTAAACTTTCGAATAAGTCTTGAGGGTTTTGCCCAATTTTGGGTGCCGCAATTTCACTGATAAGTTCTAATGCGCGTTTTTTACTTGAGCATTGGACTGCGCTTTTAGTGCAGTCCAATGAAAGAATGGTGCTTAATTGCATGTTAATGACTACTTAGTTTTTCTTTATGTTTATTGAGCTGGCGAACGAGCTTGTCCACCAAACCATCAATAGCGGCATACATATCTTCTGCGTCAGAATGGGCGTGTATGTCACCTTGATTTACATGAAGTGTTGCTTCGGCTACATGCAGTACTTTTTCTAATTTTAGTACAACATGGACATTGTTAATGTGTTCAAAAAAGCGATCGAGTTTTTGGAATTTGGTATCGACATACTCACGAAGGCTATCGGTTAGTTCGACGTTTTGACCTGTGATGTTTATTTGCATAACACTTCCTTTCTGTTAATTAAAGTAAACGCTTACGCTGATTCGATGGGGCAATACCTAGTGATTCACGATATTTAGCTATGGTGCGTCGTGCAACTTGGATACCTTGTTCAGCTAATAAGGTTGCGATTTTACTGTCACTTAACGGTTTGGCTTGATTCTCAGCCGCGACCAACTTTTTCACTAGTGCTCGAATAGCGGTAGATGAACACTCACCCCCATTATCCGTACTAACATGACTAGAGAAGAAATATTTTAATTCAAAAATACCACGAGGGGTATGCATGAATTTTTGTGTTGTTACACGAGATATCGTTGATTCGTGCATTTCAACGTCTAAAGCGATGTCATTGAGCACCATTGGCTTCATCGCTTCTTCACCATATTCGAAGAAATCTTGTTGATGTTCAACTATACAACGCGCAACTTTGAGCAGCGTCTCGTTTCTGCTCTCTAAGCTTTTAATTAACCACTTTGCCTCTTGCAAATTGGTTCGAATAAATTGTCCGTCAGGACTGTTACCTAATCCTTTACCTAATGCGGCATATTCTGCATTTACTTTTAAGCGAGGTACACTGTCTGGGTTAATCGTCACAACCCATTTGCCATTATGCTTAAAGACAGAAACGTCAGGAATAACGTATTCTGTGTCAGTGTCAATAACTCGATTTCCAGGCCTAGGATCAAGTTCATGAATTAGCATCATGACTTGTTTTAAGTCAGTCTCTTTAAGCTTAGTCTCTTTTGCTAATTGTCGGTAGTCACGATTACCTAATAGATTAATGTAATTGGTTAAGATCAATCTTGTTTCTTGAAGCCAAGGTGTGTCCGCTGGATAGGTGGCAAGTTGTAACATTAAGCATTCAGCAAGATCGCGTGAAGCTACGCCTAATGGATCAAATTGTTGAATGCGTTTTAATACGACCTCAACCTCATCCATTTCAACATCATCATTACCAAGGCTTTCTAATACGTCATCAAGACTGATGGTTAAATAACCATAGTCATCTAATGATTCAATAATGGTGGTTGCAATAGTACGGTCAATATCACTGAAAGGGGTCAAATCCGCCTGCCACATTAAATAGTCTTGCAGGCTTTCAGTCGTTTCACCCTGATATAATGGCGTATCATCATCAATAGCTAACCCTGTACTGCCACTGTTAGCGCTATATACATCATCCCAGCTCGCATCCATTTCAAGCTCTTCTGAAATATTATTGCTTTCAATAACATCGCTACTGTCAGTAATAGGATCTTCTTGTTCTGCACTTGCAGTTTCTTTTTCAGGCGTTGGCTCTGGAGATAATAAACTTTCAGGCGTACTTAATTGCTCTTCTTCAACATCAAGGAGAGGATTAGAGTCGAGAGCTTCTTGAATCTCTTGCTGTAGGTCAAGGGTCGACAATTGTAATAATCGTATTGCTTGCTGTAACTGAGGCGTCATAGCAAGTTGTTGGCCCATTTTTAACTGAAGAGATGCTTTCATTATATAGTGATACCTTTATATAAATTACAACTTAAACTGATCACCAAGATAAACGCGTTTAACGTGTTCATCATTTAATACATGGTCAGGAGTCCCATTGGCAATCATGTGGCCTTGGCTTACGATATAAGCGTGCTCACATACATCAAGTGTTTCACGAACGTTATGGTCTGTAATTAACACACCTAAACCGCGATCTCGTAAATGTTGAATGATTTTTTTGATATCGATTACAGAAATAGGATCGACACCAGCAAAAGGTTCATCAAGTAGAATGAACTTTGGATTTGCAGCTAGTGCGCGCGCAATTTCAACTCGACGACGTTCACCACCTGAAAGCGCCATACCATTACTGTTACGAATATGCTGAATGTTGAACTCATCTAATAGCTCTTCAAGCTTATCTAAGCGCTCTGCTTTTGATAAATCTTTACGGGTTTGCAGAACAGCCATAATATTATCAAAAACAGACAGTTTTCTAAAAATAGAGGCTTCTTGAGGTAGGTAACCTATGCCCATTTTTGATCTGTTATGCATTGGCTGTAATGAAATATCAACACCATCGATAGTGATAGAGCCTTCATCACGAGAGACAAGACCTACGATCATATAGAAAGAGGTCGTTTTACCTGCACCATTTGGTCCAAGTAAACCCACAATCTTTCCTGATTCAACCGTCAAGCTCACATCGGTAACCACTTTACGGCTGCCGTATGTTTTTGCGAGGTTTTTTGCTTCTAAAATGGCCATAATTATTTATTATTCAATTGGCTAGGCTGAAGTATGGTCGTAACGCGTTCGTTTTTGCCACCATCAGCAATTAATTTTTGAGTCTTCATATTGTAGGTAATCACTTTACCTTTAATGATGCTATCGTCTTGAGTTAATTCTGCGTTATCCGTCATTTTTAGAAATTCTTTTTCTAATTCATAACGCAGTTTATTGGCTTTACCTTTAAGAGTTTTACCATCATCAGTTAATTGGCTAAAGCGTGTCGGTTTACCATACGCTTCTAAGATCTCACGACCTTCTTCTCCTTGAGGGCGAATAACGATAAGTTTGTCAGCAAAAATTTCGATGCTGCCTTGTTTTAGTGTTACATCACCAATAAATGTCACTTGATTACTTTGCATATCAAAGTTTTGTGAATTTGAATTAATGTGAATTGGTTGCTCTGTGTCGCTGCTTAATGCCCAGCTTGGAGAGCTTAACAATAAGCCAGCAAGTAGACTAACGTGTGAAAGCTTCATAGATACCTTGTACATTTTTTAATAGGGTCGTTTGTTGGCTAGTAAAGTTACCTTTCATGCCTACGCCGGTGGTTTCAAACGTCGGACCAACTAAGTTAACGACATCTTCTGTCGAAAAATCTTTTGTGGAAAGCTCTATTGTTATGCTATCGGTCGTCATCGTGTCGAACGCTGCGCCTGGCAGTAAGTTTTTGACAATGACATTCCCGCTTAAATAGAGCTCATGCTTTTTATTTAGGACGCCAAGATCAGAAATAATTTCCCACTCTTTGAGTTCTCCATCTTTAAAAACAAAAAGGTGTGGAGTGGTAAAATTAGTTTCACCGGTTTTAGCAAAACGCTCTAGGGCTTTGGCATCAATTTGGTAATTACGAACACCACTTTCGTCATAATTATTATTGCTGATGTCTCTACCAGTAAAAACAGGAACCTGTTGATCAGGAGTTACTTGCTGATTATTTTGAGCGTACTCGTAATACAAGTAATAGCCAGACCAGCTGGAGATCATCAATAATATTGTCATGAAAAGGTGTTTCAAGGTCATATACTTAAACCTTTATGCTGCTCAAGTTCGCCTTTGGCTTCAAGGATAAGGTCACTGACTTCACGAACAGCACCATGACCACCTTTAATGGTTGTAACGTAGTTTGCACGTTGCGCAAGTAATGGGTGTCCATCTGACACGCAGACTTTCAAGGCAACTTTTTCCATTACTGGCCAATCAATAAGATCATCACCAATATACCCAGTATGCTCAGGCGCGACATTGAGTTTAGTTAAAATATCTTGATAGGCTTGCAGTTTATTATCTTGTCCTTGATAAATTAGTTTAATACCAAGGGCCGTCATACGGTTTTCTACAATTTTAGAATTGCGTCCTGTGATGATGGCGATTTCTACGCCCGCAGACATTAATGATTTAACACCGTAGCCATCGCGAGTATGGAAGGTCTTTAACTCTTCACCATCATTACCCATATAAACTAGGCCGTCAGAAAAAACGCCATCAACATCGCAGATAAGTAATTTAATGTCTTTTGCGATATTAAACACGGTTTCGTCGACATTACCGTAGAGTGTTGAAATGAATTTAGTTGTCATTACATTACTCCCGCTTTTAGTAAATCGTGCATATTAAGTGCTCCGACTAAACGATGGTTTTCATCGCATAACAGTAGGCCATTAATTTTCTTATCTTGCATTAAGTTCAGGCCTTCAACTGCCAGCAGGTTTGGATTTGCAACGGCTGGAGAGTGTGTCATCACCTCACCAATTGTTTGGGTGTGAATATCAACTCGATTATCCAATAAACGACGTAAATCACCATCAGTAAAAATACCAATGACTTTTTGTTCGTTATCAACAATGGCTGTCATCCCTAATCCTTTTTCAGACACTTCAAGCAGTGCTGTTTTAATTAGAGCGTCTTTCGTTACCATTGGCAGTTCATCGTCTTTGTGCATGATATCAGACAATAATAGCAGTAATTTACGGCCAAGTGCGCCACCTGGGTGAGATAAGGCAAAATCATCCGCAGTAAACCCTCTTGCTTGCAGTAGAGCGACAGCAAAAGCATCACCCATAGCAAGAGTTGCTGTGGTACTTGACGTTGGCGCTAACCCTAAAGGACACGCTTCTTGAGGTACGGTAATTTGTAAGTTTACATCGGCTACTTTTGCCATGCTTGAATCAGGGTTACCTGTCATGGTGATTAATGTAATACCAAGGCGCTTAATAACCGGTAATAGCGCTAAAATTTCACCCGCTTCACCTGAGTTTGAAATGGCAATTACTACATCGCCTTTTTCTATCATCCCCAAGTCTCCATGGCTTGCTTCACCTGGGTGCACAAAGAAAGAGGGGGTGCCTGTACTTGCTAATGTCGCTGCAATTTTATTACCTATGTGGCCCGATTTACCCATGCCCATTACAACTACTTTACGCTTACATTCCAACATTAATTGGCATGCTTTAGCAAAATCATCATTAATGTAGTTGTTCAGTTGAGTGAGTGCATCTATTTCAATTTGAAGTACATTTTTTCCTGCAGTGCAGAAATCAAACTGAGTTGCCATCGGGGTACCACCTTTATTTTGGTTATAACAGATGTATGATTTGGATGAGTAGCGTATACAATTATTATGCCATATACCAGAGGTAGTTCAAGCTAGTGGGGATGGTTATGAGGATGAATAAATGAAATGAGTATGGGTTGTTAATTAATAACGTGTGTTTACTAATTAACAAACCTATATTTTTTTAAATGAGAGTACGCTTATATTGTGTAAAAAAGGTAGCCTTGATATACCAAGAAGCATGTCACTAACACACCGCCTTCAATTCGGTTAATACTGCGACTCTTACCTAGTGCCATAAATAGCAATAAAACAGAAACGCCCATCATGACATAAAAATCACGACTCATTAAATCAGGGCTAATTGCTGATGGGTTGATAAGTGCTGGTAGCCCCATAACCGCAAGGATATTGAAAACGTTAGAGCCAATAATATTACCTGCTGCCATGTCATCTTCACCTTTTAATACACCCGCGACAGACGCAGCCAGTTCAGGAAGACTTGTGCCTAATGCAATAATCGTCAAGCCGATCACTAGATCACTCATGCCAAAGAATTTAGCAATAACAACGGCATTATCAATCAGCATATTTGCACCAACGGGTAGCAAAATAAGCCCAACAACAACCCAGAATAAGGCAATTTTATTATCTACGCCTTCAGGAATTTCAGACTCTTGCTCTTCGAGAAGGATATCCCCATTTTGTTGTTCGCTTTTACTGATATAAAGCATCGCGATAATAAAGGCAGCAAAAAGTACAATTAATAATACCCCTTCGTAAAAACCAAGGTAGTTGTTATACATGATAGCGCCTGCTAACAAGGTCACAATCAACATGAGTGGTAGTTCACGACGAATGATACCAGAGCTAATAGCAAGAGGCTTAATAATAGCGGTAATACCTAAAATTAACGCAATGTTCGCAATGTTTGAGCCTATTACATTACCTACTGCGGTATCTGTTTTACCATCTAATGCTGCTGCGGCTGATACCATCATTTCAGGTGCGGATGAGCCCATAGCTAAGATAGTCATACCAATCACAAGAGGAGAGATACCGTAGTTTTTCGCTAATGCAGCAGAACCAAATACCAGTTTATCAGCGCCCCAAACGAGCAGAGAGAGGCCGACAATAAGAAGTAGAGTTGGCATGAGCAGCTCTGTCATTGTGTTAATTTCCTTTTGTAGAAGATATTTTATAGTTGAGGGGAACAATTTTGACGCTTATCTGACAAAAAGGAAAGAGAAAAGGACTCCTTTACTTAGGGATTCTCGCAAGAATGTTAAAAAAAAGAAATGGGATCGGTAACTTAACGTATACTAATGAAGGTGTTGTTAGAAAGTGATTTTAAATGAATTATATTGATATGGATAACGAAACAACCTTAATAAAAGTAGAAAACCTCACTTTTAAACGTGGTGAGCGAGTGATTTTTGATGACATTAGTTTGTCTGTCCCAAAAGGAAAAATTACCGCCATTATGGGGCCGTCAGGGATAGGTAAAACGACACTATTACGACTGATTGGTGGGCAGATTTTACCTGAGTCTGGAGATATTCATTTTGAAGAGTGGAATATTCCTAAACTAGGCAGAAAGGCGCTTTATTTAGCTCGAAAAAAAATGGGCATGCTATTTCAATCAGGGGCACTTTTTACTGATATGAGTGTCTTTGATAACGTGGCTTTTCCATTACGAGAGCACACTCGATTACCAGAAGAACTTATTCGTACTTTAGTGCTATTAAAGCTCGAAGCAGTAGGGTTGCGCGGTGCTTCTGATTTAATGCCGAGTGAGTTATCGGGTGGCATGGCGCGTCGTGCAGCATTAGCTCGTGCAATTGCATTAGATCCTGATTTAATTATGTATGACGAACCTTTTGTTGGCCAAGACCCAATAACCATGGGGGTCTTGGTTGATTTGATCCGTAATTTAAATGATGCGTTAGGTTTGACCTCAGTGGTGGTCTCTCATGATGTACCAGAAGTCATGAGTATTGCGGATCATGTTTATTTATTAGCAAATGGAAAAGTCATTGCTCAAGGCTCGCCAAAAGAATTAGAAGAGAATCCAGATCCTCAAGTTCGGCAGTTTTTGGATGGGCGTTCTGATGGCCCTGTCCCTTTTCGGTTCCCAGCCAAACCATTAAATGAGGTGTTGTTTTCTTATGAGTAACTTTTCTCTTATCTCATCTATCGAGCAACTTGGTAAGCGTACTTTATCGGTTTGCGAAGCATTTGGGCGTGCGACGTTCATGTTATTAGGCGCTTTGATTTCAAAGCCTCAACCCCTCAAAATGTTTCCATTGCTATTAACGCAACTGTATTCCGTTGGGGTTCGCTCTTTAGTTATTATTGTCGTCTCTGGCTTATTTATCGGAATGGTTATCAGCTTACAAGGCTACATTATCTTGGTTGATTACGGTGCTGAAACCAGTTTAGGGCAGCTTGTCTCTTTATCTTTATTAAGAGAGCTAGGGCCAGTGGTTACGGCATTATTATTTGCAGGGCGCGCTGGCTCTGCTTTAACCGCAGAAATTGGGTTAATGAAAACCACCGAGCAACTCTCAAGTATGGAAATGATGGCGATTGATCCTCTACGCCGTGTTATTGCACCGAGATTATGGGCTGGAATTATCTCAATGCCATTACTTGCAATGATCTTTATGGCGGTAGGAATATGGGGCGGTCAAATTGTCGGTGTTGAATGGAAAGGGATTGATTATGGTAGCTTTTGGTCATTAATGCAGTCATCAGTTGATGTGCATTATGACATCGTAAACAGTTTAATTAAGTGTGTGGTGTTTGCGTTTATAGTTACGTGGATTGCCTTATTTAATGGTTATGATGCGACGCCAACGTCTGAGGGTATTTCGCTGGCAACAACACGAACGGTAGTGCATTCGTCACTGGCGGTATTAGGAATTGATTTTGTGCTGACAGCACTGATGTTTGGGAATTAATTATGCAGCAGACACGTAAAGTAGAATTTTTTGTTGGCCTTTTTGTATTAGCCGGAATGGCAGCGTTACTCATGCTATTACTTAAAGTTGCGGATGTTCGAAGTGGTGGCAGTGGTGAGTATTATACGCTAAATGCTCAGTTCGATAATATTGGCAGTTTAAAGTCACGCTCGCCTATAAAAGTTGGTGGTGTTGTGGTTGGGCGTGTAGAAGGCATCACGCTAGATACTGAAAGTTATTTACCAATAGTAAGCATGGAGATCGATAAACAATTTGGTTCTTTTCCTGAAACCTCTGCGGCACAAATTTTAACCTCAGGATTAATTGGTGAACAATACATAGGCATAGTACCTGGCTTTATTGATGAAGACATTGATATGCTTGGAGACGGTGATTATATAGAAGACACTAAATCGGCTTTAGTTCTAGAAGATATGATAGGCCAAGTGCTGTATAGCATTGGTGGTGATTCGTCAGAGAAAAGTGAGAATGAGTAATGAAACAGTGGATTAGCCTATTTGCCCTTATAGTAAGTTTATTTACAGGTACAGTTCAGGCTCAAGATATCGATAAAACAAAACCATACGAAATGATGGCTCAGGTATCTGAAATGACGTTTGCACGCTTGAAAGCAGAGCAAGCTGCGATTCAGTCTGATCCTAATGTATTAAAAACGGTGGTTGATGAAGAGTTAATGCCATACGTCAATGTGAGATATGCCGCTTATAAGTTATTAGGCACTCATTTAAAGAAAACCTCACCAGAAGAACGTGCTGAGTTTGTTACTGCGTTTCGTGATTATTTAGTGTCATCTTATGCTCAAGTATTAACGCTATATACAAACCAACAAATTGTATTAGAAAAAGCGAAAAAAATACCTGAGGGTAAAAGAATTATCAGCGTTCGTGTTGATATCTTAGATTCTGCCCGCCCAACGGTAAAAGTGGATTTTAAACTGCGTAAGAATAAGAAAACGGGAGAGTGGCAGGCATTTGATATGGTTGCCGAAGGCGTCAGTCTTTTATCCACCAAGCAGTCAGAGTGGAATGGTAAAATTCGCAAAGAAGGCATTAGCTCAGTAAGTAAAGAATTGGCGTCTTTAGCGCAGCAACCTATTCGCCTAGAAGGCAGTAAATAATGCTAATGGTGGACTTATGTGAGACGAAAATAGATGAAATTCATCTAAATGGAGCCCTTGATCGTGAGACTGTGCCGAATATTTGGAAAGAATTGACAGAATGGAAACCTAAATCAACACAAGTAAAGGTAGACTTAGGTCACGTTAATCGCATTGACTCAGCAGGGGTAGTGTTACTTTTACACCTAATAGAGCATGCAAAAAATCAAAACTGTCATATAATGCTAGCTTTCGTCCCTGATCAGCTCATTACATTAATTCAATTAAGTAATGTGGAATCATTGTTTGCTGATCACTTAATAACGCAAAAGGTAGAGTAATGGAAAGCGCCGAGATTAAAGAATTATTAGACGCAGCACTTCAACTTCAAGAGATTCACGTTAAAGGTGAAGGAAGCCATTTTGAAGTTATTGCTGTGGATGAATCGTTCAATGGAATGAGCCGAGTTAAAAAACAACAAACCATCTACGGACCTTTGATGGAACACATCTCAACAAATACCATTCACGCTCTATCAATAAAAGCGTTTACTCCGGAAGAGTGGGCACGTGATAAAAAATTAAATAGCTTATTCTAAGAGGCCCTTTGAATGTATAAGTTTCGAATTCAAGGAAGTGAACAACCACTTTCTGGAGAAGTTACGATTTCTGGTGCAAAAAATGCTGCACTGCCAATTTTATTTGCAGCACTGCTGGCTGAAGAACCAGTAGAAGTTGCAAACGTTCCAAAATTACGTGATGTAGATACAACTATGGAGTTATTACAACGCCTAGGTGCTAATGTTTCTCGTAATGGTTCAGTTCATATTGATGCTAGCGGCGTTAATGATTTCTGTGCACCGTATGATCTTGTAAAAACGATGCGTGCATCAATTTGGGCGCTTGGCCCATTAGTTGCTCGCTTTGGTAAAGGCCAAGTGTCGTTACCTGGTGGTTGTGCTATCGGTGCTCGTCCTGTTGATCTTCATATTCACGGACTTGAGCAACTTGGTGCAACGATTAAGCTTGAAGAAGGTTACGTTAAAGCGGAAGTTGATGGTCGTCTGAAAGGCGCTCATATCGTAATGGATAAAGTAAGTGTTGGTGCAACAATCACTGTAATGTGTGCAGCAACATTGGCTGAAGGTAAAACTATTTTAGAAAACGCAGCGCGTGAACCTGAAATCGTTGATACTGCTAACTTCCTAAATGCGATTGGTGCGAAAGTATCAGGCATGGGTACAGATACTATTACTATCGAAGGCGTAGAGCGTCTTGGTGGTGGTTATCATGAAGTGGTTGCTGACCGTATTGAAACCGGGACTTTCTTAGTTGCTGCTGCGGTATCTGGCGGTAAAGTTGTTTGTAAGAACACAAAAGCGCATCTACTTGAAGCCGTTCTTGCTAAGCTTGAAGAAGCCGGTGCAAAAGTTGAAACGGGTGAAGATTGGATTAGCCTGGATATGACTGGTCGTGAGCTTAAAGCGGTAAATATCCGTACAGCACCACACCCTGCATTCCCAACAGACATGCAAGCACAGTTTACTTTGCTAAACATGATGGCAAAAGGCCCAGGCATTATTACTGAAACGATTTTTGAAAACCGTTTCATGCATATTCCTGAACTGCAACGCATGGGCGCTCATGCTGAAATCGAAGGTAATACCGCTATTTGTGGTGATACTGATGGTTTAAGTGGTGCTCAAGTGATGGCGACGGATTTACGTGCCTCTGCAAGCCTTGTTATTGCTGGTTGTATAGCGAAAGGTGAAACAATTGTTGATCGTATTTATCATATCGACCGTGGTTATGATAAGATCGAAGATAAGTTAACCGCATTAGGTGCGAACATCGAAAGAGTTCGTAGCAGCGAAATCTAATCAATAGATTAGTTTGCTAAAAAAGCTAAGCGGAAACCGGGTATATAATGACCCGGTTTTTTATTGTTTGTATGTAGGAGAAACACTTATGATCGCATTGTTACGCCTAGTTGCTTTGGCTATCTTTGCTGTCTTTACGTTTGTATTTGGTTGTGGCTATTGTTTACTTAGCCCACGAAATCCAAAACACGTTTATACGTTTGGCTTGTGGTTTGCTCGTATGTCACGAGTGTTTGGTATTAAACTTGAAGTACGCGTTCCTGATAGTGTAAAAAATGCAGGCCCAAGTTTGTACATTGCCAATCACCAGAATAACTGGGATCTATTTACTGTTTCTGGTGCTATCCAGCCTCGTACAGTAACGGTTGGTAAAAAGAGCTTAGCGTGGATGCCACTGTTTGGTCAGTTATATTGGATCACTGGTAATATCTTGATTGACCGTAACAATCGCAGTAAAGCGGTAGGTACGATTGCTCAAGTTGCTGACAATATTAAAAAACGTAATGTGTCTGTTTGGATGTTTCCAGAGGGTACTCGTTCACGTGGTCGTGGTTTATTGCCATTTAAAACTGGCGCATTTCATGCCGCGCTTGCTGCTGAAGTACCAGTAACTCCAATTGTATGTAGTAGCACTGATGGCGTTAAATTAAATCGTTGGAATAACGGCACTGTTATTGTTGAAATTTTACCTCCAATAAGTACTGACGGTTACGACAAAAATAACGTACGTGATTTTGCAAACGAATGTCGTGAACAAATGAAAGTTAAGCTAGAAGAATTAAATAAAGAAGTTGCCGAGCGTAACCAAGCTTAAATTTTAATTATAATAATTATTAAGGGGTGTATGGCTTGCTATATGCCCTTTTTATTTAGTGTGCAGAATAAAAATGACTGAACAAGTTATCCTTGTAAATCAACAAGGTGAAACCATTGGGACCATGGAAAAGCTAGAAGCCCACCAAAAAGGGTTATTGCACTTGGCTTTTTCCGTTTTGCTGTATCGAAAAACAGAAGATGAGTATGAATTTCTATTACAGAAGCGTGCAGACTGTAAATATCACAGTAAAGGAAAGTGGAGTAATACTTGTTGCTCTCATCCAAGGTTACATGAATCGGTCGAGCTTGCTGGCGAGAGACGATTGGAAGAAGAGATAGGTATTACGAGTGTTAACGCTAATGTGTTTGAAAATCTAGGTTGGTTTATTTATCAAGCTGAGTTGGAGAATGGATTGAGTGAACATGAGCAAGACTACATATTACTGGCTAATACACCTGATGTGGAATTTACGCTGAATCCTGATGAAGTGAGTGATATTCAGTGGTGGAGCCAGAGCCGCATTAAGCAAGAATTAACAAATAATCCTACTGTATTTTCTGTATGGTTTGAAACGGTTTTTGATAAAGCGACACAATATTTATCGAATTAATTGTATTGGCATAAAAATAAGGCAGAGATTAGTGATACCAATGACTGCCTTACTTGATTTACTGCATTGCTGGTGTTAATTATTTACGAACAGCAATCGCTTCAATCTCAATACCAACATCTTTTGGAAGACGAGCGACTTCAACACAAGAACGTGCAGGGTAGTTCGCTACTTTATGCTCATCAAAGAAGTTGCCATACACTTCGTTTACTGTGCCAAAGTCATTCAGATCTTTTACGAAAACGGTCATTTTTACAATATCAGATACCGTTAGGCCTGAAGCCTCTACAACGGCCTTAACGTTCTCTAAAGATTGGCGAGCTTGCTCTGCAATATCATCAGACACTTCACCTGTCGCAGGGTTTACAGGGATTTGGCCTGAAGTTAGTACCATATTACCAAGATCAACACCTTGAATGTATGGGCCAATTGCAGCAGGTGCATTGTCTGTATGAAGAACTTTAGTCATTGTAATGATTCCTTTTTGATTGGTATTAGGTTCAATAAATCCAATATAAAACAAACCTTATCAATAAAAAAGCCCCAGAAGATCTGAGGCTGAAAAATATTGAACTAAGTATGAGATTAATTTAAATCAGTAACCACTTCGCGTGAATATACTTTTTCACAGTATTTGCATTTTAAATGGATATCATCTTTTTTAGTGATAACTTTAAAACTGCTATCAACCGGCTCACCATGAGTAATACAGTTACTGTTTGGGCACTCGAATACCCCAGTAATGTGTGAAGGAAGAACAAGAGGGATTTTTTTCACGACCTCATAATTTTCAATTTGATTTACTGTTGCGTGTGGCGCATATAATGACAATTTGCTCGCTTGCTCTGGCGTGACAAACGTATTTTCAATTTTAAGTAAATCTTTCGCTCCTAACGCAGAAGAGGGAAGGTTTAAACCAATCGTCACTCGCTCTGCTGTCTTATCCATTTGAAACAGTTTAAGTACTTTTACCCCAATGTTTGCAGGGATGTGATCGATTACCGTACCGTTATTAATTGCTTCAACGCGTAATTGAGTTTTGTTAGGCATCATCATTTCTCCCTAAAGTGTTTCGTTAAGAACAAGAGCTAATAAAGCTTGTCGAGCATAAACGCCATTTTCTGCTTGTTGGAAATAGTAAGCATACGGCGTGCTATCAACATCAGTATCAATCTCATCAACACGAGGTAGCGGGTGTAATACCTTCAAGTTATTACGTGCAGGCGTTAGGTTTTCTGCAGATAGGATATAAGCAGATTTAATGTGCGCGTATTCTGATTCATCAAAGCGTTCTTTTTGAACGCGAGTCATATACAGAATATCTAACTCAGGAATTGCTTCATCCATGCTATTTAGCACTTGATATTCAATGCCAAGTTCGTCTAACTCTTCACAGATATAATCTGGCATTGCTAAGACTTCAGGTGCGATAAAGAAGAACTTAATACCATTAAATTTTGCTAATGCTTGGGTTAATGAATGAACGGTACGACCGTATTTTAAATCCCCTACAAAAGCGATGTTTAGATTATCTAAACGGCCTTGGGTTTCATAGATGGTGTATAAGTCTAATAGTGTTTGCGTCGGGTGTTGGTTTGCACCATCGCCTGCATTAATAACTGGAGTACCGTTAGAGAATTCAGAAGCTAAACGTGCAGCCCCTTCTTTTGGATGACGCATAACATAAGCATCAACATAAGAGGTAATCACTTGAACTGAATCAGCCAGTGTTTCACCTTTTTGAGCAAGGGAAGTATTGCCTGCAGTATCAAAACCGATAACAGAGCCACCTAAGCGTTGAATTGCGGTTTCAAAAGAAAGACGGGTACGAGTTGACGCTTCAAAAAAACAGCTAGCAACCACTTTATTTTTTAATAAATCAGGTTGAGGTTCTTTTTTAATGTTCCCTGCAGTTTCTACAATCAGTTCTAACTCTTGACGAGAAAGTTCTGGAATAGAAAGGATGTGCTTTTGGTATAGCGAGTTAGCCATAGTCTCTCTTCCCTTTTATTTATCATATTGAAGTCAAAAAAAAGCCCCCTATAAAATAGGAGGCTTTAAAAAATCGTTAATTAGGAAACTCAAAAAATAGGGGACCACCACACTTTGCTAGTGCAGATACATGGTCAACCACTGTATGAAGATAAGTCAATAACATCACAATTTCCTAATAAATTGCGCGGGATTATACTCGTATCGAAATTCTAAGCAAGCGTTTGCATCAAATTTTCTTTTGATTACATTTTAAAACAAGAGGGATTAAGCCCCTAGTGTTGCAACCATAACAGCCTTGATGGTATGCATTCTATTTTCTGCTTCATCAAATACAATAGAGTAGTCAGATTCAAAGACTTCATCAGTGACTTCGAGCCCATTCATGCCATATTTATCTGCAATTTCTTTGCCTATTGTTGTCTCGTCATTATGGAAGGCTGGCAGGCAGTGCATGAATTTTACGTTCGGATTATTGGTTGCTTTAATCACATCCATATTGATTTGATAAGGGGTCATTAAGGCGACACGTTCATCCCAAGCTTCGGGTGCTTCTCCCATAGAAACCCAAACGTCAGTGTATAAGAAATCACAATTCTTCACGCCTTGTTGTACCTCTTCGGTCAGCACAATTTTAGCCCCTGTTTGCTTCGCAATGTCTTGGCACTGAGCAACGAGTTCCTCTTCTGGCCAAAATTGTTTTGGTGCAACAAGGCGGATCTCCATGCCCATTTTAGCGGCACCAACCATAAGAGAATTTCCCATGTTATTACGTGCATCACCAAGGTATGCAAAAGTAAGTTGGTTTAATTGCTTACCATTTGCATATTCTTGCATAGTAAGAAAATCAGCTAAAATTTGAGTTGGATGGAATTCATCAGTTAATCCATTCCATACAGGAACACCAGCATGCTCACCCAGTTCTTCAACAATCGATTGACCAAAGCCGCGGTATTCGATGCCATCGTACATGCGTCCGAGTACACGAGCGGTATCTTTCATTGATTCTTTTTGACCAATTTGAGAGCCAGACGGGCCAAGATAAGTGACTCTTGCTCCTTGATCAAAAGCGGCAACTTCAAAGGCACAGCGTGTGCGAGTAGAGGCTTTTTCAAAAATAAGTGCAATGTTTTTACCTGACAGGCGAGGTTGCTCATACCCCGCGTATTTTGCTTTTTTTAGCTCAGCAGATAGCTCAAGTAAATGTGCAATCTCTTTAGGGGAAAAATCTAATAGTTTTAAAAAATTTCTATTACGTAAGTTAAAAGCCATCGTGTGCTCCTTGCCATGCATGCTAATCCGATAAAATTCATTTAAACATATAAATGCATATAATGTGAATTTATATTTAATTTATTTTATATTGAGGCTAAATGCCGTCTCTTTCTATTGGACAACTCATGCAACGCGCACCACCACGACCACGGCCTAATTCATCGCCTGTAATTGGAAGAACCTTGATACCAGCTTTGTCATATTTCTCATTGGTATAAGTATTACGCTCATACGCTACGACAACGCCAGGTTTTATGGTCAGCACGTTATTGGCATCGTGCCATTGCTCTCGTTCGGCTTCATAGCTATCCCCGCCAGTCGTAATGATATTCAACTCATCGAGATCTAACGCTGCCATTAATACATTTTGAAAATTAGGCATCTCTTTAATCGCAAGGTGCTGTTCACCACAAGGCGTAATTGACCAATTTCAGAGCCAACAAATAGCTTATTCATAAGATTCCTTTCTAATATCTACAGCTAGTAAGAGAAATCATACCGTATAGTAGGGGATTATTCTTTAATTATTGAAGTATTAGGGGATTTGAGTTGGTCAGGCTATAATGGCTACTTACTCATTTATTATTTAATACAGTGTGGAGTCTTACTATGTCTCAAGAAGATGAATATCTATCGGTTGAGCAATTTCTTGAATTGCAAAAAGCGGAAACGCGTGAAATTATTGAATCGCTAAAAGCCGATGGTAGTGAGCCGGATGCACTGTATGCGATTGAACACCATTTAATGGCTGAAGATTTTAAAGCGCTTGAAAATGCGGTTGTTGAAGCATTTAAAATGGGCTTTGAAGTACTAGAAGCGGAAGAGCTTGAAGACGAAGACGGTGCGAAGATCTTATGCTGTGACGCAGTAATGGATTCAGCATTAGACGCTGATGTGATTGATGCTCAAGTTGAAAAATTAGTAAACCTAGCTGAAAAGCACGACATCATCTATGATGGTTGGGGTACTTACTATGAAGGCGAAGACGCTGAATATGACGTTATTGAAGATGGCGACGAAGATTAATTCGTAGCAAAAATTCAAAAGAACATATATGCCCTAGACGTGAACCACTTCTAGGGCATTTTTTTAAGGATGAATATGTCAGTCAATTCAAGAATTTTACTTAATAATGAGCAAGCGCTGTGGCAAGTTTCACCGCTCAGTGAGACCTCATTACCCATTAAAGATATTCCAATTCAGCAAGGTATTGCTTCTGCTTATGCGTCATTATCTGCTTCTGAAGTTAATGATCAAGAGTGGCATGTGATGCGATTTTTTGAGGTGGATGAAACCTTACTAAATTACCCTGCGATTGAATTAGTAATGAGTGGCACCTCCCGTTACGCAGAAGTTCGAATTAATGGTGTCGCTGTATTTGATTGCACTGATAACATGACGCGTTACCGTAAAAATATTAAAGACTACCTTCAATTAGGCGGTAATCGTTTTGAAGTTCTATTCTTAGAAGAAGACGAAGATGATTGGTTACTGGATGATGACTTTAGTGAGCAAGTCTGTGAAATAAATCAGGCTTATCATCGCCGTTTTGGTGCTGTTCAGGATGTTGATATTAAAGATGATATTGGTATTTTTGGCGTGTGTTTCTTCCAACCGATCCCACACCTGGCGTTAGATCATATTAGTGTTGAGCAAATTTGGCATCATGGCTGTGAGTTAAAGGTAAATGTTTATTTTAAGACATATAAGCCAGATTTAATCTCAGCAAGTGTTAAGTTTGATGGCATGACATTGACGTTACCTGTAAACGTAAGAGGCGATCATATTTCTGCATTGTTTCAAGTTGAGGCGCCAAAATATTGGGATGATAACGCTCAAAATCCCGATGATTTATACTCAATAATAGTGACATTGGATGGGCAGCAGCATGAGTTAGAAATAGGCTTATGTCGTACAGAGAATGTTATTCATTTCCCGTTATAGTTGATAGCGCTATTTCTGATCACTTATTGTGATTAGTATTTGTGAATTTCCTCTAGATAATAAAAAAGGTCGATGCGTTCACATCGACCTTTTTTTTATGCGTTTCAGTAAATTAACTTAATAATATTAAGGGTAATTTACAGCGCAGCGATTGTTACTTTTTGTGCTTCTAGTTTAGCCAGTGTTTCTTTATAGCCTTCTAGTTTTTCACGCTCTTTAGCGATAACCACTTCAGGTGCTTTAGCAACAAAACCTTCGTTACCTAATTTACCTTCAATGCGTTTAATCTCGCCTTGGATTTTTGCTGATTCTTTATCTAAACGAGCAAGTTCTGCATCTTTATCGATAAGACCCGCCATTGGGATCATCAACTCTGATTTACCAACAAGAGAGGTTGCACATGCTGGTGTCTCTTCATTGTCAGCAAGCACTTTGATGCTGTCTAGTTTCGCTAGAGAAGTCAGAACAATCTCATTGGCTTGAATACGCGCAGCGTCTTTTTCGTCAGCGACTTTAATCATCACATCTAAGCCTTTGCTTGGTGCGATGTCGTATTCAGCACGTAAGTTACGAATGCTTGTAATGAAGGCTTTAACCCACTCAAGATCAGCAACCACATCAGCATTGAAGTTTTCTTCATTAAACTGAGGTAATGCTTGAGTCATGATAGTCTCACCTTCAACACCGTTAACTAGCGGCTTAACGCTCTGCCAGATAGATTCAGTGATGTAAGGAAGAACAGGGTGAGCAAGACGTA
Source organism: Aliivibrio sp. S2TY2 (assembly GCF_028765525.1). Lineage (NCBI taxonomy): Bacteria > Pseudomonadati > Pseudomonadota > Gammaproteobacteria > Vibrionales > Vibrionaceae > Aliivibrio > Aliivibrio sp. S2TY2. The sequence continues at coordinate 165,160 of NZ_JARACS010000006.1, read as the reverse complement.
ATGTTTTCTCAAGAACCGTAATTAGCGTGTAACGCGTTGCACGTTGTTGTGCTTCAGTACCTTTCCATAGAACCGGTTTAGTTAGCTCTAAATACCAGTCACAGAATTGGTTCCAAATGAATTCATACAGCGTATTTGCTGCCATATCTAGACGGTAGTTTTCTAGGTGTGCATTAAATTCTTTTGCTGCGATTTCAAACTGAGATTCGATCCACTTGTCTGCTAGTGAGAACTCAAGTTCTGCACCTTCAGTCATGCCACAATCGTGCTCTTCTGTGTTCATTAATACGTAACGGCTTGCGTTCCATAGTTTGTTACAGAAGTTACGGTAACCTTCAAGACGTTTCATATCCCAGTTGATATCACGACCCGTTGAAGCCATTGCAGCAAGAGTGAAGCGTAAAGCATCAGTACCGTATGGTTCGATACCGTTTTCAAAGGTTTTACGTGTTGCTTTTTCAATCTTCTTCGCTAGTTGAGGTTGCATCATGTTGCCACAACGTTTTTCAACTAACTCTTCAAGACCAATACCATCGATCATATCGATAGGGTCAAGTACGTTACCTTTAGACTTAGACATCTTGTCGCCGTTTTCATCACGGATAAGGCCCGTCATGTAAACTGTCTTAAATGGTACTTGTGCATTACCTTCTTCGTCTTTTACGAAGTGCATGGTCATCATGATCATACGAGCAACCCAGAAGAAGATAATATCAAAACCAGATACTAATACTTCTGATGGGTGGAATGTTTTTAGTGCATCTGTGTTTTCAGGCCAGCCTTGTGTGCCGAATGTCCAAAGTGCAGAAGAGAACCATGTATCAAGTACATCGTCATCTTGGCGTAGAACTACAACAGGAGCGAGATTGTTTTTCTCACGAACTTCTTCTTCAGTACGACCTACGTATACTTTGCCGTCGTTGTCGTACCATGCTGGGATACGGTGGCCCCACCAAAGTTGACGAGAGATACACCAATCTTGTACATCACGCATCCAAGCAAAGTACATGTTTTCGTATTGCTTAGGAACGAATTGGATTTGACCATCTTCAACCGCTTTAACCGCAGGTTCAGCAAGAGGAGCAGTACGTACGTACCACTGGTCAGTCAGCATTGGTTCAATTACAACACCGCCACGGTCGCCATAAGGAACGGTTAAATCGTGATCTTTAATTTCTTCAAGAAGACCTAGCTCATCAAACTCAGCTACGATGGCTTTACGAGCAGCAAAGCGCTCCATACCACGGTATTTCTCTGGGATCTCAGTGCTATAAACATCACTTTCTTCGCCGTTTGTTGTGAATACTTCTGCAGTATCACGAATATCCGCGTTGAATGTTAGGATGTTGATCATTGGTAGGCTATTACGTTTACCTACTTCGTAATCGTTAAAGTCATGAGCTGGAGTGATTTTCACACAACCCGTGCCTTTGTCCATATCCGCGTGCTCATCGCCAACGATAGGAATTAAACGACCAACGATAGGAAGTTCGATGTGTTTACCGATAAGATCTTTGTAGCGAGGATCTTCAGGGTTTACCGCAACACCAGTATCACCAAGCATGGTTTCTGGACGCGTTGTTGCTACAACAATGTAGTCTTTACCGTCAGCAGTTTTAACACCGTTTGCTAGTGGGTAGCGGAAATGCCACATGAAGCCTTTTTTGTCTTTGTTTTCAACTTCAAGATCAGAAATTGCAGTGTGCAGTTTCGGATCCCAGTTAACTAGACGCTTACCACGGTAGATAAGATCTTCTTCGTATAGACGAACAAAGACTTCTTGAGTTGCAGCAGATAGGCCATCATCCATTGTGAATCGTTCACGATCCCAATCTACAGATGCACCTAAGCGACGAAGTTGTTTCGTAATTGTGCCGCCTGATTCTGCTTTCCATTCCCAAATTTTGTCGATGAAAGCGTCACGACCGTAATCGTGTTTTGTTTTGCCTTCTTCTGCCGCAATCTTACGCTCAACAACCATTTGAGTTGCGATACCTGCGTGGTCAGTACCCACTTGCCAAAGCGTATTCTTACCTTTCATACGTTCAGCACGGATAAGTGTATCCATGATCGTATCTTGGAAAGCGTGACCCATGTGTAGGCTACCAGTGACGTTTGGTGGCGGGATCATGATGCTATAAGCTTCTTTTGATGTGTCACCGTGTGGCTTAAAGTAGCCTTTTTCTTCCCAAGTCTGGTACAGAGCTTGTTCTATTGATTGCGGGTTATATGTCTTTTCCATAGTGTTCGTCACGAATATCTCTATTAAAAAGTGGAATGCCAAATATCATAATTAATGGCTCATTATTAAAAAGAACAAGTATATGAGTCATTTAGCTATGATGATTGGCACTATTTTAATGTCTCGGTTTGCATGGCTCGGCCTGCATTACGGTATATTTTATACCTTTCTCGAGCGTGTTGTTTGCTTTTTTCTTCACAAGGTACGAAGTCTACCACTTGAGCAAAGGAAACCGCAAAATTTGCGACCTCTTGAGCTAAATTTATTAAGACATGACGTCGGCCTGATGATCGTAACGTTCCCCAACCAATCTCAATAGGGGAGCCAGATTTTGGTCCCTCTCCAATTAAGTTGTGTGGAGTAAATTCTGATACTTCATTCTGCCAAAGCGCTTCATCAATTGATAAAGCCTGTTCCTTATCTTGAGCTAATATATACACTCTCGCATTTTGAGAATAATAATAATGAGCAAGCTGACACACAAATTTCAACAGTCCATCTTGAGTGGCTGTTGGGGATGTGGGTTCAAGGACATAAAAAAGTGCTTGGCTCATAATCTCTCTTACTTAATAAATGACGGAAAGAAGCTAAATCGCATGTATTAAAAAAGGGCCATTTAGAGGCCCTTTATATCATAAAACGAAGTGATTTATTCTACGTTTTCTTGGCCTGAACGATTCAGTAAGAACTGGACAAGCAATGAGACTGGTCGGCCTGTAGAGCCTTTATTAGCACCAGAGACCCAAGCGGTTCCCGCACTGTCAATATGAGCCCAGTGGTATTTCTTAGCAAAGCGGGCTAGGAAACAACCAGCGGTGATAGTACCAGCTGCTTTTCCGCCAATGTTAGCCATGTCTGCAAACGGGCTGTTTAATTGCTCGTTGTACTCTTCAGACATTGGTAAACGCCAAGCGCGATCACCTGATTGCTCAGAGGCATTAATAAGTTCATGAGCTAAAGGATTGTGGTTTGCGATTAAGCCATTGATATGATGACCAAGTGCAACAACACAAGCTCCTGTTAATGTTGCCACATCGACAACACACTCAGGCTCATAACGCTCAACATAAGTTAGTGCATCACACAGCACTAAACGACCTTCAGCATCGGTATTTAATACTTCAACTGTTTGGCCTGACATCGTGGTTAAGATGTCACCAGGGCGGTAAGAATTACTGCTTGGCATGTTTTCACAACCAGCAAGAATACCTACAACGTTTAATGGTAGATTAAGCTGTGCTAGCGCTTTCATTGCACCAAATACAGACGCAGCACCACACATGTCGTACTTCATCTCATCCATACCATCACTTGGTTTGATAGAGATACCGCCTGAATCGAAAGTCAGACCTTTACCAATAAGTACGATAGGTTTCGCAGTTGGATCAGAATGGCCTTTATATTCCATAATCGACATCATAGATTCATTATGAGAACCTTGACCAACGGCTAAGTAAGACGTCATGCCTAGTTTCTTCATCTCTTCTTCACCGATAACTTTAGTCGTTACGGTTTCATAATCGTCAGCAAGACGACGAGCTTGAGAAGCTAAGTATGCAGGGTTTGCTACGTTTGGTGGCATGTTGCCTAAATCTTTCGAGGCTTTTACGCCAGAAGCAATAGACAAACCATGGTTGATTGCTTTTTCACCTAAGTTTAGTTCACGGCGAGTTGGTACATTAAATACTAACTTGCGTAATGGACGACGCGTCTCAGGTTTATTGCTCTTAAATTGATTAAAGGTATATAGGCTGTCTTTAGTAGACTCAACAGCTTGGCGAACCTTCCAGTACGTATCGCGACCTTTAACGTGAAGCTCTGTTAGGAAACATACCGCTTCCATAGAGCCTGTTTCATTTAGTGTGCTGATGGTTTTTTTGATGATATCTTTATATTGACGTTCACCAAGCTCACGCTCTTTACCGCAACCTACTAATAAAACACGCTCAGAAAGAATATTTGGTACTTGATGCAATAACAGCATTTGGCCCGGTTTACCTTCTAGATCACCACGACGAAGTAATGAACTAATGTAACCGCCGCTAATTTTATCGAGCTGTTCTGCTATTGGAGATAAACGACGTGGTTCAAAGACACCAACAACGATACAAGCGCTGCGTTGTTTCTCTGGACTGCCACTTTTTACACTGAACTCCATGCGTACTCCTACATCCTAAAGACAAATAGAACTAAATGTTAGATAATGAGCAAAATCTAGTTAGATACTATACTATGTAGTGTTCCGATTTCGCAGGCTAACATCTAGCCAAAGATTAAAAAATAAATGGTTTACACGGAAATTATAGTGATTCTGGCAAAAATACAAGTTTTCTATAGGTAGATTCGACGTGATTATTATTAGATATTTGATCAAGGAGACATTAAAGAGTCAATTTGCGATCTTTTTTGTGCTTTTTTTGATCTTCATGAGTCAAAAGTTTATTAGCATTTTAGCGGATGCTTCTGATGGAGACATTCCTGGTGGTTTGATTTTGTCTTTGGTTGGCTTGAATATGCCAGCAATGGGCTTATTGATGCTTCCATTGAGTATTTTTATTGGTATTTTACTTACCTTTGGTCGTCTCTATGCTGAGAGTGAAATAACGGTAATGAATGCGACAGGAATGGGGAACTCTATCCTTATTCGTGCCGCATTATATCTGGCTTTAATCACCGGGGTTGCTGCGGCGGTAAACTCATTGTGGTTGTCTCCTTGGAGCCAAGAAAAAACCACTCAATTAATGGAAACGGTTGAATCGGATGCCGGTATTGATTTATTGCAAAAAGGTCAGTTTCAGCGATCTCCAGATGGTAAAGCCGTTGTATTTATTGATGATATCAGCAACAAAAATGGTAAGCAGCTAGAGAATATATTTTTAGCTCAGCCAGTGCCACATGAGTCATTACGCCCAAGCGTACTCGTCGCTGAAAAAGGGGTCGTTAAAGAACTTCCTGATGGTCGTCAGGTCTTAGACTTACAAGACGGAACCCGTTATGAAGGGATACCGACACGTTTAGATTATCTTGAAAGTAACTTTAAATCCTATGAGCTCTTAATTGGGCAGAAAGATGTGAAAGAGAAACGTCGAGACTGGGATGCGATACCGACATTAGATTTAATGAAACGTGGTGAGTTAGAAGCAAAAGCAGAGCTACAATGGCGTATTTCTTTGATTATTTGTATTCCATTATTAACCATGGTTGTTGTGCCTTTATCTGCCGTTAACCCACGTCAGGGACGCTTTGCGAAGCTGGGGCCTGCGGTTCTTTTGTATCTTGCCTATTTCCTATCATTAAGTGCAGGAAAGTCAGCCATTGAAGATGGTGGATTAGCGCCTTATATTGGATTGTGGGCCATTAATGCCGTGCTATTAATTATCGGAATTGTATTGAACTCAATGGACAGTGTGTTTGTAAGGCAATTGAAAGAAAAAATGCGGAGAAAACCAAAACATGTTTAAGATTTTAGATTGGTATATTGGCCGTACAATCATTGCGACCTCTGCATTATGCTTGGTTACCTTGGTTGGTTTATCTTCAATTATCAAATACGTTGAGCAATTACGTAAAGTGGGTAGAGGGACATACGATCTTCTCGATGCGTTGTATTTTGTTATTTTAAGTATGCCACGTGATATTGAAATGTTTTTCCCAATGGCAGCATTACTTGGCGCCTTGATCGGCCTTGGTATGTTAGCTGCAAGCTCTGAATTAGTGGTAATGCAAGCTGCAGGCTATTCAAAGCTAGATATTGGTATCTCAGTACTAAAAACGGCTATTCCTTTAATGTTAATCGTCATGGCATTAGGGCAATGGGGCGCACCGCAAGCACAAAAGATGGCACGTGATTTACGAGCATTTGCCACATCGGGCGGTAATATTGCAGCGGTAAGAGCTGGGGTCTGGGCAAAAGATGCCAATGATTTTATTTATTTAGCCCGAGTGGATAATCAAGCTAAGCTTTACGGTGTGACGGTATGGCAGTTTGATGATGAGCATAAACTAAATAATATTTTATTTGCACGTAAAGCGGATTATCAATCTAAAGATGCGGGTTGGATGCTGAGTGATGTTTCTATTACTCAGATGAAAAATGAAGCAAAAATCAGTGAAAAGAAAGTGGATACGTTGAATTGGGCTACGACATTAACACCAGATAAGTTGGCGGTGGTAACGGTTAAGCCTGAAGAGCAGTCTCTTACTGGTCTTTATGATTATGTGAATTACTTAAAAGATTCAGAGTTAGATGCAGCACGTTATGAGTTGGCATTTTGGCGTAAAGCACTGCAGCCTATATCGGTTGCGGTAATGATGCTCTTAGCGCTCTCATTTGTGTTTGGCCCATTACGAAGTGTGACGATGGGGGCTCGTATTTTATCTGGTGTGATTGCTGGCTTTACCTTCTATATTTCGAATGAAGTGTTTGGTCCAATGACATTGGTATACAACATTCACCCGATATTCGGCGCTTTAGGGCCCAGTTTGATATTTTTATTTATAACCTTAGGGTTACTAAATAGAAAGCTTTAACGTAAAAAGGAGGTACCGCAGAGTACCTCCTTTTTTTATATGTATTGTGATTTACTATTTATACGGCTTTATCTAAAACGATAACACGAGTTTTTGCCCAAGTATCTTGAAAAGCTGCATTGTCTTTAGAGATAAACACAAGCAGATTGCCTAAACCAAAAGCTGAAGTCGACATACGAATAATCGCTTGAGTTAGGGTGATTGGCGAGCCATCAAGCTGTTGTACTTGAAGTTTCCAAGCACGCATTCCAAGCGTTTGGCCTTTACACCAAAAGTATGCAAAGAAGCCTACAAATATAGAGATAAGAGTAATTGGGTAAAGATTGCGCCATAATGGGTCATGGTTTAAATAAGAGCTTACATCTGGAAAGTCACCATAACTAATGATCCCTGCACCATAAAGCATTTCAAGAGTAGCGACGATAGCGCCACCAGTTAGCATCATGACAGCGCTGATGATTAATGTATCGTAGAACCAAGCTCCCATGCGACGCATAAAGCCCGCTTGTTTTTGTGTTGTCATTTTATCTTCCATAAATTAAAAAACTGACAGCAGTATAACGATAGTGAAAGCAAAAATGAAAATCAGATTGTAAATAAATGCTGATTATTTCAGCAAACAAAAAACTAAGAGTAATAAAGAGCTTGCGCCAAGATCATCTCTGAGTATAATCAATCACATCAAGCAGCAATGCTGATAAAGCCGGTATGGTGAAATTGGTATACACGACGGATTCAAAATCCGTTTCCGAAAGGAGTGGCGGTTCAAGTCCGCCTACCGGTACCATATTTAAGAAGAAGGACGTCCTAGGACGTCCTTTTTTCGTTTATATATCAGGGTTTAGCGTGCATCCTTGTCCATAGACGTTCATTGCTATCTTGTGGAATCCAGACATTTATGTAACCCTCAATGTAACCCCTATATTGATTGCGGTATAAATTAATGGCAAAGAAAGTAACCCCACTAACAAATACTCAAGTTAAACAAGCAAAGCCTAAAGATAAAGAGTACTCCTTAAATGATGGTGATGGTCTTGCATTACGTATTCGACCTACAGGTGGTAAGTCTTGGTTTTTTACTTATGTAGTACCTATTACTAAAAAACGGTTTAAGATTAGTTTTGGTAGTTATCCTGATGTGACATTAGCTCAAGCTAGAAGGCAGAGAGATGAAGCAAGGTCTTTAGTTGCAAATGGCATCGATCCTAAATTACATAAGTTAGAGTCTGAAGCTTCAATTAGGGATGCTTTAGGTCATACTTTTGATAGCATATCGACTAGATGGCTTTCATTAAAAAAAGAAAATACTCTTCATAGTACATATATAAAGCGTGAAAGATTACTAACTAAATACTTATCACCTCATTTATCAATTCTTTTAATGACTGATATTAAACCAATGCTAGTTAAAAATATTCTTGATCCTATAGCTGATGATGGAAAGATCGAAACGGTGAAACGTCTTTGTATTATCATCAATGAGGTAATGCGATTAGGCGTAGCTTCAGGAGTTATAGAGTTTAATCCTCTTGCTGATATAACTAAACTGTATCCTACAAAAAAAGTGGTTCATAATCCTGCTTTAACACCAGAAGAATTACCTGAATTAGTAAAGAAGATTAATCTTAGTAATACTAAAATAGTGACTCGCTGTTTGCTTATGTGGCAATTACATACGATGGTTCGTCCCGGAGAAGCTGTAAAAGCAAGATGGAAAGAAATAGATTTAAAAAATAAAGTATGGATTATTACCTCTCGAACAATGAAAATGAAACGAGAGCATATTGTACCGTTAACACCTCAGATGCTTGAAATACTCGATATAGTAAAACCGATATCAAGTCATTTAGAATTTATCTTTCCTGCTGACAGAACACCAAAAGATCATAGTAATCCTCAGACAGCAAATATGGCACTTAAAAGAATGGGCTTTAAAGATCGTACTACGGCTCATGGATTAAGATCTTTAGCGAGTACAACATTAAACGCTCAGGGATTCGATGGTGATTTAATTGAAGCTGCATTAGCTCATGAGGATGAAAATAAAATTCGACGAGCATACAATCGAACAGATTATCTTGAGCGTAGAAGACCAATGATGCAGTGGTGGAGCGAGAGAATTGAGAGGGCGTCAACCGGAGAGATTTTAGAAGTTGGCTATAAAGGTTTGAGTATTGTTAATGGTTAATATTTGGTAATAGAGATCATAAAGTGCAACCGATTATGACTAATTATAATCGGCTGCGCTGGGGTCATTTTAATTAGGTATGTTAACCTTTGATTTAATTGCCATATTAACGGTTTAATTATTGATGATGTACCTAACTGTGTGCCTATAGTCTAATTTGATGAATGTTTATGTGGTTTCATATATTACAGAACTCTAAAGCGGAAGGTCGTCCTAGTATATAAATTTGGTATAAGGATTCTAATCCGTTAAAAGTTGCAACTTGGTAAAATAGTAATCGCTTCGGCTTTCACTATTAAATAGTGTGTTTTTCTCGTCAGTTTCTTTTTTTTCTGGTGATACTTTAGTTTCAAGGTTAAGAGGTTCTTCTATGAGTTGTTTATCTTGAACTTGATCTGTCAGTGGGGCTGTCTCTTCTTTTATTGTTTTTGACTTCATTGCTTCAGATAGCATAGATTCTAACTTCTCAAACCTAGCGTTAGTATCATTGTTAAGAGCTTCTATCTTTTCAATTATTTGGCTTTCTATTTGTGCCTTATCTTCGATTTTTTCTTCTCGATGGTTATTAGAAATAGGCACTATTTCTACAGGTGATTTAACACTTCTTTTTGGCACTTCTGCTCGTGCTTTCTTTCTCATTTCTTGTGTTATTTCTTTTCTGAGTTCTTTCTCTAATTCCTGTCTTATATCTTGATGTTCACCATATTCATTGTAAATTAAATCAAGGATTGTATCTTTGATGGTAGCTTTTTTATCTTTGAGGTTCTTTAAAGATATTAGCTTATCGTATTCATCATTTGTTAGTTCGATGTTAATCTGTTTGTAGTTTTCAAGTTGTTTAAGTTTCTTCCTCCAAGCAGACATTACATTTTTTCTGATCCTCTTATCGTCTTCACTACCATGTTGAAGTTTCTCAAAAAACAGCTCAAACAGTTCTTGTGATTTTTCTTCTCTAATTCCTTTTATGCTAGGTATTGAAATATCAGATTTTGGTTTTCGAGTACTGTCTAAGAAGTACGTTGTTAACCATGATCTATCATCTTTATTGTTCCAATTAAAGTCAGTTAGTGTGTTAATCATTGTTGTATATTCCTTTTTAAAAAACTTATTTTAGGTATTATACAAGCCTTTGTGGTTAACTAGTATCTATTAAAACTAGTATTTGATTATTAATTATTAACGGGGTGTGTATATGGAATTCGATTGCAGGTTAGTTAGGTATATATTGTCTGATATAGAGGAACTTAGCCCTGAAGGGTGTTTTTTGTTGCTGTGCTTGCTCTATGAGTATAGCGTGGAAAGTAAAGAAATAGAAATTTCAGTAGAACAGCTTGTGAGTAAGTATGGCGTGACAAAGACTGTTTGTTCGGAAGTCTCGAAATTTTTGTCGTTACCTAAAAATAAATTAGCCCAAATAAGACGGTCAAAAGTACGGTATTGTGAGTTTGATTCAGTCTCGTTAAGTAAGCTTAGTTCTGATTTTGATAACGGACAGTATGGCAATGTTCATCGTTTTACAGTTGTTGATTTGTTAACAAAGAAGTCTAAGTTAGGCTGTGTTAAAAATGAATGTGACTTGAGTGTGTCAAATTTATTGCTCTTAATTATTTTATTGATCCACTCTGATAGTTCAGGATCCGTTGAGAGGTTGAGTAAAGCCAAAATTAGAAAAATGATGGGTGGAATATCTTCTGACCGTTTAAAATCTCAGTTGAAAAAATTAAGTGAAATGGAGTATGTTTTCATTAGTCAAAGTGGAGGGACTGGACGGAAACTTTTTGGTAAAACACCTAATAATTATCTTTTAAATCTTGGGGAAATTAAAACTGAAAAATATCATCCAGATAAGAAAGAGAAAGCTTCGAGTACTTCTCTTTTTGCCCCATCAGTTTTAGAACAATTGGAAATTTTTATTCGGGATATCCAGTATGTTAGGCATATTGATGGAAAAACAAAAGATAAGGATTTGAATGCTCTATTTGCATTATTTGGTGATGATGTAAATGCTTCTATGGGGATCACTAATTTAATTATTAATAAATGTGAAAGTATCATATCTGTACTTTTGAGTGAATGCTGGGATGACGTGGATAGCTTAGACTTAAAGAAATGTAATTTTCTGAAGAGAGAAAGAATGGAGTTATTACTGACAAGGAGTAGCCTTTTTTCAATGTCTTTTAATCGAGAGTATTTTATTTTCGATGATGCTACATTTACAGGTAAGAAAGGGATAGAAGAAAAAAAGAAAGCAGAAGACAAGTTTAAGGCGGAAGTAATTGTTACCCCTGAATCATTTAAACAATGGTTAGATAATCAAGATAGCTATGATATATCCTTTGAGTCTCAAGCTCATCGATTGGTTGTTTTTTTAATCCAGCAGTCTTTATACATAGCAATAAAAATGAAATGTTTGTTTGTGCATCATTTTACAAAATTTGAGAAGCCTGACAGTATCAATGTAATTTTTAACCGTACAAGGATGAATGGTACTGTTGGTGACAGTTACCATGTAACAGTAACGCTGCTAGTTAAGAATCAATTCAAGGTTTACTTAATCGACTCACAAAAGCTAGTTGCTAATGATATTCGTCATGTTATCAGTGTTAAATCTTATAGTAGGAAAGATATACCTAACGTCAGAGTGATTTGATTTCTGCTATCCTGTGAATGCCTAGGGTGTTTTTGATTAATGCCCTTAACATCCTTTAGGTAACAACAATCGTGTAGTGTTGGATATAATATTATATATGTTCTTTCTTAATACATACCATTGTTCTTTAGTAATACACACTAACCATACTGCCTACTGATACCTTCCTAGTCATACTCATTAGTAATCCTAACCAACACATATCCATTACCCATTTGATTAACGCTAATCCTTATCACCAATAAAAAATAATCTACTCAATTATTCCTTTGAGACTAACTTTGAAGGAATAACAACATGACTAATCAACTATACCCATACCGACTGTATAACAATGGTGAAGGCTTAAATTCTCAATACCTAACCACTTTAGATAATACTGTTCAGGATATGCTAGACGATTACACTAGAATCTTTGCATTAAGAGTGGATTTACACTTTCCTGATAACGAGTTAATTAATCACTCTAGGTTAATGACTCGATTTATTAGTTCACTTAAAGCACAACTCAAAGCCCATGAGCGTAAGCGTAGTAAGCTAGGCACTCGTATTTACCCTAATACCCTACGTTATGTATGGGCGAGAGAAATAGGTACAGAGAACGAACTAGAACATTACCATTTAGTATTGCTATTTAACAAAGACGCTTATCATTTATTAGGAAGTTATCGTGTAGTAGGAACATTAGCTAATCGAATACAGCAAGCATGGTTTAGTGCATTAGGTGAAGCGGTAGCGAGTGAATCAGGATTAGTACACTTCCCTAAGAATGGCAGTTATTACATTGATGGTAATTCATTAGATTATGAAGACCAGTTAGACGAATTGATGTATCGAGCCAGTTACTTGTGTAAGGCACGAACCAAAGTCATTTCATCTAGAGTACGGTCATTTGGTGCTAGTCCTCGTATTGTCGTAAAAAGGGCTTTTAGTTAATAATATATTATCTAAATCATTAGGAGGCGTAGCGAGCTTTCTAATTGTAATTGTTAACTAGAATGTAGGGTCGTTAACATACTTCATGTATAGATTTGGTTATTATTTAGGTTATTCATAAGGCTAGGTGGGTAATATGATAAAAATAATAAATTTCTTCAATAGAAAGAAAATCAAAAAACAAGAAGAGTTGCGGTTGGCAATGCAGTTTGCTCTTACTCAACAACCAACTAGGGATATAGAAAAACAAACGCATACCATGAAACCAAATGAACAAAAAACAATCTCGCTACCTGAGTAGGATTGACGATGTTAATCAGAGGCTTTTTTCGCTGGTAACAGTTGTTCTGCGGTGGTTCGTAAGGCTCGATAGGTTTCGATTAAATGTCGTTCATTTTTAGATTCTAAATCAGAGCGAGGGTTTAATGCGCCATATTTAGATAACCAACGACGTGGCATGTTTGGGAGCAACCTTTCACCGTCTTTGATTGCGTTATAAAGTGGGGTTTCTAATGTTGAACTCATGGTCGTGCCTGTATTTAAAATAAAAAAAAGCTCAGGACGCAGAGCCTGAGCTTGAAATTATGCAAATTCCATGTCGCACAATAAATTACTTGTTGGCTTTTTATATGCGAGGTCATTGTACGTAATTAATATGAAATGTAAATGCACGATACGTGGAATAGGCGGCTTAATAAGCTTTTTAGGCGGTAGTGGGTTATACTGATTGCTTGTATTTATTAACAATAAAGAAGAATCATGAAAGCTGAATTTATCAATCCTTTTTTAACCTCTCTAATGAATGTGTTATCAACCATGTCAAGCATTCAGTTAACGCCTAAAAAGCCCATGTTAAAGAAAGGGGCGGAAGCTAAAGGGGATGTGTCTGGTCTTATTGGCTTGACTGCACCTAATCTTAAAGGCTCGCTGTCTGTGACGTTTGAAAAGAAATTAGCGTTAATGACGATGAAGAAAATGGTTGGAGAAAGTCATCAAACTATTGATGCTGATGTGATTGATATGGTCGGTGAGATAACAAATATGGTCGCTGGTGGAGCTAAACGATTATTGAGTGAGCAAGGGTTTGATTTTGACATGGCAACCCCAATGGTGGTGTCTGGTGAGAACCATACAATTAGGCATCAATCGAAAGATAAGATTGTCTTAATCCCTTTAAGCTCTGATTATGGTCATGTATTTCTTGAGATTTCGTTTGAATAAAAAAAAGCCCCGAACGGATACGGGGCTTAAAATTATGCAAATTCCACACAGACTAGAACTTTAGGGGGTTCTTTAATTATGTGAGGGAGATTCTACAGCTTTTGATTTAAATGTAAATAGTGAGCTTCCTAAGTCCCATATCACCTTGTTTCTGAGTTACTTATCACAAAACAAATCATTACTCATACCACTAATACGGTATGAGACACTTGATGCCCCTACGGATTGTACGTTTCTCTTTTATTGTTATTACGTTAGGTAAATAAAATGAGTGAACAAGCAATGTGGTTCTATGAATCTAAAGGAAAAAGGGAAGGGAGTGTATCTACCACTGAGATAATTGAATTGATTACTCAAGGGGTTATCCATCAAGGAACTCAAGTGTGGAAAAAAGGAATGACAGAATGGGTAACTCTAGAAAAAAGTGAATTAGTTCAATACCTAGAAGATGTGCCACCACCACTAAGCAGCAATGATGTACCACCACCGTTACAAACACCTAATTCTAATGAAGAAAGTTTTAGTACTAAGCTTGGGAGTATTTGGCGTTTTATCTATGCGCCTACCTTTGCAGCCATTGCAACGTATCTTGCGTCTTATCTGATTGAAGGCAATAGCTGGCAAGCGTTTGGGTTATGGTCAACATCGGGTATGGCTGTAATTTCGTTATTAATCATCCTTGCAGCATGGGCAGAAGACTTATGGCGATTTAAGAAATCAGCCAATTACACAGGCTGGTCTTGGTGGTGGTTATTTGCTCCTTGTTATATTCATGACCGTATGGGTAAGCAATGGAAGTGGACGATAGGGCTAATCGTTTTATCGTTAGTTTGTAATCTGATAGCGTCTGCGGTAATTGCATTACATGGTGATGGGTACTTTGATGATAATGATTCATATAGCTACCAGCCACAATCTAACGCTCAAGTTGATGGGATGGATTTGAATACCATTGAGTTAGAAATGTATCTGAACACCACGAATACCGATGCCGCAATGACAGGGCACATTAGTGTTGCCATGCTTGATAATGTTACTTATCGAATTTCTTACTCTAATCTGTGCGGCTCTAATGGATGTGACTATAGCTACCTTAAATCAGCGCAAGATGGGGGTTACTGTTATGTGCAAGGTAATAATGATGCAGAAGGTATGGCGGCAGCGCAGTGTAGCTCTGAGCCATTTAGATTGACATATAACTAAAAAAAAGAGGAAGCCAAGCCTCCTCTCGTTGACACCTAAGCAGGGAGCTTTTTAGCTCTCTGTTTTTTCATAATCAGAATAATGATTAATGCTGCTGCGTATTGAAACTTAAGGATTAGTGCACAGCCTATGATTATTGATACAAAGAAAATGGAAAAATAACGAGCCGCTAATTTTGCCAATACTCCTGAGTTTTTTGATGCATTCCAAATGCCACGTAAAGCAATGTAAGCATAAACAGGCCAAACAGATAGTACCGTAGTGAGTGCCGAATTAACTTGATACTCTAAGGTACTTGTATTGAGTTTATCCATGAAGAACCAAATACTAATCCCATACAGCAATACGCTACCTAGAACCCCAAATCCCCAGAATGTTGCCTTTAGGCTAAATGCCCCTTTTGTTATTGGTAAATTGTTAATCTGATTTAAGAATAATGCGAAAATAATTAAAACGGCAAATGACATGATGAATAACTCCAATTGAAAATAAAACAGCACACCTCCTTTGAAGTGTGCCGTTGGTTTTTTGGTAATAGTTTGAATTAGTTAAATGTCCACGTCCAATCACCTTGATTACTTTGAACGGTAACTTCACGAACGTCACATTGATAGGTTAATGCGTAAGCAATGGTACTTTGTCCATAGTTTAGAGAAACAGGGTAACGTGGGCGTGGTTTGTTTTGGATTACTTGTAAGCGCGTTTGAGCCAGCTTCACGTCACAGTTACCACGGTTCATTACAATACCTGTCACCTTTAGATTATTAGCAAGAGCTGTTACTTTAATGTTGTGTTGAGCTGGAAGTGTTTCTACTGAAATATCCATTGGTGCAGATTCAGCTAATGCTTGAGTCGTAAAGGTACTTGCGATTAATGCGAGTGTGATAAGTGCCTTTTTCATGGTGTTTATTCCTTAATGGTATTGATTATATTATTTTTTCCAATGTGAGTTCACATTGAAGGTGGATGGGTATTCAAAGGTGAACGTTGATACGCTCACGGTGTTGATGTGTTCAATGGCTATGACTTGAGTTTCTAATTGCTCATTGATGTATTGCCCTATGACTAATTCAATTTGTGAGTGGTGGTGAATTAATCCTAGCGGCATGACATACAAGGCTGCGGTTTCATGCAGATGCAAGGTAAGCCAATGATTGTGATAAAGAGCCGTGTTTATTTTTTGAAAGTTATCCTCATGGGTTTGGTCTGGTAATTGACTGCTTATCTTTTTAAGCCATTGTCTTTCTTTAGTGGTACTCGCTATTGAAGACAGAGAACGTCGAGCGTCTTCAAATCGATTCTGTAATGCTTTTAAAAGACTTGCTGGTGTTAGGTGAATGAAATGCTCATTCGCTAACTGAAAGATAAGTGCGTCCCTTGGTGGTATAGCGTGGTGGTGTAATCTGTTTTGATAACCATAAGGTTTGCTGCGGTCATCTTTCTCAATCAAGTTAAGATCCACCAATATATTGAGATTGCGCTGTATGGTGCGCGTATCACGATGTATATCCCTTTCAATTAATTGGTTTCTAATTTCTCTGGTGGTGGTCTTAAAGTGATGAGGAACGAGCTGATATATCTCAAACACAACAGACAAGTGCTCTTGAGTACTAAAGCGTGTTTGTTTCGTCATGGGTAAATGCTCAGTGATTACTGATTATCTGAATTAGCAATGAGGTTGATGTCATCAAGGGTATAACCACGTCTGAGTAGTTCATCCGTAGCTATCTCTTTAGTTTGTGTTGATGCACTGGTTTTGATTAATTCAAATAGCTCATGAATGAGTTTGATTTGGATGGTGTTTCGATTGATAGCTGGCATAGTGATGACTCAAATAATAACGTTCCCTAGAGTGTAAATAGCCATTGGGCATCAAGCGTCCAATGCGGTTTTAATCGATAAAATAAGAGAGGAGGCCGTTTAGCCTCCTCGTTGTTTTTATGCGTTTCATTCAGGAATATTCATCTCTCCCAATGGCACGTACTGTGATTTACTGCGATACGTTCCAAAGGTGATTTTCTCCACGCACCAACCATGATAAAGATAATCCACATCCGTTAAGCCTGAGCCTTGCCCTATACCGTAGTTATTACGGTGCTCACAGCTTTGCTCTTTGTCGTTTAGAAATACCGTATCAGAGTGATTCAAACAGGCTTTACGTAACTCTGGAAATAATCGTTTGGTATGGGGTGACCACGCTAAAATAATAGTGCGAAGGGTTTTAGTATGATGCTCTCCTGAATACGGCTCACTGCGTTCTTTATCGTATTCGGTGTAAGTGGCTACGATCACGCCTTTCGCCCATTCAGGGATCACTAGAGCCGCTTGAAATGCCTTTTCATTGGCTTGGTGGGTTTGCGATTCTTTTTCTTCTTGCTCACGTTTGGCTTGCTCTTTATCTCGTTCTTGTTGCTTGGCAAGTTCAGTGGCTTTGATGGTTTGAATTCGAGCGTCAATTACAAACTCAGTATCAAAACGATAGGTTCTAATAAGAGAGATTAATTGCTGATGATTGGCATCATTACGTAACCACGGCTTATCCGCATTGAGGTGATGTTTCTCATGATATTCAAGTGTGCTAAGACAATGATCAGCAAAGCCTGTGTCATTGCCACCACAACCTAAATCTAATCGACATTGGTGTTCATCCCCATTTTCAAACGTCACGGTGACATTGGTTTTGTCGTAACCGCCTAATGGGTTTTGTTTAGCGACGTCCAATGCTTTACGCTCAAAGTCCATGAAGTCATACAACTGGCCTTCATTGAACTCATTGGATTCAGACCAATTGACTAAGACAGAGAAGGGATTAAGGGGAGGGATTATTTGTTTATTCATGATTTCGTTATCCTGATTTTTAGGCATAAAAAAACCGCAACCAAAAGGCTGCGGCATGATGTGTGTGGTATTGAAGTGAAAGGAAGGTGATTAAGATACGTTGATTTCTATTTCGTCATACATCCCCATAGAGGCATAAGCCAGAAAGTTATGCTCCCATAAGCGGTACAGTTCAGCGGCATTCGCATTGTTTTTAATGGATGAATAATCCCCTAAGTAGCTGGCAAACCATTCACCACTAAGAAAATCAAAATCTAATTCTTTAGCTAACTCTGGATAGTGATTACCCACAAAGGCAAAGTCAGTGATGTAGGCGAATTGCCATGTGTTATCGGCTTCTTTGGTTAAGGCAATCTCAACAGGATGGAAACCACCGTTTTCAGCACTGTAGCTTTTATCTCGAAAGTTGAAGATGACAATGTTTGTTTCCTCTAAGCCAGAATGTAATTCAGGGCGTTGATTAAGCGCATTAATAAGGCACTGGTTCAGCTTGTTTGATACTGGCAATAGCGTAGGAATAAGAGTAGTGGTGGTAATGATGGTTTGTAATTCAGACACGGTGTGTCCTCCTATGATTGAAATAAGATAATAGTTTGGTAAAACGAATTAAGGTTGGATGGGATTAAGTGCGTATCTCGTTAGCTGAAATGTCATCAAAGTGTTGGTTTCGTAGTTGACGACAAAAGGCGAGTGCCCATGAAGTAAATAGGTCGATGACTTGCGGCCTTGCAAGCTCACAGCCTTGAATGTCTGGTTGATAGAACCAACCACGTTTAAAATTGAAATACAGCTCAGGTGCAACGTTTGGGCTGTGTTCATCTGGATAAGAAAAGCTGGCAATAAACACCAATTTCCAAATGTGACGATTATCTTCGTCTCGCTCAAAGCGCATTTCTACAGGGTGCAATCCTTCTCGACGATGGTAATAACTGGTGTCTCTAAAATTTACAGACAGTCGATTGATATCAGTACGAAGGGAAAAGCTATCGAGTACCACTTCAAGGTGACGATGCAGATTTATTGGTAAGGCTAAGTCTTTACCGTGAACCACTACTTCTCTTTTCATTAGATAAGCCCTCGTTCAGCAAAAGAGACGCAAGGTGAGCCAACCACCACATGATCAAGCACTCTGATATCCAATAGCTTCAATGCATCCACTAATCGAGTCGTAATGCGTTTATCGCATTCTGATGGTTCAGCAATACCTGAAGGGTGGTTATGAGCAAATATCACCGCAGCGGCATTGGCTTGTAATGCCGCCTTTGCGACTTCACGAGGATATACGCTGGCAGAATCCACCGTCCCATAGAACAGCTCTTGATAGCTCATCAGTTGATGTTGGTTATCTAAAAACAGTACTGCAAACACTTCACGCTCTTGATGGCCTAATTTCATCGATAGATAACGTTTGGTGTGCTCAGGGTTAGTGAATGACTGCTCACGTTTGTATTGGTGTTCAAGTAACTCAGCGGCTTTCTCAAAGACTTGTAAGGCCGTCATAGGGGCGGTGGTGACGTAATCGGTTGAATGCATAATGGAACTCCTTGAAAGAATAGATAGGTATATACAAGGAGGTAATATGTGATTGAAATTATTTGGAAACGTGGTGGATAGAGGTCGATGAGGCAGGGAAAGCGTACCCAAAATAAAAAAGTATTTTGGAGAGGAATCTTTTGAACTTATAACTCAAAGGATAACCATCATGCGTTTTTTAAAACTAAAAGAAGTCATGGCATTAACGGCATTAGGTCGCTCAAGCATTTACAAATTCATGGAAGAAAACCGATTCCCTAAAAGCGTGTCGTTAGGCGATAGAGCCGTAGCATGGGTAGAAAGCGAAGTTGAAGAATGGATGCATGAACGCCTAAGCCAACGTGATGAGAAACAAGCCTAAGCAATCCTCCCCAAGAACTAATCCACCACACCACTTAAGAATTAATTAAGGCTGGTCTACTAAGGCCAGCAAATCCAAATAAGGAAGAACCCCATGAGCACAAATACTTACTCAATTTACGTCGATGGCGCAGCACCAAACAATCAAGGTGGTTGCATGAAAGGCGGTATCGGTATTACGGTATACGATGAAGACGATGATTTAATCGATTCATACTCAATTACAGTAAATAGAGCAACAGACAATGCAGAGCTAGAACTCATGGCATTAGTCGAAGGATTAGAATATGCCGCTGATGGCGACATCATTTATTCAGACAGTGAGTTTTGTGTAAAAGGCTACAACGAATGGCTTGATGGTTGGAAAGCTAAGGGGTGGCGTAAAGCAAATAAAAAGCCAGTGGCTTATCGTCATTTGTGGCAACAAGTGGATGAACTGCGTAGCGAGAAGTATGTAGAGGTGGTTAAGGTGAAAGCGCACAGTGGTATTGAAGGGAATGAAGAGGCGGATGCGTTGGCATCAATGGCAGCATACGGTGATGATGAATAAATAAAAAGAAATGGATAAACGACACTAATAAAAATTTTATACGTGTGTCGTTTATTTATTATCGCTATTGTGAAACCCTCGGCAACGTAACAGAAGAACATTAGCTATAAAGGGCTACTTATTGGTAGAATCTCGGCATTATTTAGCAATGAACATTCATTGCATCGAGTTATCATTAAAGAGCCTTAAATCTCATGACAGAAACCAACGTACAACAACATCAGCAAGAGCTTAAAAAACAGCTTTGGAACATTGCCAATACTCTACGTGGCAATATGTCAGCGGATGATTTTCGTGATTACATTCTCGGTTTAATCTTCTACAAATACCTATCAGACAAACTCAACAAATACGCAGATGAAATATTGTCAGAAGATGGCGTTATTTTTGCGAATGTGAATGCCACCACAGAAGATGGTAAAGAAATCCTAGAAGCCGTAAAAGAAGAAGCGTTAGATAAACTTGGTTATTTCTTTACACCGTCTGAGTTATTCCACGTTATCGCTAAAGCAGGTGAAGACGGTGAGTTTATTCTTGATGATGTTACCCAAGTACTGAACAACATTGAAAATAGCACAATGGGTGCAGACAGTGCAGAAGACTTTAACGGCCTGTTTGATGATTTGGATTTAACCTCAAACAAGCTAGGCAAAACCCCTGATGCACGTAACAAGCTTATCTCTCAAGTACTCAAGCATTTAGACAATATTGATTTCCACTTAGAAAGCAGTGAAATTGATATTCTAGGTGATGCGTATGAATACTTGATTGGTATGTTTGCCAGTGGTGCAGGTAAAAAAGCAGGGGAGTTCTATACCCCTCAAATGGTGTCTAAATTACTGGCTAAGTTAGTCACGCTTAATAATCCTAAACTCAAATCAGTGTATGACCCTACGTGTGGCTCAGGCTCATTACTTTTGCGTGTAGCGAAAGAAGCCAACAACGAAGATTTACAATTCTACGGACAAGAGCAAAACCCAAGCACCTACAATTTAGCTCGCATGAACATGATAATGCACGATGTTCATTACAACCGTTTCGATATTCAAAATGATGACACACTAGAAGACCCTCAACATATTGAGGACCGTTTTGATGCGGTCGTTGCCAACCCTCCGTTCTCTGCGGATTGGTCAGCAAACCCATTGCATCTAAACAACGTGCGTTTTGCGGATTACGGCAAGTTAGCCCCTAAAGGCAAAGCGGATTTTGCTTTTGTTCAACACATGGTTCATCAATTAGATGACAACGGCACAATGGCAGTAGTATTGCCTCATGGTGTGTTATTCCGTGGTGCAGCAGAAGGGCATATTCGTAAGCATTTAATTGCTGAGAAAAACTACCTAGATATGGTGATTGGTCTACCAGCTAATATCTTCTTTGGTACGTCTATCCCTACGTGTGTTCTGGTGCTTAAAAAGAACCGTAAGCATGATGATAATGTATTGTTTATTGATGCGAGTAATCACTTTGAGAAAGGCACAAACAATAACGTTATCCGTGAGTCGGATTTAGAACGCATTTTAAATGCAGTGACGAAGCGTGAAAACTTATCAGAAGAAGAGTTAAAGAAATTCGCTCATATCGCCACACAAGCTGAATTAAAAGAGAATGATTACAACCTTAATATTCCTCGCTATGTTGATACCTTTGAAGAAGAGGAAGTCGTCGATTTAGCAGCCGTAGCCAAACAGTTAGTTGATAACGATGAAACCATGTTAGAGACAGATAAGACGATTGCTGATTTTTGTGCTGAGTTGGGTATTGATGCACCGTTTGAGGTGAAGGGATGAAGACTGTATTAACTCCGAGTTTACGCTTTAAAGATGATAATGAGAGTGACTATTCTTCATGGGTGATATCAAATGTTGGTATGCATACAGAACAACTGAATGGTTACGCATTTAAAAGCCATGATATATCAGAAAGTAGTGAAGGCTATAAATTAATGCGAGGTATTAATATTACTGAGGGTCGAATTAGACACTCAGTAAAGATTGATAGATTTTACAATGGAAGCGTATCAAAAATAGAAAAATATTTTCTACAAGAAAATGATTTAGTCATCGGAATGGATGGTTCTAAAGTAGGAAAAAATGTAGCTTTAATTAATGCAGAAGATTCTGGATCATTATTAGTGCAGCGAGTAGCTAGGCTTCGCCCTAAAAAAGGAACTTCAATAAAGTACATATATCAGCATATCACTTCTGCGAAATTTCAGCGATATGTAGATATTGTTAACACTAGTTCAGCTATACCACATATAAGTAAGAAGCAAATCGATGATTATAAATTAAGTTATCCGAGTTTTGAGGAGCAGACTAAAATAGCCTCTTTCCTAACGTCAGTTGATAGCAGAATCAGTCAACTAACAGAAAAGCATCGTCTTTTAAAAGAATACAAAAAAGGCGTAATGCAGCAGATATTTAGTCAGCAGCTTCGCTTTAAAGATGAAGATGGTAAAGTGTTTCCTGAGTGGGAAGTGTTTCGCTTGGCTGATATAGCTAAACCAATTAAACGTAAAGCGAAAGTGGTTATTGAAAATGTAATGACTATTTCTGCTGGGAAAGGTTTTTTGCATCAAAAGGAAAGGTTCAGTCAGGTTATTGCTGGTACGAGTTTGGATAAATATACTCATTTAAAAAAGGGAGAGTTTGCTTATAATCGCGGAAACTCTAAAAGTTATACATACGGATGTATCTATTTATTAAATGATTCCGAAGCTCTTGTCCCATTTGTATATCGTAGCTTCGGATTAGAGAAAGGTGTGCCTGATTTTTATGAGCAATTGTTTGGTCTGAAATATCTTGATAGACAGTTGAGACGATTGATTTCGTCTTCCGCCAGAATGGATGGATTATTGAATATTGGAGAGAAGGATTTCTATCAAGTTACAGTACCTTTTCCTCATGAAGCAGAACAACAAAAAATTGCTCAGTTCTTACAATCTATCGACAAGAAGATTGACGCAGTAACGCAACAAGTAGAACAAACCAAGCAATTCAAAAAAGGCTTATTACAGCAGATGTTTGTGTAGGGCTACACAATAAAAGTAACTAAAGGGTGAGCTTGATGGCTTGCCCTTACTATAGAGAATAACGTCAAATGGCTTATCAAAGTGAACAACAATTAGAAGACAAGTTAATTGTCCAATTGAGTACGCAAGGGTTTGAGGTGGTAACATTAGCTGATAATACCGCCCTTGAAGCTAATCTAAAAACACAGCTTGAAAAGGTCAATAATTGCACCTTATCAGAGCGAGAGTTTACTCAAGTGTTAGGCAAGTTAGAAAAGGGTAATATTTTCACTAAAGCCAAAACACTGCGTGACCAATTGGACATCACTTTAGATAATGGTGATAGCCGTCATTTGACGTTACTCTTTGATGATACCGCTTCATCAACACAAAAGAATGCATATCAAGTTGCCCAACAAATCACAGTTAAAGGTATCTACACCAATCGCTATGATGTGACCATTTTAGTTAATGGCTTACCGTTAATTCAGATAGAACTGAAGCGTCGAGGTATTGAGCTTAAAGAAGCCTTTAACCAAGTAAAGCGTTATCAAAAACATTCTTATCATGCTAACCACGGCTTGTTTAATTTCATTCAATTGTTTGTTATCTCTAATGGGGTAAACACTCAGTACTTTGCTAATAACAGTGAAATGTCAGCCAAACAAACCTTTGATTGGACAGACGTAACCAATAAACGCATTAGCCAGTTATTTGATTTCAGTAAGGTGTTTTTACAGCCTGAACATTTAACCGCAATGCTAAGTAAATACGTTGTCTTAAATGAAACAGAAAAGTGCCTCATGGTGCTACGTCCTTACCAGTTCTATGCGGTAGAGGCGATAGTTAACCAAGTTAACACCACCACTAAGAACGGGTATATCTGGCATACCACAGGCTCAGGGAAGACCTTAACCTCGTTCAAAGCCGCGCAAATCATGACGACACTTTCCGAAGTAGATAAAGTCGTGTTTGTGGTAGACAGAAAAGATTTAGATTATCAAACCGCCTTAGAATTTAATGCTTTTTCTAAAGGGTGTGTAGACAGCACTGAAAACACCAATATGCTGTTTCACCAGTTCATTGATAAGCCACTTAAAGGCAAAAAAATTAATGAGTACCGCAATTCAAAATTAATCGTCACTACACTGCAAAAGCTTAACAGTGTGATATCTAAGTCTCGCTATTTAAAAGAGATGGAGTCATTAAAAGATAAGCGCATTGTGTTTATTTTTGATGAATGCCACCGTAGCCAATTTGGTGACACTCACAAGAGTTTGATTGAGTTTTTCAAGGGTGCTCAATTATTTGGTTTTACTGGAACGCCTATCTTTGCTGAAAATGCAGTGGCTAAGAACTCAGTCAAGAAAACCACCAAAGACTTATTTGATGATCGTCTACATGCTTATGTGATCGTTGATGCTATCCGTGACCAAAACGTGTTGAAGTTTGCGATTGAATACGTTGGTCGTTATCAATACAAAACAGGCTCTAAAAATACCTTAGATATTGATGTGGAAGATATCGATACCAAAGAGCTGTTATCGTCACCAGAGCGTCTAGATAAGATAACTGATTACATCATTGCCAATCATAATCGCAAGACTCACAGCCGCGCCTACAACGCCATGTTGTGTGTATCGGGTATCCCTGAGCTAATTCAGTACTATGAATTGTTTTCTAAGAAAAAAGCAGAAGGTAAGCACACGCTAAAAATAGCGACGATTTTTAGTTATGAGGCCAACGAAGAAGAAGAGTATGAATTAGGTGGATCTGATGCAGTAGAAATTAAAGAAGCCGCTGCAAAATACTTAAATAATACAGATGCAATAAAACTGCACAGTCGAGATAAGCTAGAAGCATTCATGGCGGATTATAATGCGATGTTTGGCTCAAGCTATACCACCAAGGATTATCACTCGTTCGATAAGTATTACAAAAATCTGTCCCAACGAGTGAAAGATAAAGAGATTGATATTCTTCTTGTGGTGAATATGTTTTTAACAGGCTTTGATGCCAAGTGCCTTAATACACTTTATGTCGATAAGAACCTCAAACATCATGGATTAATTCAAGCGTTCTCACGCCCTAATCGCTTGTTAGATGAGAAGAAGTCTCACGGTAATATCGTGTGCTTCCGTAACCTGAAAAAAGCCGCTGATGAGGCATTTACGCTGTTCTCTAATAAGCAACCAAAAGAGGATATAGAGACACCAGCCTACGATGAGCTATTAGCTGATTTTGATAAAGCGTATGGGGCATTAATGGAAATCACGCCAACCCCTGATTCGGTGGATGATTTACCTGATGAAGATGCACAAAAGCTGTTTGTGCTTCAATTTCGGAAACTGATGCAGCTTAAAAACATGCTAAGTAACTTTGTTGATTTTGATATGGCATCAACAGGGATGGATGAGCAAGAATTCCAAGACTTTATTAGTAAGTACGCTGATTTAAGTCGTCAGATACGTGAAGGCTCAACCAAAGAAAAAGTATCTATTTTAGATGATGTCGATTTTGAATTAGAACTGCTACACCGAGATGAAATCAACGTGGCTTATATTCTTCATCTATTGCGTGAATTGCATGGTGAAGACAGTGAAGAAGCTAAAGTGAAAAAACGTCAAGTCATTGCTAATTTAGTGAGTACCGACCCAACGTTATTAAGTAAGAAAGAACTGATTGAACGATTCATGAATGAGCATCTTGATGGCATACCAGCTCAAGTGAACGTAGAAGAAGAGTTTGAGTTTTTTTGGGAAAAAGAAAAGCGTCTAGCCCTAGAGAAAATGGCGATAGAAGAAAAGCTTAATCAAGGTAAGTTAGAGAGCTTAGTCAGTCGATATGAAACGAGTGAGGTTATGCCATTGCGTGATGATTTTGCGGCAACACTTGAGAGCAAGCCAACCATACTGCAACGTAAGCAAATCGTAGGGCGTTTAACTGAGAAGTTTAAAGGCTTTGTCGATACGTTTATCGGTGGGTTTTAGGATGGGTTTAAAAGTCATAATTTGATAGTAAAGATAAAAGGAGTTTTTAATGCTCGTTGCAAAATATATAAATAACACTAATGATCCAGAACAAGATGGAACTTTAGTTATTCCTTCTTTTACGATCAATATGTTGAAAACAAAAAATCGTCAATTTCCGATTGAAGGGTATGCGTCAGAAATGGGAGATAATGGAAAGTTTGATAAACACCGTTTTTCTTTAGTTGGATTTTCTGATGAACCGGACGATATGGTATTACGATGGATTGATGTTAATGAGCCTGATGAAATTTTATCAGGGCTATCTGATGATTTAAAAGTCGGGGAAGAGTTCGATAGGGTTGCTGAAGGGTTATATTCTTATCTCGTTACTCGTTTGGATAATACCGAAAATTGATAATGTTAAATGTGATTCTTCATAGGTAAAGAAATGACAATTCCAAAGCATAATGAAATACGATTTGTAGCATTAAATCACTTGCTTGATGGCGAAGTTAAAAAACTAAAAGAGTTAGTTAAGCCATTGACACAACATTTTCAATTATCTACTGAAGAGGTTGAAAGAATGTATGACTCTGGTAATGGTCCTGTATTTTTAGATCGGATTTCGTGGGCTATGAGTTTTTTGAATTTAGCTGGGTATATCGATAAACCAAAGCGTGGAGTCTATCAAATTAATGATGAAGGTCGTGTAGTGTTAGAGCGTGAAGATGCTCAAGTGTTTTTGTATAAAGCGCACACTAAACGTAAATCTAAGCCTGTAGTTGTTGATGATACATCAGACATTGATAATGAAGATAAAACACCATTACAGCTTTTTTCAGAGTCATTTGATGAGATTAAAAAATCTATTTACGATGAAATTTTAGAAACCGTTCTGAGAAAATCTCCTCGTGAATTTGAACATCTTGTTGTATCTCTTCTTGAACGAATGGGCTACGGAGGACAAGTTAAAAACGCAGGGGAAGTAACTCAAGCGACTAATGATGGTGGAATTGACGGGATTATTAAAGAAGATTTGCTAGGGTTAGGGCGGATCCATATCCAAGCAAAACGTTATGGTATAGGTAATACTATCGGACGTGATGAGATACAAAAATTTGTTGGTGCGTTAGCTGTAGCACAGTCTAACAAAGGAATATTTATTACCACATCTTCTTACTCTAAAGGTGCTCATCAGTATGCTAATAATCTTAATGGCTCAACAGCATTGGTATTGATCGACGGTGAGCAACTTGCTCAATACATTTATGATTTCAATTTAGGTATGCAAGTAGAAAAAGTGATTGAAATTAAGAAGCTAGATAGTGAGTTTTGGGATTTGATGCAAGACGCATAGAATATGAAAAGGAATAATAATGGAATTAAGTGAATATATTGAAATTAGTATTTATTCTGTATTGAAAGGGTTGAAAAATGCAGATGATAAATTGAGCAAAGATAAATTAGGTAGCGTTTGGACGGATGATTTTAATACTATTTCGAGTGATCTTGTTAATTTGAAATTAGCAAAAGGGCAAAAGGATAATAGTGATAAATCTGTACCTGTCCTTGTTTTTGATTTTGACATTAATGTAGAAGTCGGTTCTGAAAAAAATAAAGATAGTTCTTCTAATTTGTCTACTAATGCGAAAATCTTAAATGTCATTTCATTTGGCGGCGGTATTAATGCTGGTTCTTCTTCTAAAAAGAATCAAGTGTCAACGCAGAACTTGAAATTTTCAGTACCAGTATCTTTTGAAATAAAATAGTGAATTGAAAAATAAATTGGCAATAATATGAGATTATTTGTAGAAGAAAAAGTTAATGGTCGTAGTACAGGGAAAAAGCATTACCTAGCAAAGTTGGCTAGTACTAAAAAAGAGTTAGCAGAGTTATTAGGTAAAAAAGAATTTTATATTGACGATGAAAAATATTTTGTAAGCCAAGTGAAGGCTGAGAAATCTCAAGATGGCGCTGCTTTAGGAATGGCATTAGGTGGTGTTCTCGGTTTATTTGGAGGGGTTCCGGGTGTGTTGGCTGGTGGGGCTTTTGGGGGGCTATTAGGAAAAGATAGTGATATCAAGGAAGTAGAAAAAGTTGAAAAGTTTAATGGGAGTAGATTGTGAGTAATAATACTTCTGTAAATTATAAATGGACTTTTTCTATATTTTTTTTAATGTTTCTTATATTGTTCGTCCAATTATTTGGAACAGATATGAAAGAGCCGATAAAAGCAGTATTAGAATCTGGCTTGTTAAACAAGCTTCTTTGGGCTTTTGTTGCAGGTGTATTATTTATACATAGATACTTATTTGCATCCTATGAATTAGCTAAAGATAGCTTTATTTATAAACATTTTGGAGCGTATGCAGATACTCTTTTTGGAATAGGTACATATGGAGTTGCTGGTTCTACATCATTAGCATTGTTGAAAGGTTTATATATGCAAACCTTTTTTCAAGGTAAACATTTTATAGGGTTTGGTACATTTGATCTGATTTCAATGTTTTTGTTAACATCGTTCTTGCTTTTTTATTGTATTTTCAATACCGCAATGTTGTTAAAAGATATAATTTTTTATAGTGAAAACTCAGTAGTAGAAGTAAGATCATAAATATAATAAGGCTCCCGAAGGAGCCTTATCTATGCCGCTTATCCAACCAAAGATAAACACTTCATTCCTGATATAGATAGACTTCCTTTCGATGCTTCCTCAATATGTCCACTCCACTCCACTCCACTCCACTCATCATCATAGGTATTCTTCGTTCAAGATAATCAGTACGGTTATAAGCCGCACGTACTTGGCTGTCATCTACGTGAGCAAGAGCCGCTTCAATTAGGTCTGATTCAAAGCCTTGCTCGTTTAGCGTAGTACTGGCTACTGAACGTAATCCATGACTTACTAATCTGCCAGCAAACCCCATACGTTTTATTGCCATATTAGCTGTTTGGCTATTAGATGGTTTTAGTGGTGCTCGATCAGAAGGGAATACAAACTCTCTATGAGCACTGATAGGTTTCACTACTTCAAGTAAAGAAAGAGCCTGAGCAGTTAAAGGTATACGATGTTCTCTACGCTTTTTCATTCTCTCTGCTGGAATTGTCCAAAGTCCTTTCTCTAAATCTATTTCTTCCCAACGTGTTCCAGCGGCTTCTGATGGTCGAGTCATAGTATGAAGTTGCCATTCAATTAAACAACGAGTAGTGCGCTTAATAGAAGCATTAGCAATGACTATCATTAGTTCTGGTAACTCATCAGGTTTAAGAGCCGCCATATTTTATTTTTTGGGTTTCTTAAAAGCAGCTTTGATCTCAGCAAGAGGGTTAGTATGAATAAGCCATGATCTCATTTAGTAGTGAGATAATTAGTTTTATTATATAGGATAGCATCCTAATATGTGTAATGAAATATCCTGAACATAATTTATAATGAGATTAGGGGTTACATCACATTTTTAGAAATTTAAATAATAGGTCTCTATATTCGAGTTAAATAGAGGTTTTAAGTATATGAGCGGTTCTTCATGTAACCCCTGATGTAACCCTTTTATCTTTGTGTTGTTTTAATTTTATTGTATTTCAATGTTTTATTGTGTATTTTTGAGTCCGCCTACCGTACCACATTTAAACGATAAAGCCTCGATGAAAATCGGGGCTTTGTTGTATCTGGGATATAGAAAGCACACCATCGTTCTCTTGATACAAAAAAGCCCCAACCGAAGTCAGGGCTTTAGTGTTGCTCATTGAAAAGGTTTATTGATTCTCTTCAAGCTTTGCTTTTGCTTCTTCTACTTTAGAGAAATCTAAACCTAGTTCTTCCACAGCTTCTTTAATTAAGCTTGGATTTGTCATCACTTGCATCATTAGTGGTTGCAGCTTTTCTTGGGGAATACCTAAGCTTTGAATGATAGCCATAGCTGCTAATGGATTTTGTGTTAGCGTTTGAAATACTTCAGCGATCTTCTCATCACTAACATTGTGTTCTTTTAATGTTTGAATAATAGGGTTCATTAGAATCGTCCTTATAATTAATTAAAGGTAGTTGCTGCCTAGGATCATTAACCAAGTAAAGCCAGCAAAGCACAGAGCGACAAATACAGCCGCAGAGCCAATATCTTTAGCTCTGCCACTTAATTCATGATGTTCAGGGCCTATACGGTCTACAACCGCTTCTATCGCCGAGTTTAAAAGCTCAATCATAAAAATAAGAACAAACACACCAACCAATAAGATTTTTTCTACTACAGTCACATCTAAAAGTAGGGCAATAGGAGTTGCAATAACGAGCATCGCTAACTCTTGGCGGATGGCAGCTTCGTGTTTAAAAGCAGCTTTAAGACCTTGAATAGAAAAACCTGTCGCTTTGATTACACGCTTGATACCAGTGTTGCCTGGTTTTCCTGATGGAGTATCAGTCATTGTTTAACCTTAGATGAAGAGCCAATACGAATGGAAGGTATGGTAGTGCTGCATTTAATAAATAACAAGCATAAAAAAAGCCTCATCAAATGATGAGGCTTTTTAATATGGCTCCCTTTGCTGGACTTGAACCAGCGACATACGGATTAACAGTCCGCCGTTCTACCAACTGAACTAAAAGGGAATTGTAATGGTGCCTCGAGGCGGAATCGAACCACCGACACGAGGATTTTCAATCCTCTGCTCTACCGACTGAGCTATCGAGGCAAAAAAATGGTGCCGACTACCGGAGTCGAACTGGTGACCTACTGATTACAAGTCAGTTGCTCTACCTACTGAGCTAAGTCGGCACACTTAATTTTTTTGCTATCACTGAATTAAATCAGTGATAAGAAAACCTCATCTTACGACAAGATTTTTAAATATGGCTCCCTTTGCTGGACTTGAACCAGCGACATACGGATTAACAGTCCGCCGTTCTACCAACTGAACTAAAAGGGAACAGATTTTGAGTTCTTCTTACAAGGAAGAAATGGTGCCGACTACCGGAGTCGAACTGGTGACCTACTGATTACAAGTCAGTTGCTCTACCTACTGAGCTAAGTCGGCACTAATTTTTTATTAATCTTTAAACTATAAAGACTAAATTGTATGGCTCCCTTTGCTGGACTTGAACCAGCGACATACGGATTAACAGTCCGCCGTTCTACCAACTGAACTAAAAGGGAATTGTATGGTGCCTCGAGGCGGAATCGAACCACCGACACGAGGATTTTCAATCCTCTGCTCTACCGACTGAGCTATCGAGGCAAAAGAATGGTGCCGACTACCGGAGTCGAACTGGTGACCTACTGATTACAAGTCAGTTGCTCTACCTACTGAGCTAAGTCGGCACACTAAATTCTTTTGACTATTCGTGATCTAGCATTTATTTAATAAATCTAGAACTACACCAACAATCTTATTGTATGGTGCCCGGAGGCGGAATCGAACCACCGACACGAGGATTTTCAATCCTCTGCTCTACCGACTGAGCTATCCGGGCAACGAGCGCTATTAAACGGATTTTTGCCTCAACCGTCAACTTTTTTTTTCAAAATAGTCTCTTTTTTTGATTTTTTGATTGATAATTCATCGAATAGGCGATTTTATCGCTAAATCTTCCCTGAATTAAACTCTTTTTTAAACGCAGTAACCTTCTCTAAATAGCGACGAGCTTCCGCATTTTTGTGTTTTTTGGTTAAAGCCCAATACACTTGATTTGGATTTAAGCTATTAATATCTTGAATTGCACGACTTCGGCTACTACTAAAGGTCGTTAATACGCCACCAGCTCCACCATTATAGGCTGAAATCATGCTGTATTGTTTAGACACTGGGTTACGAATGTCTTTTAAGTAACGTGTTTTTAAAATATAGAAATAAGCCGTTCCAGTATCAATGTTGTTATGAGGGTTGAAAAGATACTCGGGTGTTGGATCTCCCGGTTTATTCTTAACTAGCTTAAATACATCACGGCCTGCTGTTTTAGGAACCACTTGCATTAAGCCGTACGCATTTGCCCAACTTACCGCATAAGGGTTAAAACTACTTTCGGTTCTAATAATAGAATAAATGAGATCTTCAGGGATATCATAGCGTTGAGATGCACCACGAACAATATCAGCATATTGATATTCTCGTAGCTGAGTGTGGTTTTTAACCATAGGGATATCAACATAGTAAGCTTTCTTATAGTCAATATTTTTGGTTTTTAAATGGTGAGCAATGAGGTAATCAGCATAACGACTAGCGCGCCAAGACCATTCAATCGGTTTATTATCCTGATCGACAACCTGTTGGTATAAAAACGGCTTTCCACCGAGAGTCACTGCGGCATCAGAGTAAAGATCGACACCTGCAGGGTCATCAGGCGTTAAAAGGGTGGTAATAATAGCTTGGCGTAAATGTGCTTTTGGCTCTGTTCCAGCGACGGTTTCAACAGTGACTTGACCCGTTGAGAAGTTAACTTGAGAGCGACTTAGATAACCATCAGTGTATTTTACGTAAGAGCTTTTTCCTGCAATCACTAAGTTATTTTTCCCCCAGCGTTTTTCAACATTACCGCTAAAACTACTAATAAGCGAATCTAACGCTTTAATATCTTTAGTGAATTGGCCAGGTAAAGGCGCTAGATTTTTGGCAAAACGGTTAGTGGTATCGTAGTTTACCCCAAAAGTAGATTCTATTGATTCTCGGCTACAACTGGTAAGAAAAAGGCAAGCGGAAGCAATCAGGATAATTTTTTTCATAAAAACAATATAGATAAGAATTCAATAATTAGATTAACGGCAGAAGTGCATATACCCAAGCACCTTGAGGTTACTTGGGTATAGTACTGAAATAGATAAAAATAAAGCAGTCATTAGACTGCTTTATTTATTATAAATTATTCGCTTGGTGGTGTGTAGCCATCGATAACAACGTCTTTACCATCAAACA
Source organism: Aliivibrio sp. S2TY2 (assembly GCF_028765525.1). Classification (NCBI taxonomy): domain Bacteria; kingdom Pseudomonadati; phylum Pseudomonadota; class Gammaproteobacteria; order Vibrionales; family Vibrionaceae; genus Aliivibrio; species Aliivibrio sp. S2TY2. The sequence continues at coordinate 132,018 of NZ_JARACS010000006.1, read as the reverse complement.
AGAAACCTTCCATTTCTGTTTCTAGCAATTTACGGTGCTCAGGATCCATCATGTTCAATTTCTTTTCATTGATCAGCATCGTTTGTTTATGCTGCCATTGAGCCCATGCTTCTTTGGAGATGTTATCAAAAATACGCTTACCTAGTTCACCAGGGTAAAGTTGAAAATCTAGGCCATCGGCTTCTTTATTTAAAAGAACGCAAAATACAGTGCGACTCATGGTTATTCTCCATTAGAAATTTCGAACGGTAAAGCATCCAGCAGTTTTTGAACTGGCGCTGCTAATCCTACCGTCATTGGTTGGGATAAGTTATACCAAACTCCACGCGTTCCTTCCATCACCATGTTCGGTTTCTTGTTCAGAGTGATAAGTACGGGAGTTATATCTAGGTGGTAATGACTAAAAGTATGACGAAAAGCAATCAATTGTTGGCTTGATTTTACGTCCATACCATAACGATCAGAGAGATCACTTAACGTATTTTCTGGTTGTTCAGGGAAACAATATAATCCTCCCCAGATACCAGTTTGAGGTCGCTGTTCTAGTAACACCTCACCATCATGATAGTAGATAGCAAACCATGCCTCTTTGGTTGGTTTATCTTTTTTAGGTTTTTTAGTAGGGAAGTCTAATTGACGATCTTGGGCTTTGGCTTGGCAAAGATCATTCACTGGGCATAATTCACATTTGGGTTTAGATCGAGTACATACCATTGCACCCATATCCATCATGGCTTGATTATAACGCTCAACACCTTCTTTAGGAGTATGCTCTTCTGCTACCTCCCACATGGCATTCTCAACGGATTTTTTACCTGACCAACCTTCAATAGCAAAGCAACGAGATAAGGTTCGCTTTACATTACCATCTAAAATAGGGTGGTGTTGTTTTAATGATAATGACAAAACAGCGCCAGCAGTAGAGCGTCCAATACCGGGAAGAGCAATGACTTCTTCAATGGTTTCTGGAAACTTCCCATTATATTGTTCAGCAATGATCTGTGCCGCTTTATGTAAGTTTCGGGCGCGAGCGTAATAACCAAGTCCAGTCCATAAATGTAATACCTCATCTTGTTCCGCATTGGCTAAATCAACAACCGTTGGGAAACGAGCCATGAAGCGCTCAAAGTAGGGAATAACAGTGGTGACTTGGGTTTGCTGTAGCATGATTTCTGACAACCATACTTTATAAGGCGTTTTATTTAATTGCCAAGGCAAGGTCTTACGGCCGTAATTGTCGTACCACTCTAGAATGGCGTGAGAAAAAGAAGTCATGACATGCTCGATCATATTTTTATAATTAACTGTGATCTCATCACACTGTGGTGGCTTTGTACACCCGATAGAAAATAGGGTTATTAATTAAGGGAGATAATTACCTTAATTGAGCTTGTTTATAGCGAAAAGCAAAGATAATACTTGAACACTGAGCTAAACTTTGGATAATGCCGGATCCACAATCCTTGTTCAGAGAATAACCAGGTTATCCAATCATGACTGAAGTGACTAAAAACGACTTTACCGAAGAAGGTAAAATTGTTCGTAAAATTCGCAGCTTTGTACGCCGCGAAGGACGTTTAACGAAAGGCCAAGAAGGCGCTATTACTGAGTGCTGGTCTAACATGGGTATCGATTTCGTTGAGCAAATGCTTGATTGGAACGAGGTGTTTGGTAACAACAACCCTGTCGTTTTAGAAATCGGTTTTGGTATGGGTGCATCTTTGGTTGAGATGGCTCAGAACTCTCCTGAGAAAAACTTCTTAGGTATTGAAGTTCACCGTCCTGGCGTTGGTGCTTGTCTTGCAGCAGCAAAAGAAGCTGGCGTAACAAATTTACGTGTTATGTGCCACGATGCGGTTGAAGTGTTTGAATCAATGATCCCAGATTCTTCTGTAAGTACTTTACAGTTGTTCTTCCCAGACCCATGGCATAAAGCTCGTCACCATAAGCGTCGTATCGTTAAGGCTGAGTTTGCTGAGATGATCCGTCCTAAGCTGATTGAAGGTGGTATCTTCCACATGGCAACAGACTGGGAAAATTACTCAGAGCATATGATTGAAGTAATGAACGCGGCACCAGGTTATGAGAATATCGCTACCGATGGCGATTTCATTCCTCGCCCTGATGAGCGTCCGTTAACAAAATTTGAAGCACGTGGCCACCGTTTAGGTCATGGCGTATGGGATATTAAATTCCGTCGTAACGCATAATCCGTTTATTTTCAAACGGTATGACAGCGCACGATAAGCGCTGCATGGCTCTTATGCCAATTTAAATAAGTACTAAAGCCAACCTTTGTGTTGGCTTTTTTGTCCTTGCTATCAAAAGGAAGTAAAAATAATGAAGCCAACAAAACAAATATTAGATGATATTTTGAATGAAGTGCGTCCTCTTATTGGACAAGGAAAAGTAGCGGACTATATTCCAGCACTGGCTTGTGTTCCGAGTGATAAATTAGGCATTGCCGTATATACCAACGATGGTGAAGTCATTATCTCTGGTGATGCAGAAGAGTGTTTTTCGATTCAATCAATCTCAAAGGCATTGAGTTTAACGCTTGCTATGGAGTTATATCAGCCTGAAGAATTATGGCAACGCGTTGGAAAAGAGCCTTCAGGACAGGCATTTAACTCATTGATTCAGCTTGAAATGGAGCAAGGGGTTCCACGTAACCCTTTTATTAATGCTGGTGCTATTGTTATTTCAGATATGCTCTACAGTCGATTTTCTGCGCCTAAACACAGACTATTAGAATTTGTACGTAAGCTCTCAGGTAATGAACATATTATGTATGATCGAGCGGTAGCGAATTCAGAAATGGATCACAGTGATCGAAATGCATCGATTGCCTATTTGATGCGTTCATTTGGTAACTTCGATAATGAAGTGATGCCAGTATTAAAGAATTACTTTCACGCTTGTGCGCTAAATATGAGCTGTGTTGATTTGGCAAGAACGTTTGGCTATTTAGCCAATAAAGGCATTCAACCAGAGACAAATGAGTTCATCGTAACGCCAATGCAGAGTAAACAAATTAACGCTTTAATGGCGACGTGTGGTTTATATGATGGTGCAGGTGAGTTTGCGTATCGTGTTGGTATGCCAGGTAAATCCGGTGTTGGTGGTGGTATTATCGCGATAGTTCCTGGTGAGATGACGATAGCGGTATGGTCTCCAGAGCTTGATCCATCAGGGAATTCGTTAGCTGGAACTAAAGCGTTAGAGCTGCTTTCAGAGCGTATTGGTCGTTCGATATTTTAAGATAAGAGCAGGTTTCAGGAAAAGATGTTTAAGCTCTTCCTGAAATCTTTAAGCGAAGCGATCTGAACCCTGAACTTAGTCCTCATCCCCCATAAACGCTTCCAACATATCATTCAAAAATAACTTGCCGTGCTCTGTGATCTGCCAGTGCGTCTTGGTTTCATCGAGATATTTTTTCTCTTTAGCCCAATCAATCGTCTCTTGAATCGACTCAAAACCTAATCCAGTTTTATCAATAAAATCTTGTTTAGGGCACGCTTCTAACAGACGAAAACGGTTCATGAAGAACTCGAAAGGTCTATCGTGATCCACAACCTCTTGTTCGTCAATTAAGTAAGGTTTCGTTAAATCTAAGAAGCCGCGTGGGTGCTTGATTTTAGTGGTTCGAACAATACGACCATCAGCAAAACTCAGCTTGCCATGAGCCCCGCAGCCAATACCTAAATAATCCCCAAAGCGCCAATAATTCAAATTATGGCGGCACTGATAGCCGACTTTGCTGTAGCCTGAAATCTCATATTGAACATAACCGGCATCGGCTAGAATCTGGTGACCTTGTTCAAAAATATCCCATAAATCATCATCATCCGGTAACGTTGGAGGCTTATAATAAAATACCGTGTTTGGTTCAATCGTCAGCTGATACCAAGATAAATGTGGCGGATTAAGGTCAATCGCTTGTTTTAAATCAGATAACGCATCATCAATACTTTGATTCGGTAGGCCATGCATTAAATCAAGGTTGAAGCTGTTTAATCCGGCTTCATGCGCAAGACGAGCTGCACGAATGGCTTCATCTTTACCGTGAATACGTCCCAGTTTTTCTAACTTCTCTTGCTGAAAACTTTGCACACCAATGGAGATGCGATTAACGCCCGCTTCACGATATTCAATGAATCGACCAGCCTCTACGGTTCCAGGGTTTGCTTCCATTGTGATTTCAATGTCATCAGCAAAGGGTAAGCGTTTTTCAACTTCGGTCAATAAACGCTTAATCTCAGGAGCGGTAATTAAGCTTGGTGTACCACCACCAATAAAAATAGAGTGCAGCTTACGTGATTCATTTTGCATATCATAACGCGCAAGATCGGTATCAAGATCGTCAATTAACGCTGAAATATATTGTGCTTCAGGGATTGTCGTTTTCAATGCATGAGAATTGAAATCGCAATATGGGCATTTTTGAATACACCATGGAATATGAATGTATAAGCTTAGTGGTGGTGGAACTAGCATTACTTATTTACCTTCTTTTAATGCAGCAAACAGTTTTTTCAGCGCTTTACCACGGTGAGAAAGTTGTTTTTTACGCGCAGGCTCAAGCTCTGCTGAAGAACAGTTATCTTCACTTACCCAGAAGATAGGGTCATAGCCAAAGCCATTTTCACCCTGTTGTTCAGTAGTAATGTGACCTTCCCATGAACCATGACAAATAAGTGGCGTAGGATCGTTCTCGTGCTTCATTAGTACTAATACACAATGAAAGCGTGCAGTACGTTTTTCTGCAGGAATACCGTCCATTGCTGCTAGCATCTTATCAATGTTCTTTTGGTCTGTTGCGCCTTCACCTGAGTAACGTGCAGAGTAAACACCAGGAGCCCCATTTAATGCGTCGACCTCTAGGCCTGAATCATCAGCAATCGCCGGTAAGCCTGTTTCTTTCGCTGCGTGACGCGCTTTAATAATGGCATTTTCAATAAAGGTTGTGCCAGTTTCTGCTACATCAGATACGTTGAATTCACTTTGTGCAACCACATCAAATCCAAAGTCAGACAGCACATCTGCCATTTCACGAACCTTACCTTGGTTGCCTGTTGCTAGTACGATTTTGCTCATAATGATTCTCTTATTCTTCTACGTAAAACTTTTGATTGAATTTTAATTTGCCAGCACCCTTGGTATCGGCAGATACATCGATATCAAAGCGAAAGGTTTCTTCGTTAGTGATTGGTAGCTCTGCAATGTAGTAAATTGCGTTTTGCTCTTTAATTTCACGGAAGGTTAACGTTTTTGTTTGGCCGAGTAAATTTTTAGCGGTCCCTGTAATTTTTGCAGCAATAGCAGGCTTACCTGCTTGTGATATATCTAACACGCTGATGTTAATTAAGGCGTTGTAGCCGGAGCGTTTTAGTTGATAAGCGCGTGCTACTTTTGGAGTTAGAAATGTTGAGTTGAAGGCGGAATAATGAACCTCAACATTTTTAATTTGTACAAATTGACCTGCAAATGTGGGTAAACTAAAAAGAAACAGGGACAAAAGTAAGGTTATTTTTTTCATAGTGATCTTCATATAAAGGCCTCCATATAATACCAAATCCAGTAATTACATTGGTATAAAAAAGCCGAGGATTAACTCGGCATTAATAGTTATTTTGACAGTAATAATTGCTTGATGGCTTCAGGAATTATTTCAGGTGAATGAATTCGAACTTGTTTATGACGATTAAGTTCTCCTTTTTCTACCGTAATTTTTCCTTTAGCCACTTTAAACAGTTTGGAGAAGTACTTAATTAAATGCGCATTTGCTTTTCCATCAACAGGAGGTGCGGTAATCGCAATTTTAAGTTCGTCACCATGTACTCCAACAATTTGATCTCGACTGGCTTTTGGTTGCAGATACAGCCGTAAGATCAAATCATCATTATCGTATTTAACAGGCATCGTTAAATTACAAGCTATACCAAATAGGACCAATTAAATCGCCCATTAAGAAGTTAGCAAATTGAAGTACGATAAACAGCACTAATACGCTTAAGTCGAGTCCGCCCATTTGAGGAAGAATTTTACGAATAGGCGCTAACATTGGTTCTGTTAATTGGTGCATAACGTATTCAATTGGGCTGCGGCCTTGGCTTACCCAGCTTAAGATAGCGCGTACTAATAAGATCCAGAACAGCAAACCACCAGCGGCCTTAGCAAGGGCAATCAAACCAATGAATAAAAACTCAGGGCCAAAAGCAACACCGCCTGATACAACTAATTGTAGAGCAACGAACTTCACAACACACAGTACATAAGCAAATAATACAGTGGCTAAATCTAAGCTACCAATCGATGGGATAACACGACGTAAAGGAGAGACGATTGGTTGTGTCGCTTTTACGATAAATTGTGAAAATGGATTATAGAAGTCAGCTCGTGCAACTTGTAACCAAATTCGTAGGATCACGACCATGATGTATAAATCAAAAACGGTCGAGATTAAAAAGCTCATTGCATTCATAGTTTATTAACCTTAAAAATCATTGGTTTTGAAAATAAAGTGGTTCTGAAAATAGAATTACTTTTTAAAATAGAGATTCCATCTCTTCTGCTCGAGAGACCGCAGCTTGCATAGCCTTAGCGACGATCTCTTGCAGGTTATGTTCGTTAAAGGTGCGTAACGCTTCTGCAGTCGTACCTCCTTTTGAGGTTACTTGCTCGCGCAGTGTTGATAGCTCTGTCTCAGGATTTGCTACCACCATTTCAGCAGCACCAAGTGCCGATTGTTGAACGAGTAGACGCGCAGTCTCTTCACTAAAGCCTTGTTTAATCGCTTCCGCTTGCATTGCTTCCATGAACAAGAAGAAATATGCTGGTGCGCTTCCTGCTGCCGCAATAACCGAGTTAATGCCAGATTCTTTCTCTACCCAACAAACCTCTCCTACCGCGGAAAGTAAATTACCAGCATAGGTTTTGTCTTGTTCTGAGATATGCTCTACCGCAAACAAGCCACTCATACCTTTACCAACGAGTGCTGGGGTATTTGGCATAACACGAACTAGATTCAATTCAGTGGTAAACATCTCATTGAGGCGCTTTGCTGAAATACCCGCGGCAATTGAGATAACTAACTTATCTGAGAAATCGACAATTTGTAAGGGTTCTGCTGCTGCTGCCATCATTTGTGGTTTTACAGCCAAGACAATTACTTCAGCCTGTTGAGCTGCCGTTAAATTATCTGTACTCGTATTGATACCATAGCAACTTTTTAAATACTCAAGCTTCTCTGTACTTGGGTTGGTTGCTGTGATTTTTCCCTTTGGGTAGCCACTGCTAATTAATCCAGCAATGATAGAGCGAGTCATATTGCCCGCACCAATAAAAGCAATGTTGCGATGTTCCATTCGTGTTCCTTACTTTATACCAATCAATTTAGTGATATTGGTATCATTCGAGTTGAGATTCTTTTTAGCCTCTAGCACCAAAAATAGCGGTACCAATTCGAACCATTGTTGAGCCGGCTTCAATTGCGGCATCCATATCGCCACTCATGCCCATTGATAGGGTATCCACTTGCGGATATTGTGCGCGTAATTGGTTTTGAATGGAAGCAAGTTGTGTAAATGCTGCCAGTTGTTCATCATAATTAGAGACGTTAGCAGGGATCGACATTAATCCACGTAAAGTTAGGTTTGGCATCTCATTGATTGCCGCTGCCAGTGCCATGACTTCTTCCGATGTGGTGCCTGATTTGCTTTCTTCTGAGCTGATATTGACCTGAATAAGCACATTTAGTTTCCCAAGGCTTTCCAGACGTTGCTCATTCAAGCGTTGTGCTATTTTCAGGCGGTCAATAGAATGAACCCAATCAAAGTGTTCCGCTATTGGACGAGTTTTATTGGATTGAATAGGTCCAATGAAGTGCCATTCTAATTCTGTATTAGAATGGGTACTTTGGAAGTATTGCACTTTTTCAACGCCTTCTTGAACGTAGTTTTCACCAAATGCGCGTTGACCAGCCTCTATCGCTTGTTCGAGTAAGTCGATAGGTTTGGTTTTACTGACAGCCAGTAATTGCACAGAATCTGGTTGTCGACCACATTTTTGAATGCTATTCCCTATCTGAAGGGTGATTTGATTGATATTTTGCTTAATACTAGTCATAGAAACGATTACCGAGGAAAATTATGGACATCACAGAACTACTGGACTTTAGTGTAAAACAAAATGCGTCAGATCTACACCTATCTGCAGGAGTTCCTCCTATGGTGCGTGTAGATGGGGACGTTCGTAAACTGACATTACCCGATTTTACACACGCAGAAGTTCACCGTTTAGTGACGGACATTATGAATGATGCTCAGCGCAGTGAGTTTGAAGAAAAGTTAGAAGTTGATTTTTCATTTGAGTTGCCGAATGTTGGACGCTTTCGTGTCAATGCGTTTAACCAATCTCGCGGATGTGCAGCAGTATTTAGAACCATTCCTGTTGAGATCCCATCATTAGATCAACTTGTCGCACCAGAGATTTTTACTAATATCGCTAATTATCAAAAAGGGTTGGTATTAATTACTGGGCCAACAGGTTCTGGTAAATCAACGACGCTTGCAGCGATGGTTGATTACATTAATGAAAATCACAATAAGCACGTATTGACGATTGAAGATCCGATTGAGTTTGTGCACAAAAATAAGAAATGTTTGATTAACCAACGCGAAGTACATCGAGACACACACAGCTTTAAGGCGGCATTACGCTCAGCGCTACGTGAAGATCCTGATGTTATTTTGGTGGGTGAACTTCGTGACCAAGAAACCATTAGTTTAGCATTAACCGCAGCAGAAACGGGTCACTTGGTATTTGGTACCTTGCACACCAGTTCAGCAGCTAAAACCATTGACCGTATTATTGATGTATTCCCTGGCAGTGAGAAGTCCATGGTGCGCTCAATGTTGTCTGAATCATTAAAAGCGGTGGTCGCCCAGACATTGTTAAAGCGTAATGGTGGTGGTCGTGTGGCATGTCATGAAATTATGATCGCGACGCCTGCAATTCGTAACTTGATCCGAGAGGATAAAGTAGCGCAAATGTATTCTATTATTCAGACGGGTTCTTCTTTTGGTATGCAGACAATGGAACAAAATGCGAAGAAAATTATAGCCCAAGGTCTAGTCGACCCTGATGAAGTGGCAAAAAAAGTTGATATCAGTAGTGTAGGTTTTTAACTATGAAGTTAGATCAACTGCTAGATAACATGGTACAGAAAAAAGCGTCTGATGTTTATATTACAGTGGATGCCCCATGTTTATTGCGTGTTCACGGTGAGTTTCAGCAGTTAGGTGAGAAACAGACGGTTGATTCTGTTACGGCATTATTAGCAGAAATGATGAGCGACGAGCGTCAAAAAGAGTTTAACCAAAAGCTAGAAGCCAATTTTGCGATTGTAAAAGAGAGCGGCCGCTTTCGTGTTAGTGCGTTTTGGCAACGTGAGCAGCCGGGTGCGGTGATCCGTCGTATTGAAACAACAATACCTTCGATGGATTCGTTAAATTTACCTGAGGTAATGAAGGAACTTTCAATCTCTAAGCGAGGTTTAGTTCTTGTCGTTGGGGCAACAGGTTCGGGGAAATCCACGTCGATGGCTGCGATGACTGGCTATCGAAATGACAATCGCTACGGCCACATATTAACGGTAGAAGATCCGATTGAATTTGTTCATCCACATAATAAGTGCATTGTCACTCAGCGTGAAGTTGGCTTAGATACACAAAGCTATGAAGTGGCATTGAAGAACTCTTTACGACAAGCGCCAGATATGATTTTAATTGGTGAAATTCGTAGTCGTGAAACCATGGAATATGCAATGACGTTTGCAGAAACTGGCCACCTTTGTATGGCGACGCTGCATGCAAACAATGCCAACCAAGCATTAGAGCGTATTCTTCATTTAGTACCTAAAGATCATAAAGAGCAGTTCTTATTTGATCTTTCAATGAACTTAAAAGGGATCATTGCTCAGCAATTGGTGCCTGATATGAATGGTAATGGTCGCCATGGAGTTTATGAAGTGTTGTTAAATACTCCTCGAATTTCAGATCTTATCCGCCGTGGTGATTTACATGAGCTAAAAGCAACCATGGCGAAATCACGAGAGTCAGGCATGCAGACGTTTGATCAGTGTTTGTTTGATTTGGTTGTGGCAGAGAAAATTTCTGAGGATGAAGCGTTGCACAGTGCCGATTCTGCGAATGACTTGAGGTTGATGTTGAAGACGAAGCGTGGGGATTCATTTAGCTCGTCGAAGCTTGATAATGTATCGATATCATTAGACTAAAAAAGCAGGGTTCAGGACGCTTCGCGCTTAGGATTCAGAGGAGTTTATTGTGAGTATTATACTTACAGCGAGCACCTCTGAACCCTTTAAGGGAGCTTGCGACCGATCTGAAACCTGCTCTTATGCTTTTAGCCCCACTGATTCTCAAACCAGCTTTCTAAAATCACTACCGCAGACTGGCAATCAATATTGCCTTTCGATAATGCTTTATAACCACCGTATTCAAACAAATCAGCGCGAGCCTCAGCGGTTGATAGGCGCTCGTCATGCAACTCAACTTGCTTACCAAAACGGCCATGCAGACGATTGGCAAATTTCTTTGCGCGAGGAGTGATGGTTTCGAGTTCTTTACCATGAAGATCGGTAGGTAAACCGACAACGATCAAATCTGGGTTCCACTCTTTAATTTGTTTTTCAATATCATCCCAATTAGGGGTGCCATCTTGAGCTTTAAATGCTTTTAATGGACTTGCAGTACCGGTGATCTCTTGACCAATGGCAGACCCAATACTCTTGGTGCCAAAATCGAATGCCATGATGGTACGTGAACTCATGCGTGTCCAACCTCGCTAGATAGGTTTGCTGGGCTAATGCCTAAAATTTCAATCGCTCTTCGCCAGCGATCAGGAATAGGGGTATCAAAAATAATCGAAGGATCAGCCTCTAAAACAAGCCAGCTGTTTTCGGACAGTTCTTGTTCAAGTTGTCCTGCATCCCACCCTGAATACCCAAGTGCAACCAAGTACTTACGTGGCTGAGATTCGGTACCAAGCGTCGCAAGAATATCCTTTGATGTAGTTACTGAAAGTTCGCTTGTCACTCGTATACTTGATGTATAGCGATCTTTCACTGAATGTAATACAAAGCCTCGATCATCAGATACAGGACCACCATTAAGTACAGGTTGAGTTAAGGTTTGTGGAAAAATAATAGGAGAGGCGTTCTCTAGTTTTATTTGGTCGAGCATACCTTCCAATGAAATCGGAACCGTCTCATTAATACGCAGCCCCATGGTTCCCTCTGAATCATGCTCACAAATATAGATAACACTTCGATGGAAAAATGGGTCTTTCATACTTGGCATTGCTACTAAAAAATGGTTTTTTAAATCCACAAAGCCTCCTAAAAATTCAGGGTAACTAATGTTGCTTTGTCACTAAAGGGAGTGATGAACTCCCTTTGTTATGCAAGGCTCAATTAAGCGTTAATACGACGCTCGATAGCATCCATTAATTTGCCAGTGATTGAGATATCGAACGCAGCTTCGATTTCTTTAATGCAAGTCGGGCTAGTTACGTTGATTTCTGTCAGTTTGTCACCAATGACATCCAGACCTACAAAGATTAGACCTTTTTCTTTTAATGTTGGAGCAACGGCATTAGCAATCGCCCAGTCAGTCTCACTTAATGGACGCGCTTCACCCGTACCGCCTGCGGCTAAGTTACCACGAGTTTCGCCTTTTGCTGGGATACGAGCTAAGCAGTAAGGCATTGGCTCTCCATCAACCACAAGAATGCGTTTGTCACCATTGCTGATATCTGGAACAAAGGTTTGTGCCATACAGTAATTTTGTTCGTGATTAGTCAGTGTTTCAATGATAACAGATACGTTTGGATCGCCTGCTTTAACACGGAAGATTGATGCGCCGCCCATACCATCAAGTGGTTTTAGGATAATATCGCCATGTTCTTCGCGGAAGGCTTTAATTTTTTCAGCTTTACGCGTTACTAGTGTTGTTGGTGTTAACTCAGGGAACCAAGCAGTAAATAGCTTTTCGTTACAATCACGAAGGCTTTGTGGTTTGTTTACAATCAATGCACCTTGAATTTCAGCACGCTCTAAAATGTAAGTTGCGTAGATATATTCAGTATCGAATGGAGGATCTTTACGCATTAGTACAGCATCAAGATCAGCAAGGTCGATAGTTTGCTCTGATTTGAATTCATACCAGCTTGTAGGGTCTTCTTTTAGTTCAACCACTTTGGTATCTGCAACTGCTTTACCTTGATCTAGGTGTAGGTCAGCCATTTCCATGTAATGGATTTCCCAGCCGCGCTTTTGTGCTTCAAGCATCATGGCAAAGCTAGAGTCTTTTTTGATGTTAATGGATGAGATAGGATCCATTACGATACCGAGTTTGATCATTGTATTTCTCCAGTTAGCCAAGATCGCCAAAACGAACTTGTAAGGCTGTAATTGCGGTAAGCGCTGCGGTTTCAGTTCTTAGTACTCGAGGACCAAGCAACGTTTCTTCAAATTGATATTGTTCTGTCATGTTAATTTCATCAGACGATAAACCGCCTTCAGGGCCAATTAACAAGCGCACATTTGTCACGGGTTCCGGCAATGTATTGATCGAGTATTTTGCTCTTGGATGAAGGTTTAGTTTTAATCCGTCATACTCTTCAGCACACCACTCTTCTAAAGACATAATTGGGCGAATTTCAGGAACCGTATTACGACCACATTGTTCACAGGCGGCAATCGCTATTTTTTGCCACTGGTCGAGTTTTTTCTCGAAACGCTCTTTATTTAGCTTCACGCCACAACGTTCTGAAATAAGAGGAGTAATGGTATTAACCCCTAGCTCGACAGATTTTTGAATAGTGAATTCCATTTTATCACCACGAGAAACCACTTGGCCTAAGTGTAAATTTAATGGAGATTCACTGCTGCGCTCTATACGTTCGCTGATCTCAACTTCTACGCTTTTCTTTGATGCGGAAGTAATTACAGCAGGAAACTCAGCACCGCTGCCATCAAACAGTAATACGGCTTCACCTTCTTTCATTCGCATAACGCGGCCAACATGGTTAGCAGCATCATCGCTTAAATTAATTTTTCCTTGTGAAGGAAGCAGTTCGGGATGATGGATTCTTGGTATTCTCATGGTCTACTTTTCTTTAACTATCTTACATTTAAGGATGGAGGTTAATGGTTACTTTTTCAACCTCTAAGTTAGTCTATGTTATTTCATACAGGCTTTATAGACAAATTGGTTATGGTTACCTTGAATTTTAGCAATACGTTTATCACGCTCACATTCCCATGCTGAGACAGGGTATTGTTTATTCCACGCTTCCATTAATTGACGCTGTGCTTTGGATAAATTAAAACGATATTCATTATTCATGTATAAATAAGTACGAGCAATGGCACCTCTAGATTGTGCTGGCGGCTCTGCTACACGGCCTTTAAAATCAACTTTAAAAGCACATTGCCCATAATTGGCCCCTTTATTACCGTTCCATTGTGAAAAACGGAAATTAGAACGATCACCATTCACTTCGCCAATGGCTGGAACTAAGTTGTGTAAGTCAGCTTCCATCATTTTGAATTGTTTGTCTTTGCGGGTGCAATTCTTGCGTCCACCATCTTGCCAGCATTGGCGTTGATGGCCAAACTGCCAAGCTGGGACTACGTGCTCCCACTCGATGCGGCTAGCACGCTTTTCTTGTTTACGAACGTCATAACCACAACTTTGTAAGTCAGGAATACCTTTCTTTTTATCTTTCCATGTAATGTCACAGCCACAATAGAAAGAAGTTGGGTGATCAAGATAGATTTTCACGGCTAGTTTTTTAGCTTTAGAAAATGAGGAAGGGGGAGCTGAAAGTGCATTGAAGCTGAAAGTTATCGCGATGATGCTAATAACTAAGCGAATTAATGTCATGGTAAACCTACTGATTATTATATTAATACAGTAAGGGTAGCCTATTGTTAATTCGCATTATAGATAAATTAATTACTAGGATAAAAAACAGCTGAAATATGTACATTCATACCGCTATGAGCGAGGTTTAATCCATTTTAGTGGGGACTGACACGCTTTACAGAGGTATTGAGTTTCTTTACGTTGAACTCGATTATGACGGCGAACAGTAAGTTCGTGTGTTGTGCATTTGCAACGATAAGGAAAGGTTTTTCCCTTTACCGAATCAACACTAAAGCTGTGCGTGGTTCTTGCTGGTAAATTGAAAACTTGATTCATCACACCTTGCCACTCTTTGCCGTGAGGGCGCACTCGACCATATAGCTTGAATGTGATTAGGTGAGCGATTTCATGAGGGATCACTTCATTAATAAAGGTGTGTTGATTCTCTTCTAATAAAACAGGGTTAATACGAATTTCCCAACCTTGAAGGCGAGCCGTCCCTGCGATTTTTCCACGCTGAGTAAATTTAATTTCTGGTAAAGAAAAAGGGCGATTAAAAAAAGTAGAAGCTTGTTGAATGCATTGCTGAGCTTTAGCTATGGATGCTTGCTGAAGTGGTGTCATTGAATCTCTTTATTTTTAGTATTTAATACCAATCTACATAAGTATTTGATCATTCTTGCTTGTTAAAATCGATTATATCAGCGTTATACCTTTCTATTGCAAAAATTAGGTGTAATTAGATCCACTAGTTACTGTAATTTATGCCTTGCTCTAATCGATTTTTCCTAAGCAATTATCTGAACAACTACTTATCCAGAATGGTATAAGTTTTAATACCAAGGTAATTATAAAGAGTATATGGGGCTAAAAAACAAAAAAGGAAGCCGAAGCTCCCTTTTAAATTCAAGGATAAGTAATTAATGCTTACTTAATGCCTGCGAAATCACGAAGGATGTCTGCTTTATCTGTTGCTTCCCATGGGAACTCTTCACGACCGAAGTGACCGTATGCTGCCGTCTTCTTGTAGATTGGCTGAAGAAGGTTAAGCATTTCTTGTAGGCCGTACGGGCGTAGGTCGAAGTGCTGACGAACCGCTTCAATGATGATGTCGTGAGATACTTTTTCAGTACCAAAGGTTTCAACCATGATTGATGTTGGATCTGCAACACCGATAGCGTATGAAAGTTGAATTTCACAACGATCAGCCATGCCTGCAGCAACAATGTTTTTCGCTACGTAACGTGCTGCGTATGCTGCTGAACGGTCAACTTTTGATGGATCTTTACCAGAGAATGCACCGCCACCGTGACGAGCTGCGCCGCCGTAAGTATCAACGATGATTTTACGACCAGTCAGGCCACAGTCACCCATTGGGCCACCGATAACAAAGCGACCTGTTGGGTTAATAAAGAACTTAGTCTCTTTATTTAACCATTCTGCAGGAAGTACTGGCTTGATGATCTCTTCCATTACCGCTTCACGAAGATCTGGAGTGGTTACTGAATCACAGTGTTGTGTTGAAAGAACAACGGCATCAATACCAACAATCTTACCTTGGTCGTATTGGAATGTTACTTGAGATTTTGCATCTGGACGTAAGAAATCCAGTTTTCCGCTCTTACGTACTTCCGCTTGCTTTTTAACAAGTAGGTGAGAGTAAGTAATTGGAGCTGGCATTAAGATAGGTGTTTCGTTTGTTGCGTAACCAAACATGATGCCTTGGTCGCCCGCGCCTTGTTCTTTTGGATCGGCTTTATCAACACCTTGGTTGATGTCAGGAGATTGCTTACCAATTGTGTTTAATACAGCACAAGAGTTCGCATCAAAGCCCATATCAGAATGAACATAGCCGATATCACGAACTGTTTCACGAGTGATTTCTTCGATATCAACCCACGCAGAAGTAGTTACTTCACCACCGACCATAACCATGCCCGTTTTTACGTATGTTTCACAAGCAACACGAGCTTTTGGATCTTGCTCTAAGATCGCATCAAGTACTGCATCTGAAATTTGGTCGGCAATTTTATCTGGATGACCTTCTGATACAGACTCAGAGGTAAATAGGTGCTTAGCCATAAGGGAGCTCCACTTCTATAAATAATAAGTTCTAAAAATACCCACAATCTATATAAGTCTATACGTATAACAGTGTAGGTGTTTTTCCATCTAGACGGCTATAATAGAGAAATATTGATTAATTACAACTCATTTCATAGAAGAAAATAAATATAAGACATAACCAATCGTTTGCGTCTGAACATGGGATTTACTTCAGCAAACAAGGTTTTCTTTCAAAATCGTGAAAAAAAGCGCCTTATTTTATAAGTAATCGTTTGCAGTGCAGATAAGCCTTTGCGACAATACGGACCTGCAAATTTAGGTTAATTCATAACGATGAGTTAGCCAGTCAAGAGTTAACTAGCTCAATAAACATATAGTCCTTCGAATTTTCAGGAGCAGGCATGTCTTCACGTAAACATCTAGCAAATGCAATCCGCGCTTTAAGCATGGATGGTGTTCAACAAGCAAATTCTGGTCACCCTGGCGCACCTATGGGTATGGCAGACATCGCTGAAGTATTATGGCGTAGCCACCTAAATCACAACCCACAGAATCCAGAGTGGGCTGATCGCGACCGTTTCATTCTTTCTAATGGTCACGGTTCAATGCTGATTTACTCTCTGCTTCACCTTTCTGGTTATGACCTTTCTATCGAAGACTTAAAAAACTTCCGTCAGTTGCATTCTAAAACACCAGGTCACCCTGAGTACGGTTATGCACCAGGTATCGAAACAACGACTGGTCCATTAGGTCAAGGCATCACAAACGGTGTTGGTATGGCAATGGCTGAGAAAGCATTGGCAGCGCAATTTAACCGTGAAGGCCATGATATCGTTGACCACAACACTTACGTGTTCATGGGTGACGGTTGTTTAATGGAAGGTATCTCTCACGAAGCGTGTTCTTTAGCGGGTACTCTTGGTCTTGGTAAGCTGGTTGCTTTCTGGGATGACAACGGTATTTCTATTGATGGTGAAGTTGAAGGTTGGTTCTCTGATGACACACCTAAACGTTTTGAAGCGTACGGCTGGCATGTAATCCCGGCGGTTGATGGTCACGATGCTGATGCAATCAACGCTGCAATTATTGCAGCAAAAGCGGACCCTCGTCCGACGTTGATCTGTACTAAAACAGTGATTGGCTTTGGTTCTCCAAACAAGCAAGGTACACACGACTGTCATGGTGCTCCACTAGGTGCTGATGAAATTGCAGCAACTAAGAAAGCATTAGGCTGGGAGTTCGGCGCATTTGAAATTCCAACAGACGTAGCTGCTGAGTGGGATGCAAAAGAAGCGGGTTCTGAAAAAGAAGCAGCTTGGAATGCTAAATTTGATGCGTATGCAGCGGCATACCCTGAGCTTGCAGCTGAATACAAGCGTCGTGTAAATGGCGATTTACCTGCAGAGTGGGAAGAAAAAGCATCGGCAATCATTGCAGATCTTCAAGCGAACCCTGCAAATATCGCTTCACGTAAAGCCTCTCAAAATGCACTAGAAGCGTTTGGTGCTATGTTACCTGAATTCATGGGTGGCTCTGCTGACCTTGCGCCTTCTAACCTAACTATGTGGTCTGGTTCTAAGTCTCTAACTGCTGAAGATTTCTCTGGTAACTACATTCACTACGGTGTGCGTGAGTTTGGTATGACGGCGATCATGAACGGTATTGCTCTGCACGGTGGTTTCGTACCGTACGGCGCAACTTTCCTAATGTTCATGGAGTACGCTCGTAACGCAATGCGCATGGCTGCACTGATGAAAGTGCAAAACATCCAAGTTTACACGCATGACTCTATCGGTCTTGGCGAAGATGGCCCAACTCACCAACCAGTTGAGCAAATTGCTTCTCTACGTCTAACACCAAACATGAGCACATGGCGCCCATGTGACCAAGTTGAATCTGCAGTTGCATGGAAACTGGCTATCGAGCGTAAAGATGGTCCTTCTTCTTTAATCTTCTCTCGTCAAAACCTTGCACAGCAAGAGCGTACACAAGAGCAAGTAGCAAACATTGCTAAGGGTGCTTACATCCTAAAAGATTGTGAAGGCCAACCTGAGCTTATCCTTATTGCAACAGGTTCTGAAGTCGAACTAGCGGTTGAAGCTGCGGCTCAACTGACTGCTGAAGGTAAATCAGTACGTGTTGTTTCTATGCCATCTACTGATGCATTTGATAAACAAGACGAAGCGTACCGTGAAGCGGTTTTACCATCATCAGTAACTAAGCGTATCGCTGTTGAAGCGGGTATTGCTGATTTCTGGTACAAGTACGTTGGTTTCGGTGGCAAGATCATCGGTATGACAACGTTTGGTGAATCTGCACCTGCTGATGAGCTATTCAAAATGTTTGGTTTCACTACAGAAAACGTAGTAAACACAGCAAAAGAGCTTTTGGCTTAATTAAATAAAAGCATTCGCTTAATTTAGTGATAAGTCATACATAAAATTGAAAGCGAAGTTATCGAAAGGTGGCTTCGCTTTTTTGATCCTTTAAGAAATAATGGAAAAGGGTACAATAGCCTTAAATGGAATTGAGGAAACAAAGCGTTATGTTGAGAGTGGCGATAAATGGATTTGGTCGAATTGGGCGTAGCGTACTTCGCGCGTTGTATGAAAGTGGTAAACGCGATCAAATTGAAGTGGTAGCGGTTAATGAATTATCGCAGCCAGAAGGCATGGCTCATCTTCTTCAGTACGATTCTACTCATGGACGCTTTGCCCATAAAGTCACTCATGATCAAGAATATCTTTATATCGATTTCCCTGATGGCTCTCAAGATAAGATTAGAATCGTACATCAAGCTGATCTTTCTCTTTTGCCGTGGCAATCATTAGGTGTTGATTTGGTTTTGGACTGTACAGGGGTTTATGGATCTAAAGCGGATGGTGAAAAGCACATCGAAGCAGGTGCTAAAAAGGTTCTGTTTTCTCATCCTGGTGGTACTGATTTAGATAACACAATTATCTATGGCGTGAATCACGATACATTATTACCAGATCACCGAATTGTGTCGAATGGCTCGTGCACCACCAATTGTATTATTCCTGTCATTAAAGCCATTGATGATGCGTTTGGGATTGATTCTGGCACCATTACCACTATCCATTCTTCTATGAATGACCAGCAAGTGATTGATGCTTATCACTCTGATTTGCGTCGAACTCGAGCGGCAAGCCAATCAATTATTCCTGTTGATACTAAATTGCATAAAGGTATTGAGCGAATATTTCCGAAATTTTCCAACAAGTTTGAAGCGATTTCCGTGCGAGTGCCGACAGTAAATGTCACCGCGATGGATTTAAGTGTAACAATTAATACAAATGTGAAAGTTAATGACATAAATCAAACCATTGTTAACGCATCTCGGTGTACATTACATAACATTGTTGACTATACTGAAGCACCGCTTGTTTCTATCGACTTTAATCATGATCCCCATAGCGCCATTGTCGATGGGTCGCAAACAAGGGTGAGTAATGGGCATTTAGTTAAAATGCTAGTCTGGTGCGATAACGAGTGGGGATTTGCTAATCGGATGTTAGATACCGCATTAGTAATGAGAAAATAAAAGCATCAATCAAACAATTTGTGATGGAAAGAGAAAAAAGATTAATTTTCACCTTGAAAAAAGTGAACTCCATCCCTATTTACTGAATAATGCAGTAAGAATTTAATCGGTTTGGCAATGATGCCGAGCTTGAAAACTTTTTATTATTTAATTGAGAGGACAAAACATGTCTGTAATCAAGATGACTGACCTGGAACTTGCAGGTAAACGCGTATTTATCCGTGCTGACCTAAACGTACCAGTTAAAGATGGTAAAGTAACTTCTGATGCTCGTATCCTTGCATCTCTACCAACTATCAAGCTTTGCTTGGAAGCTGGCGCTAAAGTAATGGTTACTTCTCACCTAGGTCGTCCAACGGAAGGCGAGTACAACGAAGAGTTCTCTCTAGCTCCTGTAGTTAACTACTTAAATGACGCACTAGATTGTGACGTTAAACTAGCGAAAGATTACCTAGATGGTCTTGAATTAAACGCTGGTGAGCTAGTTGTTCTTGAAAACGTTCGCTTTAACAAAGGTGAGAAGAAGAACGAAGAAGAGCTTTCTAAAAAATATGCAGCATTATGTGACATCTTCGTAATGGACGCATTTGGTACTGCTCACCGTGCACAAGCATCTACTCACGGTGTTGGCATGAACGCTCCTGTAGCGTGTGCTGGTCCTCTTCTAGCAGCTGAACTTGAAGCACTTGGTAAAGCAATGGACAACCCAGCTCGTCCATTAGTTGCTATCGTTGGTGGCTCTAAAGTATCTACTAAGCTGACTGTTCTTGAGTCTCTATCTAAAATCGCTGACCAACTTGTTGTTGGTGGTGGTATCGCGAACACATTCATCGCTGCTGAAGGTCACAATGTAGGTAAGTCTTTATACGAAGCTGACCTAGTTGAGACTGCTCAAAAATTAATGAAAGAGTGTGCAATCCCAGTAGCTACTGATGTTGCATGTGCAAAAGCATTTGATGAAAACGCTGAAGCTGAAATCAAGCACGTTTCTGAAGTACAAGACGACGACATGATCTTCGACCTTGGTCCAGATTCAACAGCTGCTCTTGCTGAAATCATCAGCAATGCAAAAACAATTCTTTGGAATGGCCCAGTTGGCGTATTTGAATTCAAAAACTTTGAAGCAGGTACTGCGGGTATTTCTAAAGCAATCGCTGATTCTGAAGGTTTCTCTGTAGCAGGTGGTGGTGATACGCTAGCAGCTATCGATAAGTTCGGTATCAAAGCTGACGTTTCTTACATTTCTACAGGTGGCGGTGCATTCCTTGAGTTCGTTGAAGGTAAAGTACTTCCTGCAGTAGCAATGCTTGAAGAGCGTGCTAAAGCATAATTATTTAAAAGCGGGAATCTAATCATTCCCGCTTTTTACGTTTGTTGATGACCATGTTTATTGATACAATAGCAAGAGTTGTGAGCAAACGTTTGCAAAAATTTAAACGTAAGTTTTTTAATTTTAAAACGATAGAATAAATAGGACTATTTCCATGTCTAAGATCTTCGATTTTGTAAAACCTGGTGTTATTTCTGGCGACGACGTACAGAAAGTATTTGAAGTAGCAAAAGAAAACAAATTTGCTCTTCCTGCTGTAAACGTAGTTAACACAGATTCAATCAACGGCGTTTTAGAAGCTGCTTCTAAAGTTAAAGCTCCTGTTGTTGTTCAGTTCTCTAACGGCGGTGCTGGTTTCTTCGCTGGTAAAGGCGTTAAACTTGAAGGTCAAGGTGCACAAATCCTTGGTGCTGTAGCTGGTGCAAAATACGTACACGCTGTTGCTGAATCTTACGGTGTTCCAGTTATTCTTCACACTGACCACGCTGCTAAGAAACTTCTTCCATGGATCGACGGTCTACTAGACGCTGGTGAAGAGTTCTTCGCTCAAACTGGTAAGCCTCTATTCTCTTCTCACATGATCGACCTTTCTGAAGAGTCTCTAGAAGAAAACATCGAAATCTCTGGCCAATACCTTGCGCGTATGGCTAAGATGAACATGACTCTAGAAATCGAACTAGGTTGTACTGGCGGTGAAGAAGACGGCGTTGATAACTCTGATATGGACGCATCTGAGCTTTACACTTCTCCTGAAGATGTTGCATACGCATACGAGAAACTAACGGCTATCAGCCCACGTTTCACTATCGCTGCATCTTTCGGTAACGTACACGGTGTTTACCAAGCTGGTAACGTTGTACTTACTCCAACTATCCTACGTGACTCTCAAGCATACTGTGCAGAGAAGTTTGGTATCGCACCTAACGCTCTAAACTTCGTATTCCACGGTGGTTCTGGTTCTTCTGAAGCAGAAATCCAAGAGTCTATCGGTTACGGTGTTATCAAAATGAACATCGATACTGATACACAGTGGGCTACATGGGATGGTATCCGTACTTACTCTGCTGAAAACTTCGATTTCCTACAAGGTCAAATCGGTAACCCAACTGGCGAAGCTGCGCCAAACAAGAAGTACTACGATCCACGCGTATGGCTACGTGCTGGTCAAGCTTCTATGGTTACTCGTCTTGAGAAAGCATTTGCTGACCTTAACGCAATCGACGTACTATAATTTTTATTATAGACAGCTCGAATTGAGTTAATAAAAAACCCGCTGATTAGCGGGTTTTTTTATGTCTGAAGAAAGGGAAGAGCAGGGTTCAGATCGGTCGCAAGCTCCCTTAAAGGGTTCAGGGTATTTGTATTTAGAGAGTAAATAGTTCATTAATATGGATTTAGCAGGTTAAAAAGTTTGGTGTTGTTTCAATGTTTTGTAGAAATAGCAGCGAATAGTCCTGAATCCTTTGAGCGAAGCGATCTGAAGCCTATCTATTTCTTTTAAATATAAAAAAGCAGCCTGTAATACAGACTGCTTTTATCGTTTCTAGCGCGTAGCGTTCTAGCTAGCGAAGCGTATAGAAATTACTTTTTCTTTTTCTTCTTCGGTGCGTTTTTCTTCGCTAGAGCCGCTTTCTTCTTCGCATTTTTTTTCTGTTTGTTTTTGAAAACAGGTTTTTTATGCTGAGGTTTTAAGCCCTCAATAAAGCGCTCTTTAATCACTTCTTCTTCTTTTACGTAACGGCCAACACGTTCCATCATTGGTTGGTCATGTGCTTCGATTAGCGAAACAGCATTACCTTTATTACCCGCACGAGCAGTACGACCGATACGGTGTAGGTACACGTCAGCAGTACGAGGCATATCAAAGTTAATTACATGGCTTACGTTTGGTAAATCGATACCACGAGCAGCAACGTCGGTTGCAATAAGCACATTCACTTTACCATCACGGAAACGAGCGATAGCGTTGTTACGGCTTTCTTGTGGCATATCACCTTGTAACCATGCACATGAAATCTTAGCGGTTTCTAAGTGGCCGCGAAGCTCAGCAAGACGCTCGCGCGTTTTAACAAAGACAATTGAGCGCTCAGCTTGTTGAGTTAAGATGCTTTTTAATAGCTCAATTTTATGAGGCATATTATCGGCACGGTGATACCACTGTGTGATCTTCTTACGCTCACGACGTGATGGCTCAGCATTAATTTCAGCTGGCTCATTCAGTAGGTCGGCTGTGAAACCTTCGACACCACGACCTTCTAATGTTGCAGAGAACAAGAAGGTTTGTTTACGCCAGCGACACTCTTTTGAGAGACGGTCAACTACAGGGCCAAAGCCCATGTCTAGCATACGGTCAGCTTCATCAAGGATCAGTGTTTCAATCGCTCGACAGTCAAAGCGCTCAGCTTCAATGTATTCCATCAAACGACCTGGTGTAGCGACAACGATATCTTGAGTAGTAGCAAGAATATCAGCGTGATCTTGGTAGCTAATGCCGCCAGTGATCGTAAATACTTTATGGCGTGTGTACTTTGATAATTCACGAGCTTCATCGGCCACTTGAATAGCAAGTTCACGAGTTGGCGTCAGGATCAGAATACGCGCAGGTCCTGGATCACGACGAGGGAAATCATCAAGATGTTGCAATGCAGGTAATAAGAAAGCCGCAGATTTACCTGTGCCTGTTGGAGCAGAAGCAAGAATGTCTTTTCCTTCTAATGCTTCAGGAATAGCCATAGCCTGAACTTGAGTTGGACGTTGATAACCAATCTCCTCAAGAGCGCGCAGTAGGTTAGGGGATAGATCGAGATCAGCAAACGTTTTGATCACTGTAGATTCTCCGTTCAGGTCTAAAGAGTATAAATATGATGTTAGCCAGACATTATAGTGATTTATTAGAGATGGATCACCGATCTTTTAGTCCATATTCAGATAAAAGCATCTTGTGAGCTTAATAAAGTCATCACTATAGCCATTTTCACTGTGTATTATTAATGTATTCTCTTGATAATCATAAGGAAAAGAAGATATCTCTATCAGCAATCGAGAGGTATCTTTTTTTTCGGTTGTTTTTACATTTGTCAGTTTTGTTAAGCGAAAACCGAGAGTTTTGGCTATTTCGATAAATTGCTTCCCTTCAAAAAGAGGAAGAATGAAGCTGGCTCGCCCCTTAGGTGAAAGTAGTTTTTTGCACTGAGTTAATAAATCACTGAAAGGTAAACTGTCTGTATGACGGGCAGATGAGCGTTCGCCTTTTTGTGATTGTTCACCGCTAGTAAAGTAAGGAGGGTTACAAATAATAGCTTCGTATTGCGTTTTTGATGAATAGCTTAAAATATTCTGATGAAATACCTTAATACGATCTGACCATGGTGAATGAGTAATATTTTTAGTTGCTACTTCTACTGCAATAGGCATTAATTCAACCGCGTCAATAACGCTCGATACTTCGCGTTGTGCACACATTAAGCTTAATAACCCTGTCCCACAACCAATGTCTAATATGGATTGGCATTTATTAATATCAGCCCAAGCACCGAGTAACACAGCGTCTGTGCTTACCGGCATCCCGCATTGACCTATATCGATATGAAATTGTTTGAAAGTGAAGCTTTTATTCATGGCTGCTCCAATATAGCAATAGTTGTTAATCTTGTAATTATATTGTTAATTAGTTTGATGTTCTATTTTTGATCTTTTGTTGATTCTTTTAATGTTAACTGATCACTCTTTTATAAAAGCAATTAACAGAGTAATAAACTGCTTATTGAGTGTGTAGCAATTCAATTATGGTGTTTTTCTCTGAGCTATTGCGAATTATCGATAATTTGTTCATTATTCTGACATAAGTATCAAAAAAGATATAAAACACAACATTAAATACACACAACATTATACAAGGGTTTCTTATGAAACAGTCATTAAAACTCACCGATATCATTGCCGTAGGCTTTATGCTTTTTGCCTTCTTCTTAGGCGCTGGTAATATCATTTTTCCACCAATCGCAGGCCAAATGGCGGGTGAGCACGTATACAGTGCTATGGGTGGATTTCTCATTACCGCGGTCGGTTTACCACTATTAACTATTATTGCTATCGGTATTGCTGGTGGTTCTTGGCAACAATTGACTCGTGATTTACCACCAAAAGTAGCGATGATTATGGCCATCTTAATGTTTGTGATTATTGGGCCTGCGTTTGCTGCACCACGAACTGGTTTGGTTGCGTATGAAATGGCGGCAAAACCATTTATGTCAGCAGAGGCTGGACAGTTATCGTTAACGCTATTCTCAATTGCCTTCTTCTCAATCGCAATGTTTTTTGCATGGTCTCAAGGTAAGCTTATCGATACGATAGGTAAGTTCCTAACACCAGCACTATTCATCGGTTTAATCATTTTAGCAATTGCGGTATTTGTTAATCCACAAGGTGATATTGTGGCAGCAACGGGTAACTATATTGAGCAACCATTAACGACTGGTTTCTTTGAAGGTTATAACACCATGGATACCTTTGGTGCGTTAATGTTTGGTATTTTAATTATTGATGCATTAAAAAAGAAAGGCATTACAGAGCATAAAGCAACGACTAAGTATTTAACGGCTGCGGGTTGTATTGCAGCATTAGGCTTAGCATTTGTTTATGTCTCTCTATTCTATTTAGGGGCAACCTCAAGCACTGTTGCGCCTGGTGCAGCCAACGGTGGTGCGATTCTAACGGCTTACACTCATGCACTGTTTGGTTCTTCAGGCCAAATCGTATTATCAGTTATCGTATTAATTGCATGTCTAACCACGGCTATTGGTCTTATCTCTGCATGTGCAGACTACTTTAGTTCTATCTGTAAAGTGACGTACAAAACATGGGTTATTGTTGTTGGTGTTGCTTGTGCAGTGGTTGCTAACGTGGGCCTAACACAGTTAATTGCTTTATCTGTACCTGTTTTATTCTTACTTTACCCAGTGGCGATTGCTTTAGTTGCATTGGCGTTTGTTCGTAAGATGATGCCAAACCCTCGTCTTGCATATCGTGTTGTAATTTTAGTTGCGACGTGTTTTGCGGTACTAGATGCAGCGAAAGTGGCAGGAGCGGATATGTCAGCGTTCTCAATGCTACCATTATTTAATCATGGTATAGCTTGGGTTATCCCAACGTTTGCTTCGATGATTGCTGTTCGTTTTGTTGGCAAGAAAGAAGACGAATTAGTGACTGAAAACGCATAATTAAAAGATAAGGGTTCAGATCGGTCGCAAGCTCCCTTAAAGGATTCAGAGGTGATTGCTGTAAGCTGTAATGGTTTCAGCAAACTCCTCTGAACTCTTCAAGCGAAGCGATCTGAATTCTATATTTTGCTTTAAAGTGAATCGTGATATTCCACTAACACCTGCTCACACCATTGTTCAATACGCTCATCACTCTTGTCATATTGGCTGTCTTCATCTAATGCCAAACCAACAAAGTGAGATTCATCTTCAGTCAACGCTTTTGATGCATCAAACTGATAGCCTTCGTTCTTCCAATAGCCAATGAACTTCGCGTTTGTTGCTTTTAATTCATCGTGCAACAACCCCATCGCATCTAAGAACCATTCGCCATAGCCTTCTTGATCACCAAGGCCAAATAGAGCAATAGTTTTACCTTCTAGAGAAAGGCCATCTAACTCTTCCCATACGGCGAGCCAGTCTTCTTGAATTTCACCAAAATCCCATGTTGATATGCCAAGTAACAGCAGATCGTAATCGTTCATTGTGGCTACTGGTGTCTCCTTAATATTGTAGATATCAACCAGTTCTTCACCCATGATTGCTCTGATTTTTTCAGAAGCCATTTCGGTGTAACAAGTGGAAGAGCCGTAAAACAGACCAATTTTCATTTTAACTACCATATTAATGAGGACGAAAGCCTAGTGTACCGCAAATGATTCTTAAAATTAAACTTGCAATGAAAGCCGTGATAATTGTTTAATACTGTAATTCTAACCAGTATTTTTTGGTTTTCAGTAAATGGTGATGGCAATGAACAATGATATGGCTTTAATTGAGCGTTTTTTAGATACCATGTGGATGGAGCGTGGTTTATCTGAGAATACGTTGGCTTCGTATCGAAATGATTTGGTGAAATTACTGCAATGGCTAGAAGATAATCATTATAAGTGTGCCTCTATTTCAGCAATGGGATTAAATGAATATCAAGCGTACTTGGTAGATAAAGAATATAAACAAACATCACGAGCGAGAATGCTGTCGGCTTTGCGTCGTTTTTTCCAATATTTACATCGAGAGAAAATTCGTGGTGATGACCCAACGGCACTATTAATGAGCCCTAAACTACCGCAACGATTACCTAAAGATTTGAGTGAGGATCAAGTAAACGATTTATTAGAAGCGCCTAATGTCGATGACCCACTAGAACTTCGTGATCGTGCGATGTTAGAACTGCTTTATGCAACCGGTTTACGTGTGACGGAATTAGTCAGTTTAACCATGGAAAATTTGAGCCTTCGTCAAGGTGTGGTTCGTGTTACTGGTAAGGGTGACAAAGAACGTTTAGTGCCGATGGGAGAAAATGCGGTAGATTGGATTCAAACGTTTTTAGACCAAGGACGCCCAGCGTTACTTGGTGAAAAAAGTTCAGATGTGGTTTTTCCAAGCAAAAGAGCAAGACAGATGACAAGACAAACTTTTTGGCATCGTATTAAGCATTATGCTGTGATTGCTGGTATTGATACGGATAAATTATCGCCACACGTCTTGCGCCATGCGTTTGCGACACACCTATTAAACTATGGTGCAGACCTACGTGTCGTACAAATGTTACTAGGACATAGTGATCTTTCGACAACACAAATATATACTCACGTAGCAACGGAACGTTTAAAACAGATCCATCAAGAGCATCACCCTCGTTCATAGTGATAAAGGGAACTTCTTGTTGGTTTACTACTCTACAATTTAAACCTTCTATTTTTACTTTTTTTATAGGTACTTTTATGTCATTTATTCGCCGTACTAGCGCGATGTGTATTGCTCTATTGAGTGTAATTTCTTTTACAGCATGTTCTGATGAGCAAGAAAAAGAGAAAGTGGTAGCGCCTTCTGTAGAAGTCTCTCAATCTGATTCAGAGCAAGCGATTACTCAACGTTTAACTGCATTGGGTTTACCTGTAGAAGCCATTCATGACTCTGAGGTTGATGGTTTTAAACAAGTAGAAACACCATTTGGTATTTTTTATGTATCAGATGATGGTAAGCATTTCATTCAAGGTCGTATTTTTGAGTTTGATGAAAATGGCAATATGAAAGATTTATTAGCGGCTCGTTTTGCAAAATTGGTTGATAGCCAAAGTGAGAACATGATTGTGTTCCCTGCTAAGGATGAAAAACACGTTATCACTGTATTTACAGATATCACTTGTGGTTACTGTACAAAACTTCATAAAGAGATGAAAGACTATAACGATGCAGGTATTACTGTTCGTTACTTGGCTTACCCTCGTCAAGGTTACCAAGGCTCTGTTGCAGATAAAATGGCACAAATTTGGTGTGCTGATGACAAACAACAAGCGATGGAAGACGCAAAATCACACCGTGCAATTAATGGTGAAAAACCAGCAACAGCTCAGTGTAAGAGCATCATCAAAGAACAGTATTTATTAGGTCGTAAAATGGGTGTAAATGGTACACCTGCAATTGTACTGCCTAATGGTGATCTTGTACCTGGTTACAAGCCAGCACAAGAGCTTTTGAAAGACTTAGAAAAATAATTCTTACGTAATTGAATTTAAATCCCCGCAATACTTATTTAACTTAAGTATGCTGCGGGGATTTTTTTATCTTTATAAACCTAACCTTGGGCCAAATCATGATTGAAGTGAAACGTCGTCTTATTCCAGAAATTCCAGCACTTCCGAGTTCAATTCCTTCAATCTTACAACGGATTTATGCAGCTCGTGGTATTACATCAAATGATCAGTTAGAGCGTGGTGCTAAATCCTTGCTCTCATTTCAATCAATGCATGGCATAACTAAAGCCGTTGATATTCTAGTTGAGGCGATCGCAAAACAAACTCGTATTATTGTCGTGGGTGATTTCGATGCTGATGGCGCAACGAGTTCTGCGTTATCTGTGATGGCATTTCGAATGATGGGCAGTAGTAATGTTGATTATTTAGTACCGAATCGTTTTGAAGATGGCTATGGATTAAGCCCTGATGTGGTGGATCAAGCCAAAGCGATGGGCGCAGAAATCATTATGACGGTGGATAATGGTGTTTCATCCATTGATGGGGTATTAAAAGCCAAAGAATATGGCATGCAAGTGGTTGTAACCGATCACCATTTGCCGGGCTCTTCTTTGCCTATTGCCGATTCAATTGTTAATCCAAACCTAGAAGAGTGTGCTTTTCCGTCTAAATCTTTAGCCGGTGTTGGCGTCGCGTTTTATTTGATGTTAGCGATTCGAGCTCGTTTGCGTGAAAACAACTGGTTTGAAACTCAAAATATTCCCATTCCTAACCTTGCTGATTTATTGGACTTAGTTGCACTTGGTACTGTTGCTGACTTGGTCGCGTTGGATGAAAATAACCGTATTTTAGTGCATCAAGGCATACAGCGTATTCGTGCGGGTAAGTGTCGTCCGGGCATACAAGCGTTAATCGAAGTAGCAAATAAAGTACCTTCTCGAATTGTGGCTTCTGATTTTGGTTTTGCGCTTGGGCCAAGAATTAATGCAGCAGGGCGTTTGGATGATATGTCATTTGGCGTTGAATTGCTGATGTCGAATAACATTCATGCAGCTCGTCGTATGGCTTCAGAGTTGGATGCCTTAAATCAAACTCGCAAAGAGATTGAGCAAGGGATGAAAGACGAAGCCATGGCCATTTGTGAGCGATTAGAATTTGGCGCACAAAGTGAACTGCCGTTTGGTTTGGTTTTATTTCAACGCGATTGGCATCAAGGTGTTATTGGAATTCTCGCTTCTCGCATTAAAGAAAAATATCACCGTCCAGTGATCGCCTTTGCTGATGGCGGCGATGGCTTTATTAAAGGGTCGTGCCGTTCTATCTCTGGCTTTCATATGCGTGATGCGCTGGATTTAATAGATACTCGAAATCCGGGGTTGATCTTAAAATTTGGTGGTCATGCGATGGCAGCAGGATTAACCATTAAAGAAGTGGATTATAAGAAGTTCAGTCAAGCCTTTGATGATGTGGTGCGTGAATCAGTAGAAGAAGAGACGTTAACTGGAGTCGTACTGTCAGATGGCGAGCTAACACCGGAAGAATTTACTTTAGGTACTGCAGAGATCATTCGAGCGGGCGGTCCATGGGGACAAGCTTTCCCTGAGCCTATTTTTGATGGTGAGTTTAAAGTATTAAATCAACGCTTGGTGGGTGAAAAACACCTTAAGTTGATGTTGGAACCACTGCATAAAGATTTTCCAACCAATAAAATGGTTGATGCTATTGCATTTAATATCGATGTTCGTCGCTGGCCTGATGCCTCTGTTCAAAAAGTAAAACTGGCTTATCGTTTAGATATTAATGAATTTCGAGGCAATCAAACATTACAATTAATGGTTGAATACATAGAACCAATGTAATTTCATTGCACTATAAAGAAAAAAGAAAGCAAAAAGGTTAACTAACACTAAACATCACGTTAAGTGATACCTAATGATATGTTGCATTTTTGCTTTGTATGAAAATAGAAAGGCGCGTATTCCGGCTAGAGGTTAAATAAAAAGAAAATTGGTGTGATTAAATTTACACCATTTTCTCAATCCTTATTGTTCTTGCTTTCAGAGGGTGAAATACCTCGATTTCTATCACACTTTTGGTTAAAATCTCTCGGTTATTTTTTATTCGGCGATGATAAAACACCATGTTCGAAATTAATCCTATTAAAAACCGTCTCCAGGATGTGTCTGATCGCACAAATATCCTGAGGGGGTACCTTTGACTATGATGCTAAGAAAGAGCGTCTAGAAGAAGTCAATGCAGAGCTAGAACAACCAGAAGTATGGAATGAACCTGAGCGCGCACAAGCATTAGGTAAAGAAC
This sequence comes from Aliivibrio sp. S2TY2, assembly GCF_028765525.1. NCBI lineage: Bacteria > Pseudomonadati > Pseudomonadota > Gammaproteobacteria > Vibrionales > Vibrionaceae > Aliivibrio > Aliivibrio sp. S2TY2. The sequence continues at coordinate 101,047 of NZ_JARACS010000006.1, read as the reverse complement.
GTGCTTCTTTAGAAGCGATTGTAGAAACTATTGACCAATTAGACCAAGGCGGCGAAGACGTTGAAGGCTTACTTGAGTTAGCAGTAGAAGAACAAGATCAAGAGACGTTTGATGAAATTGAACCAGAGCTTGCTGACTTAGAAGAAAAACTAGCGGCGTTAGAATTTCGTCGTATGTTCTCTGGTGCACATGATGCATCTGATTGTTATATTGATTTACAGTCAGGTTCTGGCGGCACAGAAGCGCAAGATTGGACATCAATGATGTTACGTATGTACTTGCGTTGGGCGGAAGCCAAAGGATTTAAAACGGAAATAATCGAAGTTTCTGATGGTGATGTAGCAGGCCTAAAAGGCGCAACAGTACGCATTTCTGGTGAATACGCTTATGGTTGGTTACGCACAGAAACTGGCGTACACCGTTTAGTTCGTAAATCACCATTTGATTCAAGTGGTCGTCGACATACCTCATTTGCCTCAGCGTTTATCTATCCTGAGATAGATGACAACATTGAAGTAGATATTAACCCTGCTGATTTACGTATTGATGTATACCGAGCTTCTGGCGCGGGTGGTCAACACGTAAACACCACTGAATCTGCGGTACGTATTACTCACGTTCCGACAAATACAGTAGTGCAATGTCAAAATGATCGTTCTCAGCATAAAAACAAAGCACAAGCAATGAAGCAGTTGAAAGCAAAACTGTTTGAACTTGAGCTTCAGAAACAAAACGCAGAGAAACAAGTAAACGAAGATTCTAAATCCGATATCGGGTGGGGCAGTCAGATTCGCTCATACGTATTAGATGATTCGCGCATTAAAGATTTGCGTACCGGCATTGAAAATCGTAATACGCAAGCCGTATTAGACGGTGATTTAGATAAATTTATCGAAGCCAGCTTAAAATCTGGATTATAAGAAAGGGTTCATTATGACTGACCAAGTACAACTAGATGAAAACAAACTGATTGCAGAACGTCGTGGTAAATTAGACCATATCCGTCAAGCATGTAAGGCGAATGGCCACCCGAATGACTTCCGTCGTGATAGTCTTGCGAGTGACCTTCAAGCTGAGTTTGGTGAAAAGACCAAAGAAGAGCTAGAAGAACTAAACCATATCGTTGCTATCGCAGGCCGTATCATGGCTAAGCGTGGTCCTTTCTTATTGATCCAAGAAGTGTCTGGTAAGATCCAAGCTTATGCATCGAAAGATGTGCAAAAAGAGCTTAAAGACAAATACCAAGGTCTAGATATCGGTGACATCATCGGTGTTAAAGGTGCTCTACATAAATCAGGTAAAGGCGATCTTTACGTGAACATGGAAGAGTACGTATTGCTAACTAAAGCACTGCGTCCATTACCTGAAAAATTCCACGGTTTAACTGACCAAGAAATGCGTTACCGTCAGCGTTATGTTGATCTTATCGTAAATGATGATTCACGTACTGCATTTGTTATTCGCTCTAAAGTGGTTTCTGCAATTCGTAACTTCATGGTTGATAAAGGCTTCATGGAAGTTGAAACGCCAATGATGCACGTTATCCCTGGTGGCGCTTCTGCACGTCCATTCGTAACACACCATAATGCACTTGATGTTGATATGTACCTACGTATCGCTCCTGAGCTTTACCTAAAACGTCTAGTTGTTGGTGGTTTTGAGCGTGTGTTCGAAATTAACCGTAACTTCCGTAACGAAGGCCTATCTCCACGTCATAACCCAGAATTCACAATGATGGAATTCTACATGGCGTATGCTGATTACAACGATCTAATGGATCTAACAGAAGCAATGCTATCTCAAGTAGCTATCTCTGTTCTAGGCAGTGATAAAATGCCTTACGGTGAGTATACCGTTGATTTTGGTGGCAAATACGCACGTATGAGCATGCTAGACGCGATTAAACTATACAACCCAGAGCATGCTGAGATTCAAGCGCTAACGTACGAAGGCGTTCAAGATCGTGACTTAATGGTTTCTATCGCGAAATCAGTGCATGTTGACGTTGAAAGCTTCTGGACATGTGGTCAGCTTCTTGAAGAAATCTTTGGTGAAACAGCTGAGCCTAAGTTAATGCAACCTACGTTCATCACTGAATACCCAGCGGATATCTCACCATTAGCACGTCGTAACGACAACAATGATTTCATTACAGACCGTTTTGAGTTCTTTATTGGTGGCCGTGAAGTAGCAAATGGTTTCTCTGAGCTTAATGATGCTCAAGACCAAGACGAGCGTTTTAAAGCGCAAGTTAACGCAAAAGAGTCTGGTGATGATGAAGCAATGTTCTATGATGCTGATTATATTACAGCGCTTGAGCACGGTTTACCGCCAACAGCGGGTCAAGGTATCGGTATTGACCGTTTAGTGATGCTATTCACTAACACTCACACAATTCGTGATGTTATTTTATTCCCTTCTATGCGCCCTCAAGCATAATTTAGAATAAAGTGATAAATTAAAGAGTAGCTTTTAAAGCTGCTCTTTTTTTTTATAAAAAGGAAAATATTAGAATACAAGCACACTTCCTCATCAATTGACCTAACTTTTACATTTCTTTTTAAAGTAGAGGAATGGCTATAAAAGTAATAAAAACACCTTCCTTTATATTATAAAATCAAACGCATCTCATAGATGAGGCATATTTCTTTCTGATATGTTAAGTATCATTTATTTTTTATCTGTAATTTTGTGTATTTTTGTTAAAAAGATGACGAACATCTCATTTATGAGACTGTGATGAGTCTTAAAACCTGTATAGTTGCCTTTAGAAGAAAGTTTAGTTGGTTAAATAAAGAATTTAGAGGTAAGGCTATGGGTACTCAGTTTCGTATGGATTCTGTTCCAGGTTCGTTAGTGGTTGTTGGTGGAAGTTACGAACCTTGGTTAGCAGTATTAGAACAAGTTGGCTGGCGTTGTCATCGTTGTTATGACCTTCGTGCAGCGCAAGCATTGTTTGATGAAATTGGGCCATGTATTGGTATTGTTGATCTAAGCCAAGATGATTTTAGCCTTAATGGTATTGCAACGTTAGTAAATAATAATAAACAAGTGCGTTGGATGGCATTTATTCGTGAATCACAACTAAGCTCAGATACTATTTGCCAATTTATTGTGAATTTCTGTATTGATTTCTTTACCGCTCCAATTCCTGATGCTCAGTTGCTAAGTACGATTGGTCACCAATTAGGTATGCTAAAATTAGAACGTAAAGTTTGGCCAAATATGGGTCAAAAATCGGATTTAGGCATTTTAGGTGAAGCGCCGGCAGTTAAGCGTCTACGAGATCAAATTCGTCGAGTAGCACCAACAGATGTTTCTATTCTTATCTCTGGTGAAAGTGGCGTTGGTAAGGATGCGGTAGCAAAAGCAGTACATGATTCTTCTGGTCGTAATAAAGGGCCATTTATTTCATTAAACTGTGGTTCATTATCTGATTCAAAAATAGAACAAGAGTTGTTTGGACTGGATTTATCCGATTACCAAGAGTCTAAACTGTTCCAAGCCAGCGGTGGTACTTTGTTCTTAAATGATATTAATGATTTACCAGCGACTCAACAGCAACATTTATTACGCTTTTTACAAGAAGGTAATATAGAAACAACTCAGGGTTTTATTGATCTTGATGTGAGAGTGATTGTTGCAAGCCATATTGATCTTGAAAAAGCGATAGAAGAAGGTAACTTTAAAGAAGAGTTATATTATCGTCTGAATGTACTTCGTATTCATGTCCCTTCTTTAAAAGAGAGAAGTTCAGATATTTCGATCTTAGCGGATCATTTTCTTCAACGCTATGCCAGAGAATACAATACGCAAGCACGTACTTTCTCAGAAGATGCAATGCAAACTATGCTGCATTACCAATGGCCGGGTAATGTTCGTGAATTAGTTAACCAGGTTAAACGTGCAGTATTACTTGCAGATAGCATGACGATAGATCTTGAGCATTTAGATCTTCCACAGCGCAGTGATACAAAACGAAGCTTACGTGTTATTCGTGAAAATTCAGAGCGTGATGCACTCTTGATGGTATTAGAGTCTCATGATGGTCAGGTGTCCTCTGCTGCAAAAGAGCTAGGAGTGTCGCGTGCCACCATGTATCGTTTATTGAATAAACATAACTTGATTTCTGAGCCAAGAAGCTACAGCTAATAAAAGCAAAGTTAGCAAAAGGGTCTTATCTTAATCAGAGATAAGGCCTTTTTTAATTAAAGAATGATTTTAAGATCGCATGAGTAAAATGAGTTTTTAAATAAAACCCTCTTGGTAGCGTTTTAATTGGATTTCCATTCTCCCCGTAAGCTTCAGTAAGGGCTCGGCTGTTTGCCGCTTTAGGTCTAAGCTGTAAAACTTCGCCATGCTTTGCCGTGATAGATTCCACTTTTCCTAAGACAATTAAGTCCATTAACTCTTCCCAATCTTGCTTTAATTGGTGCTCTTCTGCTATGGAAGGTTTCCACAGTACAGGATAACCAACATGTCGGTCACCGACAGGGATTTCTCGCTCTCCCTCTACAGGGATCCACAGAACATGAGCTAATTTATGGCGAACATGAGATTCCTCCCACTTTAAACTATGTACCCCAGTTAGAGGTGCAACAGAGACAAAAGTGGTTTCAAGAGGTTTTCCGCTATAACTGATCGGAATTGTTTTGAGTTCAATACCAAGATCAATGAAATCAGGCAATGGTTTACTGCCTGCAGAAGCGCCTAAATGCCATTCTAATAACTGCCCAACCCAGCCTTTATCTCGCTTTAAATTTTCAGGGACAGCTATCTCTGCTTGTTCAGCAAGTTCAGAGAGCGTATAGCCTGCAATGTTTTCAGCTCTGGTTAATAGTTCATTAATACTGTTTGGTGGTGGTTGCTTCATAGTGGCTCTTTAATGACGATAGAACGTTAAGATTACCATATAATCTTTTCTATTTAGCACTCTTGATTGGATCTTCTCAAGTTATCCACATTGAAGATTATTTTTTGCTCTATATTTGTTTTTATGGATCTATGTACAGTACTTTATTTCTTAATAAGTTATTGACTTTTTAAGGGCGAGCACATTATAGAGCTTGTAATTGTGGGTAACCATCAAGTTGCTCGATCTTTAACCGATCTGTGTTCATATTATTCAATCAGAGTTAAATAAAAAAGATCCAATTAAAGATCTTTTGTTTAACTTTATGTTTATTATGATATTTATTGATTTCCCATTATTATCTTTACTCTATTGATAAATTGATTTTTATTGCTCAATTTGATTTGTTTTTATCTTCTTCACAAAGTTATACACAGAAAAGGTGAATAAATGTGGGGCAGCTCTCATTGTTATGTTGATAAGTTCTCTTGTGATTAAAAGTTATTCAATAAAAGAGGTTATTTTAGTAAAACGTGATAAGAAAGCGTGATCCTGTTTGCTCAAAGAGACGATCTGTGAAAAAATCATAGGCAATATAAGTTTAAGATGAGGTCATCCAGTGATAGATGGCGATGGTTTCCGCCCGAACGTCGGGATAGTGATATGCAATAGCCATGGTCAAGTATTCTGGGCGAAACGATACGGACAACATTCTTGGCAATTTCCACAAGGTGGCATTGATGATGGTGAGACACCAGAGCAAGCAATGTACCGAGAATTGTATGAAGAAGTTGGTCTGACAAAAAATGATGTACGTATTTTAGCAAGTAGCCGCCATTGGTTACGATATAAATTACCGAAGCGTTTAGTTAGATGGGATTCAAAACCTGTCTGTATTGGGCAAAAACAGAAGTGGTTTTTGCTACGCTTGGAATGTGACGAATCCAAGGTGAATATGCAAAGAGATCGCACGCCAGAATTTGATGGTTGGCGATGGGTAAGTTATTGGTACCCAGTTAGACAAGTGGTTTCATTTAAGCGTGATGTTTATCGTCGAGCCCTCAAAGAGTTCGCGGTAATTGCTATGCCGTTTAAGGAACGAAAATTTAAAAGGAAAGGTAAAAAAGGTTAAGCGGTCGATACCTTATAACCTTAAGGATTGCCTCTTATGCTTACTCAACTCAGGGACATAGTTGATCACGTCGCTAAAGCAGAATCGCTCGATGATGCTTTAGCGTTATTAGTGAAGAATACCCGTCACTCAATGCGAACAGAGTGTTGCTCAGTCTATTTAATGAGTAATGATAATCTGCGTTTAGAATTGATGGCTACCGAAGGTTTAAAAGCCAAGCCGAATACCGTTTCACTTGGTATTGATGAAGGGCTTGTAGGCCTGGTTGCCCGTAGCTGCGAGCCATTAAACCTCGCTAATGCCTCAGTACACCCCTCGTATAAATACATTCCAAGTATTGCTGAATATAAATTTAACTCTTTTTTGGCGACGCCGATCATCTATCGTCGGCAAAATTTAGGCGTTTTAGTTGTTCAACAGAAAGAGAAACGCCAATTTACAGAAGTGGAAGAATCCTTTCTTGTTACGCTTTCTGCTCAACTTGCAGTGGTATTAGCGCACGCGAAAGCACACGAAAGTTGGTCTGCTCATCTACAAACTTCAGTAATACAACAGAAACAATTTAAAGGGATCTCTGCATCTAATGGCGTAGGTATTGCCCCTTTATGGTTTGATGATGCCCAACCTAAAATAGAAGCAATTTTACCAAGTTCTTGTCTTGATATTGAGCTGGAAAAAGATCGTTTAGGTACGGCGGTTGAGTTAGCACTAAAGGATTTTAGACGTTCGAAAAAGCGTTTTGAGCAAGAGCTAAACAACGAAACGTTAGCAATCTTTGATCTCTTTACTCACTTATTAAATGATCCAATGCTGAAAGCTGATCTGAAAAAACAGATCGATAAAGGGGACTCTGCTGAGTGGGCATTGCGCCAAGTTATTGAGTCTTATGCTGGCCGTTTTGAGAGAATGAGTGACTCTTATTTAAGTGAGAGAGCAAATGACGTTAGAGAGCTAGGACAGCGTTTACTCTACTTTTTGAACTATGAAGATAACCTAGATATTGAACTGTCTCACCCTGTTATTTTGGTGACAAACCAATTAACAGCTTCAATGCTTGCGAGTATCCCAAAAGATAAGTTAAGAGGGGTTATCTCTCTTGAGGGGGCAGCTAACTCTCACGCTGCTATTTTATCTCGAGCTTTAGGCATTCCAGCGATTATGGGCGTAGAGTTTAACCCAGCTCATTACCATAAATCATTAGCCATTGTTGATGGTTACAGTGGCTTGCTTTATATCAAGCCGACAGAAGCGCTAACTCAAGAATACATCGAATTACAAAACGAAGAGATCGCACTCTCTGAGTTAATAACACAAGATCTAGATAAACCAACATTAACGCTAGATGGGCATTTGATGAAGATCCATCTTAATGCCGGATTAAGCGCAGACTCAAGCATTGCTGTTAACCAAGGGGTTGATGGTGTAGGGCTGTATCGCACCGAAATACCCTTTTTATTGCATCAACGATTTCCTTCTGAAGAAGAGCAATATTTGCAATATAAGGCAATTTTAGAAACCTATCCTCAAAAACCAGTCATCATGAGAACATTGGATATTGGTGGGGATAAACCGTTACCTTATTTACCAATAGAAGAAGATAATCCATTTTTAGGTTGGCGTGGTATTCGATTTACTTTAGACCACCCTGATATCTTTTTATTGCAATTAAAAGCGATGGTAAGAGCCAATATTGGCAATGAAAATTTATCGATTATGTTGCCGATGATTTCAGGGATACCAGAATTAAAACAAGCACGAGTGTTGATTAATCAGGCTTATGAAGAGGTGCTTAGTGAGTCTGATGAAAGCTTCTCAAAACCACGCATAGGTATGATGGTTGAAGTACCCTCAATGCTGTATTTATTACCCAGGGTTGCAGGACTTGTTGATTTTATTTCTGTTGGTACTAATGACTTAACTCAATATTTATTAGCAGTAGATAGAAATAACTCACGAGTTTCTCATGTGTATGAGTCTTATCATCCTGCGGTATTGTTAGCATTAAAACAGATTATTGATACGGCAAATCAGTGTAGATTACCCGTGAGTGTCTGTGGAGAATTGGCGGGTGATTCCATTGGATGTTTATTGTTGATGGGCCTGGGTTACAACAGTTTAAGTATGAATACCTCTAATGTAGCAAAAGTTAAGTATATTATTAGACAGGTAGGGTTATCAGAAATAGAAACGCTAATAGCCAAACTTTTACACCATGATGATGCAGAGCAAATTTTAGCTGATATGATGGCGTTTTTTGAAGAGAAGAATCTTTCAGGATTTATTCGAGCAGGTAAATAAATGTCAGTGGATTTTTGGTCTATTTTTGCACTCTATCTTGCATTAGGCAGTGTTGTTGGAGTAATGGCTGGCTTATTAGGCATTGGTGGTGGATTACTTGTTGTTCCTGCATTGTTATGGTTACTTCCCCAAGCAGGGATTGACGCTACTATTGCAATGCAAATGGCATTAGGAACCTCACTAGCGACCATTATATTCACCTCAAGCTCATCGGCATGGAACCATTTACGTTTAGGTAATGTCGAAGTGGGGCTTATTAAAAGTTTAGCACCAGGGGTTATTCTAGGCGGTTTTATTGGCAGTTACCTTACCGAATTAATACCAGCACATTATTTACCGAAAGTGTTTGGTGTTATTGTGCTTTTATTAGCTCTACAGATGCTGTTAGCGCTTAAATTTACGGCGACAAGAATAATGCCGCCACCGCTTAAAGTTGCGACATCCGGTGGTGTTATTGGTATCGTGTCTAGCTTAGCGGGCATTGGTGGTGGATCACTAACGGTACCTTATTTAAGTTTTCATGGTGTTGAAATGAGAAAGGCCATTGGCAGTTCTTCATTATGTGGCACATTAATCGCTATTGCAGGCATGATAGGGTTTGTAATACATGGTGTAAATGTGGAAAACTTACCGCCAATGAGTTTAGGTTACGTTTATTTACCCGCATTGTGTGGTATTAGCTTTACCTCTATTTTAACCACTAGAGTTGGGGCTAAATTAGCGTCACATTTACCAACACCGACATTAAAAAAAATCTTTGCCGTATTTCTAGTATTTATTGGCAGTAAAATGTTCTTAGGATAAGAGAGTAATCATGAGTCAGGGGTATTTGAACTTCCCACACATCGATCCAGTTTTGATTGAAATAGGGCCATTAGCAGTACGCTGGTACGGCTTAATGTATTTATTCGGTTTCATGTTTGCCTTATGGCTTGCTAATAAACGTGCTGATAAACCAAACAGCGGTTGGACTCGTGATCAAGTGAGTGATCTTCTGTTTGCAGGCTTTTTAGGGGTAGTCATTGGTGGACGTGTTGGTTATGTCCTGTTTTATAACTTTGGCCATTTCTTAGAGAACCCTCTGTACTTATTTGAAGTTTGGACAGGCGGTATGTCTTTCCATGGTGGTTTATTAGGTGTGATCACCGCAATGCTCTGGTACGGTTATAAAAATAATCGTAGCTTCTTTACCATTGCTGATTTTGTAGCGCCATTAGTTCCATTTGGTTTAGGTGCCGGTCGTCTTGGTAACTTCATGAATGGTGAGTTATGGGGCCGTGTTACTGATGTACCGTGGGCGATGGTATTCCCAACGGGTGGGCCTTTCCCTCGTCATCCATCTCAGTTATATGAATTTGCACTGGAAGGTGTTGTTCTATTCTTCATTCTAAATTGGTTTATTCGCAAGCCTCGTCCACTAGGTGCAGTTTCTGGCTTATTCCTATTTGGCTATGGAACCTTCCGTTTCTTGGTCGAATACGTTCGCCAACCTGATGCTCAGTTAGGTCTATTTGGTGACTGGATTTCAATGGGACAAATTTTATCATTGCCAATGGTGATTGGTGGTCTATTGATGATGATTTGGGCATTCAAACGTAATCTTTTTGCGACTGATTTGAAGAGCAGCGGCACCAAGTCAAAGAAATCGAAATCAAAAGCAAAATAAATTCATAAAAATACGCTAGAATGGCGTGAATGACGATTTATAGTAATGGCCTCTCGTTTGAGGCCATTTTTTTAACTAATTTTAAGAGAGCAGACCCGTGAAGCAGTATTTAGATTTATGCCAACGCATCGTTGATGAAGGGACTTGGATTGAAAACGAACGTACAGGAAAACGCTGCCTAACGGTGATTAACGCCGATTTAACTTACGATGTAGAAAATGGTGTTTTCCCTCTTGTTACAACGCGTAAGAGTTTTTGGAAAGCGGCAGTCGCAGAGATGATTGGCTATATTCGTGGTTACGATAACGCAGAAGACTTCCGTAAGATTGGCACTAAAACATGGGATGCGAATGCGAACTTAAATGATGCATGGCTGAATAACCCTCATCGTAAAGGTGATGATGACATGGGCCGAGTATACGGTGTACAAGGTCGTTCGTGGGCAAAACCAAATGGTGAGTTTGTCGATCAACTGAAAAAGATCATTGATGATTTAAGCGCAGGTATTGATGACCGTGGTGAAATTTTAAACTTCTACAATCCTGGTGAGTTTGATATGGGTTGCTTGCGTCCATGCATGTACTCACACCATTTTTCACTATTAGGGGATACATTGTACTTAAATAGTACTCAACGCTCGTGTGATGTTCCGCTAGGCCTTAATTTTAATATGGTCCAAGTGTATTTCCTACTTGCGATTGTCGCTCAAATCACAGGGCATAAAGCAGGTAAGGCGTATCATAAGATCGTTAATGGTCATATTTATGAAGATCAGCTTGAATTGATGAAAGACGTACAGTTAAAGCGTGAGCCATTGAAAGCCCCAACCTTTAAAATAAACCCTAAGATCAAATCATTAGAAGATTTAGAAACATGGGTAACCATGGATGATTTTGAAGTGATTAGCTATGAAAGCCATGAAGCGATTAAGTATCCTTTTTCAGTGTAATACCCAGTCCAGTACTAATATCCATTTACTAATTACATTTGTATAAGACATAAAAAAGCCCCGAAGCATTTACTTCGGGGCTTTCCTTTATCTGTTTATCACTCTTAAACCGTTAGAGCTAATACGCCACCTGGTAGAATGATGAATACAAAACTTAAATATCCAGCAACAACCGCCTTGTTACGGTTAGCCATTTCAGCAATCCACTCAGCACCTTTAATTGGTAACTCACGTAAGAATGGAGTACCGAAGATAACTAGCGTTGCAATTACGTTGAAACATAGGTGAACCAATGCAATTTGCAGAGCAAGAACCGCATACTCACCTGATGCTGCTGTTGCTGCTAGTAGAGCCGTCACACAAGTACCAATGTTAGCACCAAGAGTGAATGGGTAAACATCGCGAACTTTAAGTACACCAGTACCTACAAGCGGAACCATTAAACTTGTTGTTGTCGATGATGATTGAACTAGAACCGTTACCACTGTACCAGATGCGATACCATGTAGAGGGCCACGGCCAATTGCGCTCTTAAGCAGTTCTTTTGCACGACCAACCATTAAACTCTTCATTAATTTACCCATAAGAGTAATAGAAATGATAAGAACCGCAATACCAAGGGCAATCATTAATAGACCACCAGTCATGCTTCCAAAGCTAGATAGAGGCTCTTGGATCGCGCTGATAACTGGCTTGGTAATTGGTTTGATAAAATCAAAGCCTTTCATGTTCATGTCACCCGCACTTAAGAACGGAGACACTAACCATGCTGATAGTTTTTGGAAAATACCAAACATCATTTCTAGAGGTAAGAAAATAGACACGGCTAATAGGTTAAAGAAATCATGAACCGTTGCACAAGCAAATGCACGTCTAAATTCATTTTTACAACGAGCGTGTCCAAGGCTTACTAGAGTGTTGGTAACGGTAGTACCAATGTTAGCACCCATTACCATAGGAATTGCGGTTTCAATAGGTAAACCACCAGCCACTAATCCAACAATAATAGAGGTCACAGTTGAAGAGGATTGAATTAATGCTGTTGCAACTAAGCCGATCATTAAGCCAGCAATAGGGTGAGATGCAAATTCAAAAAGAACTTTTGCTTCCTCACCAACAGACCATTTAAAGCCTGTGCCAACCATAGCAACCGCTAAAAGAAGAAGGTAAAGCATAAATGCTAAGTTTGCCCAACGCAGCATGCGCGAGGTATTGCTCATTGTTGCTGCAGAAATTGATTGGGTATTCATAGTAAAGCTCCGTACCGAAATAGTATGTTGTCGGTTTATTTAATCTGAAGCGATAGTAGATAACGAATATTTCAGAAATATTACAGTGAAAGAGAAAACTGTAATAAATGCTTCATAATTCATTTAAGCTCTATTTTTATCATCTTTAGCGACTTTAAGTTATTGAATGATAGATGTTTTTGTTCTTTATTAAAAAATGGAATATAAAATTTTTTTTCAAACTTTTTTGTTCTATGTTTCGCTTGTATGACATTTTTAAGAATCTGGTTGCGGAAAAAGCGAATAGTTTTAATAAAATAAATAGTTTTTACGAAGTGTTTGCTTTAACTGTAATAAATGGCGTATCGTTCATATTATTATGATGCGATGACTTATTCGGTTCGCAAAAAGAGATAAGGTGCAATATGTCCCACTTAAATTACAACCATGTTTATTACTTTTGGATGGTATGTAAGCAAGGTTCAGTAACTAAAGCAGCAGAAGCTCTGTTTTTAACCCCTCAAACGGTCACTGGTCAAATTAAAATATTAGAAGAGCGTTTAGACGGTAAATTAACTAAACGTAACGGTAGGAATGTAGAGCCTACAGAGCTAGGGCAACTGGTCTATAAATATGCAGATCGTATGTTTGGTTTAAGTTATGAGATGCTTGATATCGTTAATTACAGCCAGCAGTCGAATGTATTGTTTGATGTGGGTGTTGCTGATGCGCTTTCTAAACGTTTAGTAAGTAAAGTTTTATCAACAACAGTGCCAGAAGATGCGTCTATTCATCTACGCTGTTTTGAATCCACTCATGAATTATTACTTGAGCAGTTATCTCAACATAAATTAGACATGATTTTGTCTGATTGTCCGGTTGATTCAAGTCAGAACTCTGGGCTTTTCAGTAAAAAGTTAGGTGAGTGTAGTATGAGTTTCTTTTGTTCTAAAGAGAGCGAATCAATCAACTTTCCTGAAGTCTTAGAAAAGAAGAAACTGCTTATTCCTGGTGGCAGAACCTCAATGGGAAGAAAGGTAATCCAGTGGTGTGATCAACAAGGTATTACCCCAAATATTTTAGGGGAGTTTGATGATGTCGCTTTAATGAAAGCATTTGCTCGTGAAAGCAATGCAGTTTTTCTCGCGCCAACCGTTTATATGAATGAGGCAGACTCTGATCTAACTTTACATAGAATTGCTGATGTAAATGATTTAAAAGAAGAGTATTACGTTATTTTTGCTGAACGAATGATCCAGCATCCAGCAGTAAAAAGCATTTGCTCTGCTGATTTCTCACATTTATTTGATTTTAATTTGCAATCATAAAGACGAATACGCTAAATTAGCTTTAACTAAATTAGATGGTAGTGTTTATGAATTTACAGATGATGGCAGAGAATGGGCCAAAAGCCGTTACATTACTTAAAGCAATGGCAAATGAACGTCGTTTGTTTATTTTGTGTTTGCTGCTTGATGGGGAGCTATCGGTAGGACAAATTGCAGAACAGCTAGAGTTGAGCCAATCAGCATTGTCTCAGCATTTAGGTTGGTTACGTAAGGATGAGTTGGTATCAACAAGAAAAGAGTCTCAAACCGTGTACTACTCATTAAGTAGCCATGAGGTTAAGTCTGTCATTCAATTATTGCATGATCTGTATTGTCCAAAGAATTAATACGAGGCGATCACTTTTCTGCATAATATAGATAAGGTGCTTATACCAATCTAAGCAATTATCTGAACAACTACTTATCCAGAATGGTATTAAACATTGGTAGGGTAGAGAATCGTATCTTTTTTTATTTACCAAATAGCAGGCATAAAAAAACCGACCTAGGTCGGTTTTTTCTTATTTCTAACTGAGAATCAAATTTCTATTAAAGAGCTTTGATTGCTGCAGTGAAACGCGCTTTATGACGTGCAGCTTTATTCTTATGAATAAGGCCTTTAGTCGCCATGCGGTCTAGAAGTGGAGTTGCAGTTGCTAGTGCAGCAGTTGCAGCTTCTTTATCGCCAGCTTCGATAGCTGCGATAGTTTTTTTCATGTAAGTGCGCATCATTGAACGACGGCTAGCGTTGTGCTGGCGACGTCTTTCAGCTTGAGTTGCGCGCTTCTTAGCAGATTTACTATTTGCCAAGGGTCTAACTCCCAAAAACGTAGTTCGGTGACAATTTAAGGTCGGGAAATATGCATTCTTTGAACTTAAATGTCAACTGATTTGTGTAAAAACCAAGCTGAATCAAACAAAAATTTGATGAGAATGGCAAAACACGGTTAAGATGGCGTGCATTCTAACAGCATTTTTTCCAGTTAGTAAGCTCTTTATGGTAATCATCGCCATCTTTATGAGGTTTTTTTGTGAGTAAACGACTTTTACGTTCTGGCTTAATCGTCAGCATCATGACTTTAGTGTCTCGAGTACTCGGTTTAGTCCGTGATGTAGTAGTAGCAAATTTAATGGGAGCGGGCGCAGCAGCAGACGTTTTCTTTTTTGCGAATAAAATTCCTAACTTTCTACGTCGCCTATTCGCAGAGGGGGCTTTTTCACAAGCCTTTGTTCCCGTATTAACGGAATATCACGCCAGTGGGGATGATAATAAAACCCGTGAATTAATAGCAAAAGCATCGGGTACCCTTGGGGTTCTCGTTACCATTGTTACTTTTTTCGGGATTTTAGGTTCAGGAGCGGTCACTGCTCTGTTCGGCGCCGGGTGGTTTATGGATTGGCTTAATGATGGCCCGAATGCGCCTAAATTTGAACTTGCCAGTTTTCTTTTAAAGATTACCTTTCCTTATCTGTGGTTTATTACTTTCGTTGCACTCTCTGGCGCGATTCTAAATACCCTCGGTAAATTCGCAGTTTCTTCATTTACTCCCGTCTTTTTAAATATTGCTATTATTGCTTGTGCTTATTTTATTTCACCAAATTTAGAACAACCAGAGATCGGCTTAGCGATTGGTGTATTTCTGGGCGGCTTGATTCAATTTTTATTCCAGATTCCATTTCTTTATAAAGCGAAAATGTTGGTACGCCCACAATGGGGTTGGAATGATCCCGGTGTAACTAAAATCAGAACCTTAATGATCCCAGCATTATTTGGCGTATCAGTCAGTCAAATTAACTTGTTACTTGATACCTTTATTGCAAGTTTTCTAGCAACAGGTTCAATCAGTTGGTTGTATTATTCTGATCGCTTGTTAGAGTTTCCATTAGGGTTGTTTGGCATTGCAATAGCAACGGTAATATTACCTGCACTATCGAGAAAGCATGTAGATGCTGAAGGTGATGGTTTTTCACAGACCATGGATTGGGGTGTGAGAATGGTGATCTTACTTGGGATCCCTGCGATGTTAGGCTTAATGGTATTAGCAAAGCCGATGCTGATGGTGTTATTTATGCGTGGAGAGTTTTCGCCACATGATGTTAACCAAGCTTCCTTATCATTGTTTGCTTACGCATCAGGATTGCTTAATTTTATGTTAATTAAAGTACTTGCACCTGGCTATTACGCAAGACAAGATACAAAAACGCCTGTTCGTTACGGCATTATAGCCATGGTGACTAACATGTTCTTTAATGCCATCTTTGCTTACTTTTACGGTTATGTTGGCTTGGCGATGGCTACCGCGTTATCTGCTCTCGTCAATATGACATTACTGTATCGCGGTCTGCATTTAGCCAATGTTTATAAGTTATCAAAAGAGACGATATTTTTTGTGCTTAAATTAATGGTTTCAGGCGCAGTCATGGTAAGTATTTTATTGTGGTTAATGCCATCAATGAGCGTTTGGCTAGAGTGGAACCTCATGAAACGAGTCATAATGCTTTTTTCTTTCATTGGCTTAGGTGCGCTAAGTTACTTGATAACCGCCGTTGTTTTTGGCCTGCGTCCTCGTCATTTACGAGTTTCAGCGTAAAGTAAGAATTACGTTGTTCAGTGGTGCGAATGAACACATTAGTATATAATTCGTCAGTTTTTTTAAGCGAATAAATTGATATTGAGATAATGGAATTAATCCGAGGTATTCACAATATTACGCCAGACCATAAAGGCTGCGTAATGACGATAGGTAATTTTGATGGTGTTCATTTAGGACATCAGCAAGTATTACAACAAGTTAAGTCTAAAGCCAAAGCGCTTGGCTTACCGTCTGTTGTCATGACTTTTGAACCTCAACCTATGGAGTTTTTTGCAAAAGAAAAAGCTCCAGCGCGATTAACCCGTTTACGAGATAAGTTTGTTCAGCTTAAAAAACTAGAAATAGAACGTTTATTGTGTATTAATTTTAATCAGAAATTTGCAGAACAAACCGCTGATGAGTTTGTCGAAGACTTGTTGGTTAGATCATTGGGTGTTAAATTTCTGGTTGTTGGTGATGATTTTTGCTTTGGTAAACATCGCAAAGGAAATTTCGCCATGCTGCAAGAGGCCGGGAAAAAGTACGGTTTTGAAGTGGTAAATACACAAAGTTTTTGTTTAGAAAAACAAAGAGTAAGCAGTACGGCTATCCGTCATGCGCTCGCAAATGATAACTTAAGTGATGTCGCCACTATGTTAGGGCGAAATTACAGTATTACAGGCCGTGTCTCTCATGGTCGAAAGTTGGGGAGAACCATTGGTTTTCCTACAGCAAATATTCCATTAAAGCGTTGTGTTTCACCTGTGTCTGGCGTTTATGTTGTTCGAGCTAAAGACAAGAGTGGGAAACAATTAGGTGGTGTTGCTAATATTGGTAATCGCCCAACGGTGAATGGCGTTCGTCAGCAGCTAGAAGTACATTTTTTTGATTATCAAGCCAATTTATATGGCCAGCAATTGAATGTAGAATTACTTTGTAAGTTGCGTGATGAGCACAAATTTGAGTCATTTGACGCATTAAAACAACAAATAGAATTAGATTCTCAGGCAGCACGGGTGTGGCTGTCTGAAAATAGATAACATTTCATTTCGCCCAAGTAACGGAATTAAGAATCAATGAGTGACTATAAAGATACCTTGAACCTGCCTGAAACAGGATTCCCAATGCGTGGTAACTTGGCTAATCGTGAGCCAGAAATGCTTAAGCGTTGGTACGATGAAGATCTTTACGGTGAAATCCGTAAAGCGAAAAAAGGTAAGAAATCGTTCGTATTACACGACGGTCCTCCTTATGCAAATGGTGACATTCATATTGGTCACGCACTAAACAAGATTCTTAAAGACATTATTATTAAGTCGAAAACACTTTCAGGTTTCGATGCACCGTACATTCCAGGTTGGGACTGCCACGGCCTACCTATTGAATTAATGGTAGAAAAGAAAAAAGGTAAGCCAGGTCAAAAGATCTCTGCTGCTGAGTTCCGTGAAGAATGTCGTAAATATGCGGCAGGCCAAGTTGAAGGTCAAAAAGAGAGCTTCAAACGTTTAGGCATCATGGGCGAGTGGGATAAACCTTACCGCACTATGGATTTTGGCACTGAAGCAAATATCATCCGTTCATTGGGTAAAATTGCTGACCAAGGTCACCTACTTAAAGGTTTTAAACCTGTTCACTGGTGTACAGATTGTGGTTCAGCACTTGCTGAAGCTGAAGTTGAATACCAAGATAAAGTATCTCCATCTATTGATGTGCGCTTTATTGCAGCAGACGAAGCTGCAACATTAGCAAAATTCAGCACGCCTGAAGGTCATCAAGGTGAAGGTGAAGTATCTGTTGTTATCTGGACAACGACACCTTGGACTCTTCCTGCTAACCGTGCAGTAGCATTGAATGCTGATCTTGAGTATGTATTAGTTCAAGTTGAAGCCCATGGTGAGCAAAAAGCACAACGTCTAATTCTTGCATCTGAACTAGCTAAATCGGTAATGGATCGTGCGGGTATCGAGCATTTCCATAACTTAGGTTTTGCAAAAGGGTCTGATTTAGAGCTTCTTCAATTTAACCACCCATTCTATGGCTTTACGGTTCCGGCTATTTTAGGCGAGCACGTAACGACAGATTCAGGTACAGGTATCGTTCATACCGCTCCTGGTCACGGCCAAGAAGATTTCGTGGTTGGTAAGAAATACGATCTAGAAATTGCAAACCCAGTAGGATCAAATGGTGTATACCTTCCTGATACTGAGCTATTTGCTGGTCAACACGTATTCAAAGCGAACGATTCAGTTCTTGAAGTACTAAAAGAAAAAGGTGCATTACTGCATCATCATGCGTACGAGCACAGCTACCCACATTGCTGGAGACACAAAACGCCAATCATCTTCCGTGCAACACCGCAATGGTTCATCTCAATGGATCAAGCAGGTCTTCGTGCAAAAGCGTTAGAAGAAGTGAAGAGCGTTGAGTGGATGCCAGAATGGGGTCAAAACCGTATCGAAGGTATGATCGAAGGTCGTCCTGAGTGGTGTATTTCTCGTCAACGTACTTGGGGTGTGCCAATTGCTTTATTCGTTCATAAAGAAACGTCTGAACTACACCCTAATTCACTAGAGCTAATTGAAAAAGTAGCGAAGCTAGTTGAAGAAAAAGGCATTCAAGCGTGGTGGGATGTAGATGCTGCTGAGCTAATGGGTGAAGACGATGCCGCTAAATACGAAAAAGTATTAGATACTTTAGATGTATGGTTTGACTCTGGTGTTACTCACTTCTCTGTAGTTGATTCTCGTGAAGAATATGACTTCCCACAAGAAGAGAGAACACACAGTGCAGATCTTTACCTAGAAGGTTCAGATCAACACCGTGGTTGGTTCCAATCATCACTGATCTCATCAGTCGCTATGAAAGGCAAAGCACCTTACCGCCAAGTACTAACACACGGTTTCGTGGTAGATGGTAACGGCCGTAAGATGTCTAAATCTATCGGTAACGTTGTTGCTCCTAAAGACGTAACAAACAAACTAGGCGCAGATATTCTTCGTCTATGGGTTGCTTCTACTGATTACACTAATGAAGTTGCGGTTTCTGATGAAATTCTAAAACGTTCAGCTGACGCATACCGTCGTATTCGTAATACAGCTCGTTTCTTCTTAGCGAACCTAAGCGGCTTTAATCCAGAAACAGATATCGTTCCTGCTGAAGAAATGGTTGCTCTTGATCGTTGGGCAGTAGGTCGTGCATTTGCTGCACAGCAAGAAATCATCAAATCTTACGATGAATACAACCTGCATGAAGTAACTCAGCGTTTGATGCACTTCTGTTCAATCGAAATGGGTTCTTTCTACCTAGACGTAATTAAAGATCGCCAATACACAGCTAAGAAGAGCGGTCACGCTCAACGTAGTTGTCAAACGGCACTTTACTACATTGTAGAAGCACTAGTTCGTTGGATGGCACCAATCATGTCATTCACAGCAGATGAAATCTGGAATGAAATGCCAGGTGAGCGTGAGAAATTTGTATTCACCGGTGAGTGGTACCAAGGTCTATTTGATCTTGCTGAAGGTGAAGAGTTCAACAATGAATTCTGGACTGACATTCAAGCCGTTCGTGCTTCTGTAAATAAATTGCTTGAAGCCGCTCGTGGTGAGAAAGTTATCGGTGGTGCACTTCAAGCTGAAGTAACACTATACGCTGATGATAAATTGATTTCTAAAATCAATAAATTAGAAGATGAACTGCGTTTTGTTCTTCTAACATCAAGCGCAACGGTTAAACCGCTTAGCGAAAAAACAGAATCAGCAAAAGCGACAGAGCTTGACGGTTTGTTTGTAGATGTTGCTGCCTCTGAAGCTGCGAAGTGTGAGCGTTGTTGGCACCATGTTGCTGATGTAGGTACAATCGAGGGCCATGAAGAAGTATGTGGTCGTTGTGTATCTAACATTGACGGTGAAGGCGAAGAGCGTAAATTTGCATAATGACTAGCGATAATAAGACATTACCGCTGCTTAAAGAATCGGGACTCCGCTGGCTATGGCTAGCGGGGATCATCTTTATGGCAGACATCAGCATCAAGTTATTTGTGATGAAGGAAATGGGTTACGGTTGGGCAAACCGCATTGAAGTGTTGCCTTTCTTTAACTTCCTTTATGTTCATAACTACGGTGCAGCATTCAGTTTTTTAAGTGATCAAGCTGGTTGGCAACGCTGGTTCTTTACTGGCATTGCGATTGCTGTGTGTAGCTTGTTGGGTTATTGGATGCGTAAAGCACCACAAACTGACAAACTAAATAATATTGCTTATGCACTGATTATTGGTGGTGCGATTGGTAATGTGTTTGATCGTTTAGTTCATGGTTTTGTTGTTGATTACCTTGATTTTTTCTGGGGTAACTACCATTGGCCGGCATTTAACTTAGCTGACGCCGCCATTTGTATTGGAGCGGGACTGATCATCTTAGACGGTTTTCGCTCTGGTAAAAAAGAGCAATAAGGCTAATTAGATATAATAAATTGAACGCTGCCCGAGAAGTCGAGTGGCGTTTTTTTTCAAGGAAAGATAATAATGAAAATAGAAAATAACAGTGAAGTTACTCTACATTTCACCATAAAATTAAAAGATGGGTCTGTTGCGGATAGTACACACAGTTCGGGTAAACCAGCTAAATTCACTATGGGGGATGGCAGCCTGAGTGATAATTTTGAAAAATGTTTATTAGGATTAGAGTCAGAACAATCAAAAAGTATTGAGCTTAATGCTGAAGATGCTTTTGGTCTTCCAAACCCTGATAATATCCACCATATGGATAGAAATCGTTTTGTGGGTGATGCGGCAGCTGAAGTGGGGACTATCATGGCCTTTAGTGGCCCTGATGGAATGGACATTCCAGGAATAATCACAGAGATTGCTGGAGATTCTGTTACTGTGGATTTTAATCACCCATTAGCTGGTCAAGATGTTATCTTTGACGTAGAGATTGTAGCGGTTGGTTAATCCAACACAATAAAGAGATAAAAAATGAAAATAGTATTAGCAAACCCTCGTGGATTTTGTGCCGGTGTTGATCGCGCCATTAGCATTGTTGAACGTGCACTTGAATTGTATGAAGCCCCAATTTATGTTCGTCATGAAGTGGTTCATAATCGTTTTGTTGTTGAGGGTTTAAAGCAGCGCGGTGCTATTTTTGTTGAAGAGTTAAGTGAAGTGCCAGACGACAATATCGTTATCTTTTCGGCTCATGGCGTTTCTCAGGCTGTACGTAAAGAAGCAAAAGAGCGCGCATTAACTGTATTTGATGCAACGTGCCCACTAGTAACAAAAGTACATATGGAAGTGGCTCGAGCAAGTAAGAAGAATATTGAAGTCGTGTTGATTGGCCACGCTGGTCACCCTGAAGTGGAAGGTACGATGGGGCAATATGCCAATGAGACAGGTGGTATGTATTTGGTTGAAACCCCAAGTGATGTCATTAATCTTATGGTTAAGGATCCAAGTAACTTGCACTATGTTAGCCAAACTACCTTGTCTGTGGATGAAACCGCTGATGTGATTGATGAGTTACGTCGAGTATTTCCTGAGATCCAAGGCCCTCGTAAAGATGATATTTGTTACGCAACCCAAAACCGTCAGGATGCAGTACGTGACATGGCAAGTCAGGTTGATGTAATGATTGTCGTTGGTTCAAAAAACTCCTCAAATTCAAATCGTTTACGTGAATTATCAGAAAAATTAGGCACAACAAGCTATTTAATTGATTGTCCTGAAGACTTAAAAGAAGAGTGGTTAACCGATCAAGCTAAAGTTGGTGTAACTGCCGGGGCTTCAGCGCCTGAAGAACTTGTTAACCAAATCATTGAACAAGTAAAAGCGTTTGGTGGTACGACGGTTGAAGAGCTAACCGGTCGTGAAGAAAATATGTTCTTTGAAGTGCCAAAAGAATTACAAATTAAAACTGTGTCTTAATACTTCACGTGCTGTGAATCAAAATTTGAGATAGAGTGCAAGGAAGCGAATTTAAAGGAGTAAAAATAAGAATGGTAAGAATAGCAATTGCAGGCGCAGCAGGAAGAATGGGCCGTAACTTAATTAAAGCAGTGAATGGCTCTCAGTTTGCCGTTCTTGCAGCAGCAAGTGAACACCCAGAATCAAGCTTAATTGGTGTTGATGTTGGAGAGATGGCTGGGTTAGGAAAATCAGGTCTTTCTATTGTGGATGATTTAGCAAAAGTGGTTGATGATTTTGATGTGATTATTGATTTTACACTTCCAATTTCAACCCTTAAAAATATCGAACTGTGTCAAGAGCACAAAAAAGCCATTGTTATCGGCACAACCGGCTTTAGTGAGCCAGGTAAAGCGCTTATCGATCAAGCTTCAAAAGATATCCCTATTGTTATGGCTCCTAACTACAGCGTTGGTGTTAACCTTGTCTTCAAGCTGTTAGAAAAAGCCGCAAAAGTGATGGGTGATTATTGTGACATTGAAATTGTAGAAGCGCATCACCGTTATAAAGTCGACGCACCCTCAGGTACAGCCATTGGCATGGGGGAAGCTATTGCGGGTGCTATGGGTAATAAACTTGAAGATGTTGCTGTATATGCTCGTGAAGGTATTACTGGTGAAAGAAGCAAAGATGAGATTGGATTTGCAACGATTCGAGCCGGAGATATTGTAGGCGAACATACGGCTATGTTTGCTGATATTGGCGAACGTGTTGAAATAACACATAAAGCAACGGATAGAATGACGTTTGCAAATGGTGCGGTGAGAGCCTCCCATTGGCTACATCAAAAGTCTCCTGGTTTCTATACCATGCACGATGTTTTAGAGCTAGATCAGCTATAACGATTATATTAAGCCCGAATCATTATTGATTTGGGCTTTTTTTTAACTGAACCAAATCAAATGCAACTTAATCACTGTTTATTCACTGCTAGTTCTCTGTATTACTGAGTTTTCTAGGTTGTGTAAATTTTTTGTTTTCTATTCGTTGTTTTATTTGTGCTTTACTTTTCTTGTGTTTTTGCTGGTTATTTGCAGTATTTTGCTTAAGACTTTTATTTTTCGATGTTTTGTTTGTTGTTTAACGTTTGCTTTGTTTTTGTAAGTAATTTTAAATGATAAAAAAAGATTGAATATGCATAATTTTAATTTTGTAGTGATTTTTCATCATATTGATCTGGATAAATGCCTTTTTTACTATGAAAGTAGGTTTTTTGTAATGAGTTGTCTAAAAAAGTTATTTATCTTGGTGTTTTTTATTGACACTTATCCCATATATATCTAAAATTTCGCCAATTTGTCAAAATTCGAGCTTTTAGTTTGTATTTTGGGTTTCAAAAAAACAGTTTTGCAATTATATTGATTAAAACTGAATACTTATTATGTTTGGAGGTTGTCTTGAGTAAATCAGCGCTGTTAGTCCTAGAAGATGGGACTGTGTTCCGCGGTCAATCGATTGGAGCAGATGGCTCGGCCGTTGGTGAAGTCGTTTTTAATACCTCGATGACGGGGTACCAAGAAATTCTCACTGATCCTTCCTATTCTCAACAAATCGTTACTCTTACTTATCCCCACATTGGCAATACCGGAATCAATTCCGAAGACGAAGAATCCTCTTCTATCCACGCTCAAGGCCTTGTGATTCGCGATCTCCCTCTCTTAGCTTCAAACTTCCGCAGTGAACAAACTCTTTCTGAATACCTTAAATCTCAAAATATCGTCGGCATTGCTGATATCGATACGCGTAAATTAACTCGAATCTTACGTGAGAAAGGTGCTCAAAACGGTTGTATTGTCGCGGGCAATAATTTAGATGAAGCATTTGCGCTAGCTCAAGCAAAAGAGTTCCCAGGTCTTAAAGGCATGGATTTAGCAAAAGAAGTAACAACGACTGAAGCTTACCAATGGAAGCAAGGTTCTTGGACATTGACTGGCGGTTTGCCAGAAGAAAAAGCAGACAGTGAATTACCATTCCACGTTGTGGCTTACGATTTCGGCGCTAAACGTAACATTCTACGTATGTTAGTAGACCGCGGTTGTCGCCTAACGGTTGTTCCTGCACAAACTTCAGCAGAAGACGTGTTAGCAATGAATCCAGATGGTGTATTTCTATCAAATGGCCCTGGTGACCCTGCGCCATGTACTTACGCAATTGAAGCTACGAAAGTGTTCTTAGAAAAAGGGTTACCAATCTTTGGTATCTGTCTTGGCCATCAAATTCTTGCTTTAGCATCAGGCGCTCAAACCGTAAAAATGAAGTTTGGTCACCACGGTGCAAACCATCCAGTTAAAGACTTAGATCGTGATGTGGTTATGATCACTGCACAGAACCACGGTTTTGCTGCGGATGAAGAAACACTTCCAGCGAACTTGCGTGCAACGCACAAATCATTGTTTGATGGTACGTTGCAAGGCATTCATCGTACAGATAAGCCTGCATTTAGCTTCCAAGGTCACCCTGAAGCAAGCCCGGGTCCACACGATGCCGCGCCATTGTTTGACCATTTCATTGAATTGATTCAGCAGTCTATTTCAGACAAGACAAATAAAGCTTAATTCGGAGTAGTAATAAGATGCCAAAACGTACTGACATTAAAAGCGTTCTAATTCTAGGTGCAGGCCCAATCGTAATCGGCCAAGCATGTGAATTTGACTACTCTGGTGCACAAGCGTGTAAAGCACTTCGTGAAGAAGGCTACCGCGTTATTCTTGTGAACTCTAACCCTGCAACAATCATGACTGACCCAGACATGGCTGATGCAACATACATTGAGCCTATTCATTGGGAAGTGGTTCGTAACATTATCGAAAAAGAGCGTCCAGATGCAGTTCTACCTACAATGGGTGGCCAAACAGCATTGAACTGTGCGCTTGATTTAGAAAAGCACGGCGTGCTTGCTGAGTTCGGTGTTGAGATGATCGGTGCAACAGCTGATGCTATCGATAAAGCAGAAGACCGTTCACGTTTCGATAAAGCAATGAAGTCAATTGGCCTTGAGTGTCCAACGGCTGATACGGCAAAAACAATGGAAGAAGCTTACAAAGTACTAGAGATGGTAGGCTTCCCTTGTATCATTCGTCCATCATTTACGATGGGGGGTACCGGTGGTGGTATCGCTTATAACAAAGAAGAGTTTGATGAAATTTGTCGCCGTGGTTTGGATCTTTCTCCAACCAATGAACTTCTCATCGATGAATCTCTTATCGGTTGGAAAGAATACGAGATGGAAGTGGTTCGAGATAAGAACGACAACTGTATTATCGTATGTGCGATTGAAAACTTTGACGCGATGGGCATTCACACGGGTGACTCAATCACGGTAGCGCCTGCACAAACACTAACAGACAAAGAATACCAATTAATGCGTAATGCTTCTCTAGCTGTACTGCGTGAGATTGGTGTTGAAACGGGTGGTTCAAACGTACAGTTTGGTATTAACCCGAAAGATGGCCGTATGGTTATCATTGAAATGAACCCACGTGTATCTCGTTCATCTGCACTTGCATCTAAAGCAACGGGTTTCCCTATTGCAAAAATTGCAGCAAAATTAGCTATTGGCTTTACGCTTGACGAGCTAATGAATGACATTACAGGTGGTGCAACGCCAGCGTCATTTGAACCAACAATTGATTACGTTGTTACTAAGATCCCTCGTTTTAACTTCGAAAAATTTGCAGGTGCTAACGACCGTCTTACCACTCAAATGAAATCGGTTGGCGAAGTAATGGCTATCGGCCGTAACCAACAAGAATCGCTACAAAAAGCACTGCGTGGCCTAGAAGTTGGCGCGACAGGCTTTGATGAAATGGTTGATCTTGATGCGCCTGATGCATTAACTAAAATTCGCCATGAACTAAAAGATGCAGGTGCTGAGCGTATTTGGTACATCGCTGATGCATTCCGTGCTGGTATGTCAGTGGATGGTGTATTCAACCTAACAAATGTTGACCGTTGGTTCCTAGTTCAAATCGAAGATCTAGTGAAGATGGAAGCAGAAGTTAAAGCGGGCGGCTTCGCTAGCTTAAATGCAGACATGTTACGTAAACTAAAACGTAAAGGTTTTGCGGATGCGCGTCTTTCTAAACTATTAGGTGTGGGTGAAAGTGAAATCCGCCGTCTACGTGACCAGCATGATATTCACCCTGTCTACAAGCGTGTCGATACGTGTGCTGCTGAGTTCTCATCAGATACGGCTTACATGTACTCATCTTATGATGAAGAGTGTGAAGCAAACCCAACAGACAAAGATAAGATCATGATCTTAGGTGGCGGTCCAAACCGTATCGGCCAAGGTATTGAGTTTGACTACTGTTGTGTACACGCATCATTAGCACTTCGTGAAGATGGCTACGAAACTATCATGGTTAACTGTAACCCTGAGACCGTTTCTACCGATTATGATACGTCTGACCGTCTATACTTCGAACCAGTAACTCTGGAAGATGTACTAGCAATTGCTCGTGTTGAAAAGCCAAAAGGTGTGATTGTTCAATACGGTGGTCAAACGCCACTTAAATTGGCGCGTGCTCTAGAAGCGGCAGGTGTTCCAATCATTGGTACAAGCCCTGATGCTATCGACCGTGCAGAAGACCGTGAGCGTTTCCAAGTTGCAGTAGACCGCCTAGAGCTTCTACAACCAGAAAATGCAACCGTAACAACAATGGAGCAAGCAATTGAGAAATCGAAAGAAATTGGTTTCCCATTAGTTGTACGTCCTTCTTATGTTCTTGGTGGTCGTGCGATGGAAATCGTATATGACGAGCAAGACTTACGTCGTTACTTCAATGAAGCAGTTAGTGTTTCAAATGAATCTCCAGTACTTCTTGATAGCTTCCTCGATGACGCAATCGAAGTTGATGTAGATGCAATTTGTGACGGTGAGCAAGTGGTTATCGCTGGTATCATGGAGCACATCGAACAAGCGGGTGTTCACTCTGGTGACTCTGCGTGTTCTCTTCCTGCTTATACGTTAAGCGAAGAAATTCAAGATGTGATGCGTGATCAAGTTCGTAAGCTGGCATTCGAGCTAGGTGTTCGTGGCTTAATGAATACACAGTTTGCCGTTAAAGATAATAATGTATATTTAATCGAAGTTAACCCGCGTGCTGCTCGTACGGTTCCATTCGTATCTAAAGCAACAGGTGCGCCAATTGCGAAGATTGCTGCACGAGTAATGGCGGGTCAATCGTTAGAGTCTCAAGGCTTTACGAAAGAGATTATCCCACCATACTACTCAGTTAAAGAAGTGGTTTTACCGTTCAACAAGTTCCCTGGTGTTGATCCACTGTTAGGCCCTGAAATGCGCTCAACGGGTGAAGTGATGGGTGTTGGTGCAACGTTTGCAGAAGCATTTGCGAAAGCAGAACTTGGTTGTAGTAAAGAATACCCAGAAGGTGGTCGTGCATTACTTTCTGTTCGTGAAGGCGACAAGAAGCGTGTTGTAGACTTAGCAAAACATCTTGTTAAATTGGGTTACCAACTGGATGCAACTCACGGTACTGCGGTTATTCTTGGCGAAGCGGGTATTAACCCTCGTCTAGTGAACAAGGTACACGAAGGCCGTCCTCATATTCTTGACCGTATCAAGAATGGCGAGTACACCTACATCGTAAATACTGCAGCAGGTCGTCAAGCGATTGAAGATTCTAAAGTATTGCGTCGTGGTGCATTGGCTGAGAAAGTGAACTACACAACAACGCTAAATGCAGCATTTGCTAGCTGTCTAGCGCATGAAGCGGATGACCGTAAAACGGTTAATTCGGTTCAAGAGCTTCACGCAAAAGTGGCTGCTAAATATGCTTAATTATAATGTTAGTTACGAAATATATTAGTTACGAAATATATTAGCTAACTAATAATAAAAATCCCGAAGAATGCGAGTTCTTCGGGATTTTTCATTTGTCTTTTCTAGTTAACAAGCAAGAATGATCAAATACTTATGTAGATTGGTATTATATCGATTGGTATAAAACCCTAATCTTTTGAGAGTTCAATTAACTCTTGGTAAAAGTTTTTCTCAAAGGTATCAATAGGGCGCTCAACCGGTGTTGCACCTTCTTTTGCTGCAACAGGGTGATAATCTGCAACAAATTGAACAAACAGCTGAGGTGCTTGATTCTCTAAACCCACAAACCCAGCCATATTATAACTACCAAACAGTGAGCCGCTTTTCGATTTCATGCTGCCTTTAATCGGTTCTTTACGCATGCTGTTACGATACTTTAGGGTGCCATCAATGCCTGATGTTGGTAATAGGTCAATTAAGCCTAATTCTTTATCGTATTTATAGAGATATTGCAGGATTGATTTCATCTGATTTGCTGTCATACGGTTATTACGGGATAAGCCTGAACCATCAACCAGTACCGCGTTGCTTAAATCAATATTCGCTTGTTTTAGTAAGATATCTTTAATTGCCGCAGTGCCATTGGTGAAGCTACCCGGTTGCTGATAGTTTAAATGACCTAACATCTTAGTTAAGTTATCAGCGTAATGGTTATCAGACTTTTTAAGCATATGATCCAACAATTCCATCAATGGCTTTGAGTGGTGTATCGCTAGTTTATTGTCAGTAAGAAGAGGGGAATCTGGTTTTCCAAAACGCACTTCACCATTAAGTGTAATATTATGCTCTGCTAGGATCTTAGAGATGGTTCTCTGCGTAAAATCTTGAGTATCTTGAACGGCAAATTTAAGAGGTAAAGGATTATTACGTTTGACTAGACAGCCGTTTAATTCGTAATGGTTACCTTGCGTGGTTAGCTCTAAATCACAGAAAGTCGATTTTTGCTCTTCTTTGCTCACACTTTTAGCATAGCTAGAAAAAGAGATAGGTTGATGAATAGGAACAAAGACTCTGGTACTTCCATCATCATGAGTGGTGATAGACGCTTGCACACAGTTCTCATCAATGCTCAATGCACTCGATGGTGCGCTATAACACACGCCTAGAATATCCCATGGCCAACCTACCGCTCGCTCATAACCAGTGAAAATGGTGCCGTCGATCCATAAATCACCTTGAATGGTTTTGATATCACCTTCATCAAACAGAGAAGAGAGTTGCTTACGTGATAAAGATGGATCACCTGTGAAAGTCAGCACGATGTCTTTATCTGCTTTATATAAAGAGGTTTCAAAAGAGAACTCTTTTCCTAGTGCTAATCGAGCGGCTAATGCGGTGGCAATTTTTAAGGTACTCGCGGGTGGCAGCAGTTCATCTTGCTTTTGTTGAAACTCTATTTTATTTGATTGTAGATTTTCGACAGTAATAGCGGTTCTGCTACCTGATGGGAGAGAAGAAAGTGTCTCTTTAATATCAGCAATACTTGAAAAAGAAATAAGACTGAGTGCGATAAGGGTGTAACGAGAAAAAAACATGATGAGCTCAATTTGAAAATAATGAGATATTTTAACGTCTGTTGATCATGATGTGTAATGAATAAGAAAAAATTAATGGAATATCACAAAGAAAAAACGCCCACCGAGGTGAGCGCTTTATTTAAGTAAGAGTTAAGACTGATTAGAAGTCGTAACGCATACCTAGAGCTAGTTCGTCTTCAGCGTCAGCGCTTGTTGCATTGCCGTTAAGACCAGATGTTGAACCAATCTTATCGCCCTTGCTGATCAGGTTGAAGTTGTAAGAGATGTACGTACGGAAGTTAGCATTGAAGAAGTACGTTGCATCTACAGCAAAGTTATCAGCTGATGTTTCATTGTTTGTTTCTGCGTTGTTATACGTAGAAGTAAATACTGTTTTACCCATAGTGTAAGCGACAGCTGCTTCGTAACCTGTGTAGTCTACAGAACCCTTAGCGAATACATCAGAAACTTCTTTTTGTTTCTCACCATTAGTGAATGTACCTGCAAAGTATAGGTCACCCATAGTGTAAGAACCCGCAAACATCATTTCGTTCGCATCAGCTTGGTCTGCGTAACCAGCACCTAGTTTGAAGCCTGAATCACCAAACGCGTAGATACCAGATAGTGCGTAACCGTCGTTAGAGATCTCACCTTTATCTGTATCTGCATCATCAAAACGGTAGTTTGCTTTAGCTGAGAAGTCACCAAATGTGCCTTTGTAGCCAAGGTTGTTGTTTGTACGGTCAGCTACAGAGATTTTATCTGCTGCTGAGTTACCAGCGTAAGCCATGATATCGGTAAAGTCAGTGATAACACCTAGTGCGCCATCGTTTTTACCGTAAGTTACTTCACCAAAGTTACCGCCAAGACCAGCGTATGTGTAACGGTTGTTTAGGCCGTTAGAACCAGAATCAGTAGCTAGACCGTTATCATTGTTAGTGAACTCACCTTCGTAGAAACCTACACCGTATAGGCCGTCAGTAATTTGAGTCGTACCTTTAAAGTTTAGACGTACACGAGTTTTATCAGCAGCATCACCATCTTTCACTGATAGGCGAGCTTCTGCACGGCCGCCCATTTCTAGAGTTTGGTCTGCGCCTTTGTAGATTTCTGCTGCATTTACTGCGCCAGCTGACGTAATTGCTGCTACTGCTAGAGCTAATACTGATTTGTTCATCATTATTCTAATTCCTATAAGGGTGGAGGAGATTATGTCCATTTTAAGTGAAGTCAGTAATAGATAGCTTCTTATGTTTAAGAATAGTTATCACTTACTTCACCGTTTCAATAAGTTTATTTTCAGGGTTAACGCGATAAAAAGGTTAGTAAAACAATCTAAAAACTGCAATTGCACACTGTTTTTAATTATTTTTTTGTGATTTAGATCGTTATTTTTCAGTTGGTTATCGTTTTTGTAGAAAGTTTGTCTATAAAGTGAACTATAGGATGTTTTATGTTTTTTTTAGTTTTACCTATAAAAATTACGTGACAGCGATCGCATTTTGTATTTTATATGGCCTTGTTTTTTGTGCTTGTTTTGTTATTTGAGACGAACTTCTTATTAATGTTACTGTCGAGGTAAAACAAATCTTAGAAAACAAACAACAGAATAGGTGATAAAAGCCATTTCTTTGTTTACACTAGAGGAAATTAAATTTAGACAGAAACACTGAAGATAAATAACTTGTTGGTGAAGGTTCACCGGTAAAGTTATCTTTGGTGGGATTTTTATTTGCTGAATTTGTAATTTCAGCTTTAGAGGTAGAAAATATGGATAAGGTACCAATGACGGTACGTGGCGAGAAGCTACTGCGTGATGAACTGGAAGTATTATTAAAGCGTCGCCCTTTGATTTCAAAAGCGATTGGTGAAGCTCGTGAGCTTGGTGACTTAAAAGAGAATGCCGAATATCACGCTGCTCGTGAAGAACAAGGTATTTGTGAAGCGCAAATACGTGATATCGAATATAAGCTATCGGTAGCGCAAGTGATCGACGTAACAAAAATGACCAACACAGGTAAGGTT
The DNA here is from genome assembly GCF_028765525.1 of Aliivibrio sp. S2TY2. Lineage (NCBI taxonomy): Bacteria > Pseudomonadati > Pseudomonadota > Gammaproteobacteria > Vibrionales > Vibrionaceae > Aliivibrio > Aliivibrio sp. S2TY2. The sequence continues at coordinate 69,674 of NZ_JARACS010000006.1, read as the reverse complement.
ATTTTTGGTACTACCGTAACACTTATCGATGTAAATACTGATGATGAAGTGAAGTACCAGATTGTTGCTGATGATGAAGCAAACATTAAAGAAGGTCGAATTTCAGTAAATTCTCCAATTGCTCGTGGTCTTATTGGCAAAATGGCAGGGGATGAAGTGAACATTCAAACACCTGGCGGTACAAAAGAATTTGAAATCGAAGCAGTTGACTATATTTAAGAGTTACTGTTATAGATAATATAAAGGCCGCGTAGCTATCTTCAATAAGAAAACTAGGACGGCCTTTTTAATTTCTTACAACATTAATGTAGAAATTATTTTCTAGGGATCTCGATTTTACGAGCTTCGCTAGCGCGGAATAGAACAAGTGTCTTACCGATAACTTGTACTTTTTCAGCTTCAGTTTCACGAATGATTGCGTCAACAATCAATTGCTTAGTGTCACGATCTTCAGAAGCGATTTTAACTTTGATTAGCTCGTGGTGATTAAGCGCAATCTCAATTTCAGCTACTACAGCTTCAGTAAGACCATTTGAACCCATCATTACAACGGGTTTTAAATTGTGAGCAAGGCCTTTAAGGTGTTGCTTCTGTTTTGTGCTTAGGTTCATATATACCCGATTTTTTCTATATTAAGGGTTGAAAACAGCCTATTCTAACGCCATCTATTCCGGAAGACTATTTTTTGTTTCAGTCTTCTAATTTAAATTAAGTATTTTTAGGTAATGCATGAGTAAGAATAAACTTTCAGCAAGCTCTGGCCGCTGGTTAAAAGAACACTTTGATGATAAATACGTTCTTGAAGCGCAAAAAAGAGGCTATCGTTCTCGTGCTATTTTTAAGATTGAAGAAATTCAAAATAAAGACAAGCTATTAAAGCCAGGTATGACAGTGGTTGACCTCGGTGCTGCCCCTGGTGGGTGGTCACAATACGCGGTTGAGCAAGTGGGTGATTCTGGTCAAGTTATTGCGTGTGATATTTTGGCAATGGATTCAATCGCTGGCGTAAGCTTTTTGCAGGGGGACTTTAGGGAAGAAGCAGTACTAGACGCATTGCTTGAACGCATACAACCAGATATGGTAGATGTAGTAATGTCAGATATGGCTCCAAATATGAGTGGTAACCTAGCTGTTGACCAACCAAGAGCAATGTATCTTGTTGAGTTAGCGTTAGATATGTGCCGTCAAGTATTGGCTCCAAATGGCAGTTTTACAGTAAAAGTGTTCCAAGGCGAAGGCTTTGATCAGTACTTACAAGAAGTACGTAATATGTTCAAGGTCGTTAAGATTAGAAAACCAGATTCATCACGTGCACGTTCTCGTGAAGTGTATATTGTAGCCACTGGTTACAAAGGATAAGTTTTACGTTGTAGCTACAGGATATAAACTGTAGTACTCTATCTTTCATCTATTTAGTTAACGCGGGGTTAACACCTTGAGTGACATGGCAAAAAATCTAATATTATGGCTGGTTATTGCTGTCGTTTTGATGTCAGTATTCCAAAGCTTTGGGCCGAGTGATAGCTCTGGTCGTTCGATTGACTACACTACTTTTGTTAAAGAAGTTGGGAATAGTCAGGTACAAGAAGCAACTTTTAACAATCGTGAAATAAAGGTAATGAAGCGTGACGGTACTCGTTATGTAACTTACATGCCTGTATTCCAAGATCCTAAATTGCTTGATGATCTTATTAACCAAAACGTAATCGTTAAGGGCACACCACCAGAAGAGCAGAGCTTACTTGAGTCTATCTTTATTTCGTGGTTCCCAATGATTCTTCTGATTGGTGTTTGGATCTTCTTCATGCGTCAAATGCAAGGCGGCGGCGGCAAAGGGGCAATGTCCTTTGGTAAAAGCAAAGCTAAGATGATGACTGAAGAGCAGATCAAAACCACCTTTGATGATGTTGCTGGTTGTGATGAAGCAAAAGAAGACGTTAAAGAATTGGTTGATTACTTACGTGAACCAAGTCGTTTCCAAAAGCTAGGTGGTAAAATCCCAACAGGTGTTCTATTAGTTGGTCCTCCTGGTACGGGTAAAACATTGATTGCTAAAGCGATTGCTGGTGAAGCGAAAGTACCATTCTTCTCAATTTCTGGTTCTGATTTTGTTGAAATGTTTGTTGGTGTTGGTGCATCTCGTGTGCGTGACATGTTTGAACAAGCGAAAAAATCATCACCTTGTATTATCTTTATCGATGAAATCGATGCTGTAGGTCGTCAGCGTGGCGCAGGTGTTGGTGGTGGTAATGATGAGCGTGAGCAAACATTAAACCAAATGCTTGTAGAGATGGATGGTTTTGAAGGTAACGAAGGTATTATCGTTGTTGCTGCAACTAACCGTCCTGATGTTCTAGATGCTGCACTGCTTCGTCCTGGCCGTTTTGACCGTCAAGTTGTTGTAGGTCTACCTGATATCCGTGGACGTGAGCAAATACTTCAAGTTCATATGCGTAAAGTACCTCTAGGTGCAGGTGTTGAACCATCATTGATTGCTCGTGGTACTCCAGGGTTCTCTGGTGCTGATCTGGCTAACTTAGTGAACGAAGCGGCATTGTTTGCTGCTCGTGGTAATAAGCGTGTTGTTTCAATGGTTGAGTTTGAATTAGCCAAAGATAAAATTATGATGGGCGCAGAGCGTAAATCAATGGTTATGTCTGAAGAAACAAAAGAATCAACAGCATACCATGAAGCAGGCCACGCGATTGTTGGTCGCTTAGTTCCTGAACATGATCCAGTGTACAAAGTATCTATCATTCCACGCGGTCGTGCGTTGGGTGTGACTATGTATCTGCCTGAGCAAGATCGTATCAGTATGAACCGTCAACATTTAGAATCGATGATTTCGAGCCTATATGGTGGTCGCTTAGCTGAAGAATTGATTTACGGTGTTGATAAAGTATCAACAGGTGCATCGAACGATATTGAACGTGCCACTGATATTGCTCGTAAAATGGTAACGCAATGGGGCTTCTCTGATGCTCTAGGTCCTCTACTTTATGCAGAAGATCAAGGCGACCCGTTCTCTGGTCACGGTGGTTCTCATCACGCTAAGCACGTTTCTCCAGAAACACTGCAACTGATTGATGCTGAAATCCGTACTATCATTGATCGCAACTATGCACGTGCAAGACAGATCCTTGAAGACAACATGGATATCATGCACTCAATGAAAGATGCGTTAATGAAGTTTGAAACCATTGATGCAGGTCAGATTGATGACTTAATGGATCGTAAAGCTGATATTCGTGAACCACAAGGTTGGGGTGATAATAACCCACAGCCTCAAGCAAAAGCTGAAGCGCCAGTAGAAAAAGAACAAACAGAATCAAAAGCAGAAGAGAAGGTTGAAGAAACAAAAGAGCAACCAACTCCAACTGATGATGCAAAAAACGATTCTGAATCATCTGAAAAATAAGATGAAGTAAGATAAATTAAACCCCGAGTTATGCTCGGGGTTTTTGTATTTAAAAGGACTGATCATGAAATTGGTTAGCAAAGAGAAAACGTTATTATTAGATCGCTCACATGTAATGGGCATTCTTAATGTAACGCCTGACTCTTTTTCTGATGGCGGTAAATTTACTCATTTAGACGCAGCGCTAAAGCAAGCTGAAAAAATGGTAAATTCAGGTGTCAGCTTTATTGATATTGGTGGTGAGTCGACAAGACCAGGGGCTCCTGATGTGGGCCTTCAGCAAGAGTTGGATCGTGTTATTCCTATTATTGAAGCGATAAATCAACGTTTTGATACTTGGATTTCAATTGATACAAGTAAAGCGATTGTGATGGATGAAGCGGTCAATGCAGGGGCTGATTTAATTAATGATGTGCGTGCACTGCAAGAACCGAATGCGTTAGAAATAGCAGCAAAAGCAAACGTTCCAGTGTGTTTGATGCACATGCAAGGTCAACCTAGAACCATGCAATCTAATCCTACCTATGATGACCTATTGGTTGATGTATCTCGCTTTCTTGAGGAAAGAGTATCAGCATGCCAATCGGTTGGTATCGCAAAAGATAAGTTAATTCTTGATCCTGGATTTGGATTTGGTAAAACCTTAGCGCATAATTACCAACTGCTTGCTGAATTAGAGCGTTTTCACCAATTAGGTTTTCCTATTTTGGCTGGGATGTCTCGTAAATCAATGATTTTTAAATTACTAAATACAGAGCCGCAAAATGCGGTGTCTGGTAGCTTGGCGTGTGCCACTATTGCAGCAATGAAGGGCGCACAAATTATCCGTGTTCATGACTTTGAGCAAACGATGGATATCGTAAAAGTATGTCAGGCAACGTTAGAGCAGAGTGCTCGTTAGTAATCAATCAAACAAATTATTAAAATTAAAACATGGAGTACAACATGGCTGAGCGTAAATATTTTGGAACCGATGGGGTTCGTGGTCTGGTTGGCCAAGCGCCTATTACCCCAGATTTTGTTATGAAACTGGGTTGGGCGGCTGGACAAGTTTTAGCTAAGCAAGGCACAAAAAAAGTCATTATTGGTAAAGATACGCGTATTTCAGGCTATATGTTGGAATCAGCCTTAGAGGCTGGTTTAGCTGCAGCTGGGTTACAAGCGAAATTTACGGGTCCAATGCCAACGCCAGCTGTAGCTTACCTTACTCAGACGTTTCGTGCTGAAGCCGGTATCGTTATTTCTGCATCTCATAACCCATATTATGACAACGGGATTAAATTTTTCTCATCTGAAGGAACGAAATTACCAGATGATATTGAAATGGCCATTGAAGCTGAACTTGATAAGCCAATGACATGTGTTGAATCTGCTTTGCTAGGTAAAGCATCTCGTCTGAACGATGCTGCTGGCCGTTATATTGAGTTTTGTAAAAGTACTTTCCCTAAAGAGCTGAGCTTAGCGGGTGTTAAAATGGTTATCGATTGTGCTCATGGCGCAACGTATCATATCGCCCCGAACGTATTTAAAGAGCTTGGCGCAGAGATCATTACGATTGGTTGTGAGCCAAATGGCACCAATATTAACCATGAGGTAGGGGCGACAGATGTACGAGCCTTACAAGCTAAAGTATTAGAAGAGAAAGCAGATTTTGGTGTTGCTTTTGATGGTGATGGTGACCGTATCATCATGGTTGATGAGCTTGGTGAAAAAGTCGATGGCGACCAAATTGCTTACATTATTGCTCGTGATGCGTTACGTCGTGGTGAATTAAAAGGCGGTGTTGTTGGTACTTTGATGACCAATATGGGAATGGAAGTGGCGTTACGTAATTTAGGTATCCCATTCGTTCGTTCTAATGTTGGTGACCGTTATGTGATGGAAAAACTGCTTGAGAATAATTGGCTTATTGGTGCAGAAAACTCAGGACACGTTATCCTTCTTGATAAAGTAACAACTGGAGATGCAATTGTTGCTGCACTTCAGGTGATTGCATCGATTGTTGGCAGTAAAATGTCATTAAAAGAATTATGCAGTGGCATGACAATGTTCCCACAAGTATTGGAAAATATTCGTTTTACTGGAGATAGTAATCCTCTTGATTCTGATGCAGTTAAAGCCGCTCAAGCTGATGTAGAATCAAAATTAGGTGATAACGGTCGAGTATTATTACGTAAATCAGGAACAGAACCTTTAATCCGCGTTATGGTTGAAGGTGAAAACGCTGAGCTTGTTCAGCAATATGCGCTGCAAATTGCGGATGCAGTAAAAGAAAGCTGTTAATTTGAGCAATTAAATGAAATTGAACGTTTTTTGTTAATTTTAACTTGTCATAGTAGCCTAGTTTGGTTAATATCCCTCGGCCTCTTAGTTGAGAGGGCGCTGGTGTTGCCAATAGGCTACCGGTACATTAATTAGATACATGGGTGACGGAATGCATACGATTCTACTTGTGATTTATCTGATTGCCGCAGTCGGTGTAATTGGCCTAGTATTGGTACAACACGGTAAAGGCGCAGATATGGGAGCTTCATTTGGGGCTGGAGCATCAAATACAGTATTTGGCTCTGGTGGCTCTGGAAACTTTTTAACCCGAATGACTGCAATTTGTGCAACAGTATTTTTCATTATCAGTTTAGCGCTAGGCAATATGTCTACGCATAAATCTGAAGGTTTTGATCTTAAATTAGATCAACAAGCTACAGAGCAAGTAATTGATAATACGAGCGACGTTCCTGCTACTGAAAACAGCGACGTACCTCTTTAAAAGAATTTAGCCGAGATGGTGAAATTGGTAGACACGCTAGCATGAGGTGCTAGTGCCTTATGGTGTGAGGGTTCAAGTCCCTCTCTCGGCACCATATTCAGACAAGAATCTGATTCTTGTAATAAAAGCATAAAGAAACTATACTTTCTTTGTTCTTTTCGGACGCGGGATGGAGCAGCTTGGTAGCTCGTCGGGCTCATAACCCGAAGGTCGTCGGTTCAAATCCGGCTCCCGCAACCAATTATCTAGTAAAAGTAATTGCTCTTATTAGATAAGTCACGCAAGTGGCATTCAGGGTCCAGCAGTACTAAACCCCGCAATTATCGGGGTTTTTTGCTATCTGAAACAGACTGTTTTTTAAAGAATTGGGCCTAGAGCCCTTTTTTTGTTTTCAGGGGATATCAATGACAGGATTAGAAAGACAACTAACAGAAATGCTTGAGGCTCCTGTTGGTGCTTTAGGTTATGAATTGGTCGGTTTAGAATTTATTCGTGCGGGTGAACACTCAACGCTACGTGTATTTATCGACCATGAAAATGGCATCTTTGTGGAGGACTGCGCAGAAGCCAGTCGTCAAATCAGTGCAGTAATGGATGTAGAAGATCCAATTACAGTAGCATATAACCTAGAGGTTTCCTCTCCAGGTCTTGAACGTCCACTGTTTAAAGCAGCACATTATCAACAATTTGTTGGTCACGAGGTCAGCCTTGTATTAAAGATGCCGATGAATAACCGTCGTAAATGGAAAGGTGACATCCTAGACATTAACGGTGAAATTGTTACGGTTACAGTTGATGGTAACAATGAAGAATTTGCGTTAAGCAACATTTCAAAGGCGAACTTAGTTCCTAAATTTTAAGGCTTGAAGAGGCTAAAATGAACAAAGAAATCTTAGCTGTTGTAGAAGCAGTATCAAATGAAAAAGCTGTTCCTCGTGAGCGAATTTTTGAAGCATTAGAAATCGCGCTAGCAACAGCAACAAAGAAAAAATCTGAAATGGAAATTGAAGTACGTGTTGCGATCGATCGCAAAACAGGTGACTTCGAAACATTCCGTCGTTGGGTTGCAGTAGAAAAAGTTGAGCATCCAACGCTTGAAATTTCTATTGAAGCAGCACAGTTTGAAGATGAAACTATCGAAATCGGTGGTTACATTGAAGATGATATCGATTCAGTAACATTTGACCGTATTACGACTCAAACTGCAAAACAAGTTATCGTACAAAAAGTACGTGAAGCTGAGCGCGCAATGATCGTTGAGCAGTTTATTGATAACGAAGGTGAGCTAATCACTGGTATCGTTAAAAAAGTAAACCGTGATGCAATCATCGTTGATCTTGGTAACAACGCTGAAGCGGTAATTTTACGTGAAGACCAACTTCCACGTGAAAACTTCCGTCCAGGTGACCGTGTTCGTGGTCTGCTATATGCAGTTAAACCAGAAGCTCGTGGTTTCCAACTATTCATGACGCGTTCAAAAGGCGTAATGCTTACTGAACTATTCCGCGTAGAAGTGCCTGAAATTGGCGAAGAGCTAATTGAATTAAAAGGTGCTGCTCGTGATCCAGGTTCTCGTGCTAAAATCGCAGTGAAAACAAACGACAAGCGTATCGATCCTGTTGGTGCGTGTGTTGGTATGCGTGGCGCACGTGTACAAGCTGTATCTGGTGAGCTTGGCGGCGAGCGTATTGATATCGTGCTTTGGGATGATAACCCAGCACAATTCGTTATCAATGCGATGGCTCCAGCAGAAGTTGCTTCTATCATTGTAGATGAAGATAACAACACTATGGATATCGCTGTTGAAGCTGATAACCTAGCACAAGCAATTGGCCGTAGTGGTCAAAACGTACGTCTAGCATCTCAACTGACTGGTTGGGAACTTAACGTAATGACAGTTTCTGATCTTAATAAAAAGCACCAAGAAGAAGCTCAAGGCTCTATTGATGCATTTGTTAAGCATTTAGATATTGATGAAGATTTTGCTCAACTATTAGTTGAAGAAGGCTTCACAACACTTGAAGAGATCGCTTACGTACCTGTAAACGAACTACTTGAAGTTGAAGCTCTAGATGAAGAAACCGTTGATCTTCTTCGTACACGTGCTAAAGAAGCGTTAACAACACTTGCATTAGCGCAAGAAGAGTCTCTTGATGGCATCGAACCAGCAGAAGACCTACTTGCACTTGAAGGTTTAGAGCGTGAATTAGCGTTTAAACTTGCAGCTAAAGGTGTAATTACACTAGAAGACCTTGCAGACCAAGGTGTTGACGAGCTGTCAGATATTGAAGATCTAACAGAAACTCGTGCTGGTGAGTTAATCATGGCAGCACGTAACATTTGTTGGTTCAGCGACGAAGCATAATTATTTCAGCAAGGAGAAGCGGTATGACAAAGCTTACGGTAAAAGCACTTAGTGAAGAAATTGGAACTCCGGTTGACCGCTTACTTCAGCAATTTTCGGATGCTGGTATAAATAAAAAAGATGGTGACTCTGTATCTGAAGGTGAAAAGCAATCATTGCTAGTTCACCTAAAGAAAGAGCATGGTAGCGCTGATGAAAGCGCATCACCAACCCGTCTAACTCTTCAACGCAAGACTCGCAGCACATTAAGTGTTGCTGGGTCTGGCGGCAAAAGTAAAGATGTGCAAGTTGAAGTACGTAAAAAACGTACTTATGTAAAAGCAAGTACACTTGAAGAAGAGAAAAAAGCTGAGCAACTGAAAGCAGAAGCTGAAGAACAAGCCAAACGTGATGCAGAGGATGCTGCAGTTCGCGAACTTGAACAAAAAGCACAACGTGAAGCGGAAGAAAAAGCTAAGCGTGATGCTGAAGCAGAGGTTAAAGCAAAACGTGACGCTGAACAAAAAGCGAAACGTGCTGAAACTGAAAAGGCTAAAAAAGAAATGACTACTAAAAACGATCAAGCAAAAAAAGAAGCTGAGGAACTAAAACTTCGTCAGGAACAAGAAGCGACTCGTAAAGCAGAAGCAGAAGCTGCAAAACTGGTTGAAGAAGCTCGTAAACTTGCTGAAGAAAACGAAGCTCGTTGGAAAGAAGAAGAGCAGAAAAAATCAGCAGCTGAAAAAACTGCAGATTACCACGTAACAACGTCATCTCACGCTCGTGAAGCAGAAGATGCAGCAGACCGTAAAGATGAGCAACAACCTCGTCGTCGTAAGAAAAAAGCAAAACCAGCTGAAGCAGCTGCTCCTCGCGGTGGTCGCAACCAACGTGGCGGTCGCAATAAAAAGCCTCAAGTAAACAAACCAACTTCTATGCAACACGGCTTTGATAAGACAGCAACCGTTGCTAAGCAAGTGGTTGCTATCGGTGAAACAATCGTTGTTTCTGAACTAGCAAGCAAAATGTCTGTTAAAGCAACAGAAGTAATCAAAGTTATGATGAAGATGGGCGCTATGGCGACTATCAACCAAGTTATCGACCAAGAAACAGCGGCACTAGTTGCTGAAGAAATGGGTCATAAAGTGGTTCTTCGTAAAGAAAATGAATTAGAAGAAGCAGTACTGTCAGATCGTGATAACACAGCAGAAGCAGTATCTCGTGCTCCAGTTGTTACTATCATGGGTCACGTTGACCACGGTAAAACTTCTACACTAGATTACATCCGTCGTGCACACGTTGCTGATGCAGAAGCGGGTGGTATTACACAACACATCGGTGCATACCACGTTGAAACTGACAACGGTATGATCACTTTCCTTGATACTCCTGGACACGCAGCGTTTACCGCTATGCGTGCTCGTGGTGCTCAAGCGACAGATATCGTTGTTCTTGTTGTTGCTGCAGATGATGGCGTTATGCCACAAACAATCGAAGCTATCCAACACGCAAAAGCGGCTGGTGTACCTCTGATTGTTGCTGTAAACAAAATCGATAAAGAAGGCGCTAACCCAGATAACGTTAAAAATGAGCTTGCTCAATATGATGTTATTCCTGAGGAGTGGGGCGGCGAGAACATGTTTGTTCATATCTCTGCTAAGCAAGGTACAAACATTGAAGGTCTTCTAGAAGCTATCCTTCTTCAGTCTGAAGTACTTGAATTAACTGCGGTTAAAGATGGTATGGCGTCAGGTGTTGTTGTTGAATCTCGTCTAGATAAAGGCCGTGGCCCTGTTGCTACTGTTCTTGTTCAGTCTGGTACTCTAAACAAAGGCGACATCGTTCTTTGTGGTCAAGAGTACGGCCGTGTTCGTGCAATGCGCGATGAAAACGGTAAAGACATTGACACTGCGGGTCCTTCAATCCCAGTTGAGATCCTTGGTCTTTCTGGTGTTCCTGCATCAGGTGACGAAGCAACAGTAGTTCGTGATGAGCGTAAAGCACGTGAAGTTGCAAACTACCGTCAAGGTAAATTCCGTGATGTTAAACTAGCACGTCAACAAAAAGCTAAGCTTGAAAACATGTTTGCAAACATGGAAGCGGGTGAAGTTGCTGAGCTTAACGTAGTACTTAAAGCTGACGTACAAGGTTCTGTTGAAGCTATCGCTGATTCACTACTTAAACTGTCTACTGACGAAGTTAAAGTTAACATCGTAGGTTCTGGTGTTGGTGGTATTACTGAAACTGATGCAACGCTTGCAGCAGCTTCTAACGCTATCATTCTTGGTTTCAACGTTCGTGCTGATGCAACTGCGCGTAACACTATACAGAATGAAAACCTAGATTTACGTTACTACTCAATTATCTACCAATTGATTGACGAAGTTAAACAGGCGATGGGCGGTATGCTTGCTCCTGAATTCCGTCAAGAAATCATTGGTCTTGCACAAGTACGTGAAGTATTTAAGTCTCCAAAACTTGGCGCTATCGCTGGTTGTATGGTTACTGAAGGTACAATTAAGCGTAGCAACCCAATTCGTGTTCTACGTGAAAACGTAGTTATCTACGAAGGTGAGCTAGAGTCACTACGTCGCTTTAAAGATGACGTTGCTGAAGTTAAAAATGGTTACGAGTGTGGTATCGGCGTTAAGAACTACAACGATGTTCGTGCTGGCGACCAAATCGAAGTATTCGAAATTGTTGAGATTCAACGTACTCTTGACTAATTGACTATAATTACTAACGTTATCAGTAACGTTACGTAATAATCGGTTGTTGAATACACCATGGGGGGCTGGTAATTACCACGCCCCCCATCTTTCTAAGAGAGAAATGATATGTCAAAAGAATTTAGCCGCACACAACGTGTGTCGCAGCAATTACAAAAAGAATTAGCTTTAATTCTACAACGTGAAGTTCGTGATTCACGTATCGGTATGGTTACTATTTCAGATGTTGAAGTGTCTCGTGACCTTGCTTACGCAAAAGTATTCGTTACTTTCTTCTGTGTAGGTGATCAAACCCCTGAATCTTGCCTAGCTGCACTAAAAGAGCATGAAGTTCCAGTTCGTATGTTACTTGGCAAGCGTATCCGTCACCGTCTAACGCCTGAAGTTCGTTTTACTTATGACAATACTCTTGTTGAAGGTATGCGTATGTCTAACTTGGTAACAGACGTGATGAATACCGATAAGCGTAAGATGGCTGAATCTGGTCGTTCTGAATCAGATGAAGGTGAAGAGTAATGGCTCGCCGTCGTAAGGGTCGTCCAGTTAATGGCGTTATCTTAATTGATAAACCAACTGGAATTACATCGAACGATACACTGCAAAAAGTAAAGCGTATTTACTTTGCTGAAAAAGCAGGCCATACAGGCGCACTTGATCCACTTGCAACAGGTATGCTTCCATTATGTTTTGGTGAAGCAACTAAGTTTTCTCAGTTTCTGTTAGATTCTGATAAGCGTTATCGTGTTGTCGCTAAACTTGGTGAACGTACTAATACTTCGGATTCCGATGGTGAAGTCGTTCAAACTCGTGAAGTGAAAGTTGACCGTGGCCAACTTGAGCGTTGTATTGCGAAATTTCGCGGTACAACAGATCAAATTCCATCAATGTTCTCGGCATTAAAATACCAAGGTCGCCCTTTGTATGAGTACGCACGTGAAGGCATTGAGGTACCACGTGAATCACGCAAGATCACGGTTTACTCAATTGAATTGATCCGATTTGAAGGTCAAGAAGTTGAGATGGAAGTTCACTGTTCAAAAGGAACTTACATCCGTACTATTACCGATGATCTAGGTGAAATGCTTGGTTGTGGTGCGCACGTAACTTATTTACGTCGTACAGGTGTATCAAACTACCCATATGAAAATATGGTAACGATTGAGCACTTAGAAGCATTGCTTGAGCAAGCACACCGTGAAGATCGTGCGCCACGTGAATTACTTGATCCACTGCTTATGCCTATGGACTCAGCGGTTCAAGATTTGCCTGAAGTTAATATGATCCCAGAATTGGCTGATCATGTTCTTCATGGTCAACCGGTTCAAGTGTTTGGTGCTCCTCAAGAGGGTATCGTTCGCATGACATCGGGTGAAGAACGTTTGTTTATCGGAGTTGGTCATATCGATGATGATGGTCGTGTTGCACCTAAGCGTTTGGTTGTTTTTAGAGACGAAGTCGAAGAAGATAAGTAAGCCTACGTAAATTGCATCATTCAAGAAAGAGCAAATGCCTTGTGGTTTTTGCTCTTTTTTTATTGCTTTATTATTGTTCATCCGTATAATTCGCCCTTCGCGTAGTGGCTGAATCAGAGATTGGCTACTACAAATATTAAACAACTCTTATCAGGAGAGAATTATGTCTCTGAATGCAGAAACTAAAGCAGCAATCGTTGCAGAATACGCACAATGTGAAAACGATACAGGTTCACCAGAAGTACAAGTAGCACTACTTACTGCTTCTATCAACCACCTACAAGGTCACTTTGCTAATCACAAGCACGATCACCACAGCCGTCGTGGTCTATTACGTATGGTTTCTAGCCGTCGTAAGCTTCTTGATTACCTGAAAGGCAAAAACCTTGCTCGTTACCAAGATCTAATCAAACGTCTAGGCCTACGTCGCTAATTTGCGATGTCTGTAAAGACAGTTTGACGAAAAGGAGCGTTTATCGCTCCTTTTTTTATACCTGCAATATTATGTCCCTTGGTATAACTCTCCTTTTTCATTTCTGAACCTCGCATATTGCCTCAATTGGGGTATACTATGGCCGTTGAAATCGCAGTGTGCGTTTTTAACGTTATCATTTTATTCAACTATTACAGTCACCGAAGTCGGCCACTAGGTCGCGACTATTACAAGTTATCTTTTCGTCAGTAAATTTGTACTAGTCGCGATTGGTAATAGATTGAGTTAACACTTAAATTTTCTTAATTCAGGTCAGTAATGATCCAGCAGTTAAGAATAAAGGAAAAATAATGTTCGCGAATCCAGTCGTAAAATCATTTCAGTACGGTAACCATACCGTAACTCTAGAGACGGGCGTAATGGCACGTCAAGCAACTGCAGCTGTAATGGCAAGCATGGACGATACATCAGTATTCGTTTCTGTTGTTGCTAAGAAAGACGCAGTACCAGGTCAAGATTTCTTCCCACTAACAGTGAACTACCAAGAGCGTACATACGCTGCTGGTAAAATCCCTGGTGGTTTCTTCAAGCGTGAAGGTCGTCCTTCTGAAGGCGAAACACTAACGGCACGTCTAATCGACCGTCCAATTCGTCCACTTTTCCCAAGTGCGTTTAAAAACGAAGTTCAGGTTATCGCTACGGTTGTTTCTATCAACCCTGACGTAAACCCAGACATGATCACTATGATCGCAACGTCTGCTGCGCTTTCTATTGCTGGTGTACCATTCAATGGTCCTATCGGTGCTGCACGTGTTGGTCACATTAATGGTGAGCTAGTTCTTAACCCATCAAACACTGAGCTTGAAAACTCTAAACTAGACCTAGTTGTGTCTGGTACAGAAGGCGCAGTATTAATGGTTGAGTCAGAAGCTGACAACCTATCTGAAGAAGAAATGCTTTCTGCTGTTGTGTTTGGTCACGAACAACAACAAGTAGTAATCAAAGCTATCAACGAGTTTGCTGCTGAAGTTGCTACTCCTGCTTGGGATTGGACTGCTCCAGAAGTAAACACAGAGCTTAAAGCACAAGTTGCAGAGCTTGCAGAAACTCGTCTTTCTGAAGCGTACCAAATCACTGAAAAAATGGCGCGTTACGAGCAAGTTGGCGTAATTAAAAACGAAGCTGTTGAAGCACTTCTAGCTCAAAACGAAGAACTAGACGAGCGTGAAATCCGTGGCATGCTTGGTTCTCTAGAGAAAAAAGTTGTACGTAGCCGCATCATTGCTGGTCACCCACGTATCGATGGTCGTGAAAAAGACATGGTTCGTGCGCTAGACGTACGTACTGGTGTTCTTCCACGTACACACGGTTCTTCTCTATTCACTCGTGGTGAAACTCAAGCACTTGTTACTGCAACGCTTGGCACACAACGTGATGCGCAAATCATCGATAGCCTAATGGGTGAGAAGAAAGATCACTTCCTTCTACACTACAACTTCCCTCCATACTGTGTAGGTGAGACTGGTTTTGTTGGTTCACCTAAGCGTCGTGAAATTGGTCACGGTAAATTAGCTAAGCGCGGTATTCAAGCGGTTATGCCTTCTGTTGAAGAATTCCCATACACAGTACGTGTAGTATCGGAAATCACTGAATCTAACGGTTCATCTTCAATGGCTTCTGTATGTGGTACTTCTCTAGCACTTATGGATGCTGGTGTTCCAATTAAAGCATCTGTTGCTGGTATCGCAATGGGTCTTGTTAAAGAAGGCGACGATTTCGTTGTTCTTTCTGACATCCTTGGCGACGAAGATCACCTAGGTGACATGGACTTTAAAGTAGCGGGTACTAACGAAGGTATTACTGCTCTTCAAATGGACATCAAAATCGAAGGTATTACTAAAGAGATCATGCAGATCGCTCTAAACCAAGCACAAGGTGCGCGTAAGCACATCCTTACTGTTATGGATGAAGCAATCTCTGGTGCTCGTGAAGATATCTCTGAGTTCGCTCCACGTATCCACACAATGAAAATCAGCTCTGATAAGATCAAAGATGTTATCGGTAAAGGTGGTGCAGTTATCCGTGCTCTTTGTGAAGAGACTGGTACAACTATCGAAATCGAAGACGACGGTACTATCAAAATTGCTGCGACTGAAGGTGCTGCTGCTAAAGAAGCTATCCGTCGTATCGAAGAAATTACTGCTGAAGTTGAAGTGGGTAAGATCTACACAGGTAAAGTTATGCGTATCGTAGATTTCGGTGCGTTCGTAACGGTTCTTGGTCCTAAAGAAGGTCTAGTACACATTTCTCAAATCGCTGAAGAGCGCATCGAGAAAGTGGCTGATCACCTACAAGTTGGTCAAGAAGTGAAAACTAAAGTACTAGAAATCGACCGTCAAGGCCGTATTCGTCTAAGTATTAAAGAAGCAAATGCTGAGCTAAACCCAGCACCTGCTGCTGAAGCAAAAGACGCAGAATAATCTTATTGATTACAGTCTTTTGATTTAAAGCGTGTTATAAAGGGAGCAGAAGTGCTCCCTTTTCTTTTAAGTATCGTTAAAAGAAATTGGCTTATCATAGGAGAAAATGAGTGAATTGGATTCGAGTTGCGTTAGTAGGCGCAGTATTAGTATTATCAGGGTGTGCATCAAACTCCTCTGGTTGGGGTTACCCACCAATGGCGGTTCCTTTGCAACCAAGCATCCAGCAAGAGATTCAATTGTCTCGTTTAGATCAATTATTACTACGACCAGATGTTGATGATATTACTCGTGCTAAAATGTTTTATGAGCGTGGTTTAATTAATGATAGTTTAGGTTTACGTGATTTAGCTCGTGTAGACTTCACCCAATCTCTTAATTTAAAACCAGATCAAAGTGATGTTTTTAATATTTTAGGTGTGTATTACACGCAAAATACTGACTTTGATGGTGCTTATGAAGCATTAGACTCTGCATTAGAGCTAGATCCATCGAATCAATTTGCAGAGCGTAATCTAGCCATCGCCCTTTATTATGGCGAGCGTTACGATCAAGCTTATGAAATTGCCACAAAACATTATAACGATGCACCACGAGACCCATATCGTGCTATTTGGTTATATTGGATTGGATTAGAAGTGGATGCGAAAGTAGCAACAGAAACTTTCCAAAAACAATATCAACAAAGAGCGGATGAAGATTTTGGATGGGATCTTGCAGGACTTATTTTAAAAGAGACCTCAGAAGATGAGTTTTATAAAAAGCTTCTGACTACCACTCGTAATAACGTTGCATTGGCAGAAAAACTAACGGAAGGGTATTTTTACTTAGCTAAGCGTTATCAACATGAAGGCGATTACTCTAATGCGATTGCTCTGTATAAATTAGCAATGGCAGGCAATGTGTATGAATATGTTGAACATCGCTACTCTTTTGTTGAGCTTGGTAAAATCTACCAATCATTACGCGAGTTACAAGAGCAGAAGATAAAAGAACAGCAAGCATTAGAATCGAAAGAAGATCCTGTTGCTGAAAGTACAGAAAAAGAAGTATTAAAAGAAGAAGCGTTAGCGGAATAACGCTGTATTTAGTGTTTATAAAAAGCCCTTAGTTCTAAGCGAAGTAAGGGCTTTTTTGTATCATTAAGGCTTATACTAGATTTGGATATCTAGCCCTGCGATATTGTGCCAATAACCGTTGCATTGACGAGCATCTTTTAGCGCAAACTTTTCAATACCTGCTTCATTAGCTTTAAATTTAGAGACTTCGCTAAAGGTTTCTACGCTTAATGGGCTTAATCGCACCACATCAACCAGCTTTTCCATACTTGGTAAGTCATTGATAAGGTTATAGCAGTAGCCTGATTGGGTTTGAATACCATTTAAAGTAAAGACTTCTTGCCCTTCTTGGCTATTTACAGTGATGCCATTTGGGTACTTGATACAACAAGTCTCACACTCATCTTTTGGTTTGTTTTCTGCTCTTGCGGTAAAGCAGCGAGCTGAATAAGCCAGTGGTAAGTAACCGTAGCTGAATACTTCAGTTTCAAATTTATTACGAATACCAAGTTCATCACATTGAATTAATACGTTTTGTAGCCATTCGCGTGATAATTCAACCGGCATACACCAACGAGTCATGCCTTGTTTTAAAAATAAATTTAACGTTTGTGCGTTATAACAGTTAACGGCAGGGCCAACCACAAACGGAACCTTGCTATCTGAAGCTAATTGAATCGCAGAAACATCGTTAGCTTCAATAATGAAGTCACCGTTATCAATGTACTTTTTCATTACATTGACTTCACTTGGTGCTTCTAACAGTGCCATGGTTGATAAAACGACCTGCTTGCCAGAATCTGAAATCTCTTTAGCGATACCAAACCAATCTTTAGGTTTCATTTCTCGGCGCTTTGAGCAAACACTTTCGCCTAAATAAATAATATCAGCTTCACTGTTGATCGATTTTTGGTAAAAGTCTTCAATATTTTCTTTTGACCAAAAGTACAGAAGTGGACCTAGTGCGTATTTCATAATGTTCTCCTATTGCCACTTCTTGTGATATGCGCCAAGGGTTGTTTGAGTCCCTTCTGATACATTAGCTAATGTTGCATCCCACTTAGGTTCAACAGAATAGCCTTCAGGGTTTGCTTTATAGTGATCAATGGCTGCACGCCAAGTTCGAGTCACTTGTTCTACATAAGCAGGGCTACGCTGACGACCTTCAATTTTAACTGAAGCGACATTGGCAGCAAAAAGCTCAGGAACAAGAGATAAGGTATTTAAGCTTGTCGGCTCCTCAAGCGCATGGAAGGTTTTTCCTTCTACGTCAAAACGCCCCTTACAAAGGGTAGGGTAACCTGCATTCTCACCTTCACCATAGCGATCGATAAGGATGTTATTAAGGCGTGATTCTAAGCCATTTTCAGTTTCTTGCCAGCGAACGTATTTTGCTGGAGAGCAGGCACCAACCGTATTTGGTGATTCGCCTGTCATGTATGAGGATAGGTAACAACGACCTTCAGACATGATACATAAGCTACCAAACGCAAAGACCTCTAAATCAACATCAGAAGTTAAGTTACGTGATAGTTGCTTTACCTGATGGATTGAAAGAACTCGTGGCAAAACTACACGTTTAATATTGAAATTTTTCTTATAGAAATCAATCGCAGCAACGTTGGTGGCCGAAGCTTGAACGGATAAGTGTAGCTCTAAATCTGGGTAAGTGGTTGCCGCGTATTCTAGAACCCCGATATCCGAGATAATGAGCGCATCGATCCCCATCGCTGCCGCGTTATCAACGGCTTTTGTCCAACGGCTAAATCCATCCGGGTGAGCAAATGTATTTAAAGCGACATGAATATGCTTATTATTGTCGTGAACGTATTGCACCGCTTTCTCAAGTTTTTTACCTGTGAAGTTTAAGCCTGCAAAATGGCGAGCGTTAGTATCGTCTTTAAAACCGATATAAACCGCATCAGCACCACAATCGATTGCGGTTTTCAGGGCAGGTAAATTACCGGCAGGGCAGAGGAGTTCCATTAGAATACCTAGTTACGAGAATCTGATGCTCTATGATAATGATAAGATAATTTTGAAACTTGATTTAAGGCAGGTTTTTGGTTCTTTTGTTCTTGAAATACAGCTTTGACATAGAATGGTATGAAAGGTGACTTTTTTTGATTTAATTTTTCATAATTGGTTGTAATACCTAGAAAGTGGCAGGTGCTTCCTAGGTATTAAGTTATCTAGTATTTGATTATCTAGAACGTTTATTTTGTACTAATAGCGCTTCAATCTCATGTTTTGGTTGAGGTTTATGGAAGTGGAAGCCTTGGATGGAGTCACAATTTAAACTGGATAACAGCATCGCTTGTTGTCTTGTCTCAACCCCTTCAGCCACGATATCCATGTTTAAGTTTTTGCCTAAATTAATCACATTTTCAATGATGGTGATTTGTTTAGGTAATGTGTCGATTTCATTGATAAAACCACGGTCAATTTTTAGTTCATCAAGAGGGAAGCGCGCAAGATAAGCCAAAGAAGAGTAACCAGTACCAAAGTCATCAATAGATAAGGTAAAGCCAAGTTTTTTAATAGCATCTAGCATTTGAATGGCGTGTTCACCATCACTCATTACCGCACTTTCTGTTAGCTCTAAAGTGATGCAGTTCGGGTCAACTTGTGTGGTTTTAAGCAAACGTTCCATGTATTCAATTAACTGAGGATTACCAAATTGCTCTGGTGATAAATTAATTGCAATACGGCCAGGTAAAATACCTTGATTACGCCACTCTTTAACGGTTTGAAACACCTCACGCATAACCACTTTACCTAGCGTTTCAATTAAACCTGAACGCTCAGCAACAGGGATAAAACGAGCTGGGCTAATGTAACCTTCTACAGGATGCTTCCAACGAACTAGGGCTTCTGCACCATTAATTCTAAAATCACGAGCGCTGACTTTTGGTTGATACCAGACTTCGAGCCCATTATTTTGTAGCGCTTTTTGAAGTTCAATCTCTAGCCATAAACGCATACGCGCTTCTTTGTTCATTTGATCATGGAATTTGATTAAACGATTACGACCGCGATCTTTTGCTTCATACATTGCGGTATCTGCATTTTGTAATAAGCTGCGTGCATCAGTGCCATCGGCAGGGTATTGAACACTACCAATAGAACAAGCGAGTCTTTTAGAGAAGTGAACAAGATCAAAAGGTTGGTTAATAAGGGATATGATCTTTTCAGATAATTGGTCAAGGATCTGATTATGTTCAGGCTTTGGAAAAAGAATACCAAATTCATCACCACCTAAATGGCCAACAATAGCGTGTTTAGGGAGTAATTTTTGTAAGCGGGTGGAAATTTCTTTTAACACTCTATCGCCAATGTGGTGGCCTAAAGAGTCATTTATATTTTTGAAGTTATCGATGTCTAGGTAAAGCATGAAAAAAGGAATGTCTTCTTTAATCATTTTTTCAATAACATGAGTGAAACCATGTCGATTATAGATCCCGGTTAATAGGTCGACTTGAGAAACCGCGATTTGATTTTCATTTTTGGTTTGTTTTTTGTGCTCTTTTAAAATAACTAAATGAGCGGGGCTACCTAGGATATGTGTTTTTTCAACGGTTAATATCAGTTCAGCTCGGGTGCCACAATTAACGGTAGTTCTTACAATGAGAGATTGCTCTGATGCCAATTCAATAATGGTTTCGGAAAGTGACTGAGTTTTGTTTGCGGAGGTTAATAACTGCTCAATGCTTTCACCTACAAATTCAGAGGCTTTATTAAACCCAAGCATTTTGGCGGAAGCGGTATTTGCTGAAACAATAATATCCCCTTCAATCAGCAAGACGGAGTCATTTAGCAGTTCGGTAAGCTTATGATATTTGGTTTCACTTTCTTTTAAAGAATTGAGTAGTTGTTGTCGTTCTGAAGTATCAACAGCGTGAAAGACAATGTAGGTGTTATCGTCCTGCTCTATGGGGAATAAACTAAAGTGAAGGCTGGTATCAAAACGATGATCGTCTAATGTGATTTCAGCTTCAATTTTTTCACCACTTAAGGCTCTATCATAATAAGCTTTAAGTGAGGAATAGAAATGAGCACCTAAGATATCGGTGTCGGAACGGCCGAATAACGCTTCCCTACTTAACCCACTGATTTCACAGTAACGATTATTAACGGTAACGTAGTTATGATCCGTGTCCAAAATAGCAAACAGAAATGGACTATTATCTGTAAGCAAAGGAAGCCAGTGTTGTATTTGAGAAAGAGACATAGTGTTACCGCTTTTAGTAAAAGAAGACAAATAACTTCCAGAATTAGTAATAATTATTAGTATTTATAAGTCGAACGATAAAATATACATTGAATGAATCCCTATTTTCTACCCTAAATTGTAATAAGTACTTTTTTTGATAAGAAACAGGTTAGATATCGGACAATCAATTTATACTTGCTTACAGTTATCGACTAAATGTAATGGAAATTAAGCGTGATTAATCAAATTCGTTCAAAACTAGTAAAAAATGCGGCATCGATCTTAAAAGTTCCTGCAAAGTTAGTTCCTGTTTCAGTTCAACAGAAGGCATTGCTCGAAGGCTTGAAACAAGTATTTCATGAAGCGCTTGACGATGGAGATTTTGAGTTTCTAGAGGATAAATGGTTAAAAGTTTCCATTCTTGATCTCGAATTACATTGGTTTATCAGTTATCAAGATGAAAAACTGATAGTCTCAAACAAAGAAGAGAGTGATGATGTAAGCTTTAGTGGCCAATTAAATGATTTGATTTTAATTGCAGGCCGTAAAGAAGATCCTGACACTCTATTTTTCCAACGTCGCCTTAAAATTGAAGGGGATACAGAGCTTGGGCTTGAAGTGAAAAACTTAATGGACAGTGTTGATCTTGATTCACTTCCAAAACCTTTAAACCAAGCATTGATGACGTTGGCTAATTTTGTCCAACAAGGTTTACAAGAACCTGAAGTAAAAGAGACGATAAATGCTTATTAGAACTGAAGCGCCAGCGGATATTTTAACGATAGATCGATTAGTTCGTGAAACCTTTGAAACAGAAGCAGAAGCAAAGCTTGTGATGTCTTTACGTGAAAACAGTCACTTAACGTTATCATTGGTCGCTTGCTCTGATGAAGGAGAGGTGATTGGACACTGCTTATTTAGCCCTGTAACACTTGATGGTGAAGATTTTAATTGGCAAGGTTTAGCGCCATTGTGCGTTAAAAAAGAATACCAAAAGCAAGGTATTGCTCAAACCTTAGTGAAAGAGGGATTAGAAACCTTAGCTGAATTGGGTTACCCGGTTTCAGTGGTATTGGGTGATCCCGCTTATTATCAACGTTTCGGTTTTGAATCTGCAAAAACATATAATATGAATTGTAAATGGGAAGTGCCAGAAGAGGCATTTATGATTAAGGCGTGCTCTCCTGAGTTTCTAGAAGGGAAAGCGGGCTTAATTGAATATTGCCCAGAGTTTGATTTGCTATAATCCAATAATAGAATGCTCATTATGATTAATGAGCATTTTTATTTATCGCTTTAATCCCTCCGACAACAAGTGGCATCAGTTGAGGAATATTGATAATATTCTTCTCCCTAGATTGACAAGTGAAGTGATATGCCACAGCAAGCGTTACAGTTTTTAAATGAGATGAGTATTTCAGTTTGGCAAGTCCGACAACCTGAATACTTTCCAACATTAGAAGCCAATACCATATCGTTACCAGAAACTTGTCAGTTACTTTTTGTGGCTCCTGCGGTTCCTACTGAGCGCGATGCTTTTCTTTTTGGAAAGGTACTTGCGAGCATGAAATTATCACCAGAGCAGGCGTTATTTCTTCCTTCTAGCGCGTTAGAGTATTTAGCTGAACACAAGCTAACATGGTCTTGGTTTTCGGGTGTACCTATTACTGAGTTGGAAGGGGTGAAAGCATTAAGCTCACCACTGCTTTCAGAAATGCATACCAATACTCAATCACGACGCGATTTATGGCGACAAATTTGTTCTTATGACCATTAATATTCAACCGATCTCTGATTCTCATTTAAATGATATTTGGAGAATCGAAAACGCAGCACATTCACACCCTTGGGCAGAATCTATGATCCGGGAGCTGAACAGTCGCTGCGCGCAACATCGAGTGATGCTAGAAAATGATCAGGTGGTGGGCTACTTCTATGCTCAAAACGTGGTAGGCGAAGTTACCTTGCTGAATATTGCTATTGATCCTGCGCATCAAAGAAAAGGGCTTGGTCGTAAATTGACTGAGTTTTTTATTGATATGTGCATGGAACAAAGCGCTGAATCTGCTTGGCTTGAAGTTCGTGAAAGTAACGTAAAAGCAATTTCTTTATATGAATCAGAAGGGTTTAATGAAGTCACTCGACGTCATGATTACTACCCAACAGCTACTGGTAAAGAAGACGCTATTATCATGAGTTATATTTTCTTTTAAATGCCTCTTATTTAATGCTGAGGTTATTTTAATTCGGTGCTTTAGATAATGGCCGTCTTTGAGTATAATCTCGCCTAATTACATCCTTTCTGAAATCTTACAGGATTATCAACGCTTATGTCTTTTTTACAAGAAGTGGGTAAACGCAGAACGTTTGCCATCATTTCTCACCCGGATGCGGGTAAAACAACCATTACTGAAAAAGTATTATTATTCGGAAACGCGATTCAAAAAGCGGGTACGGTAAAAGGTCGTGGTTCAAACCAGCACGCAAAATCAGACTGGATGGAAATGGAAAAAGAACGTGGTATCTCGGTAACTACGTCGGTAATGCAATTTCCATTTAATGGTTGTCTTGTTAACCTTCTTGATACTCCTGGACACGAAGATTTCTCTGAAGATACTTACCGTACACTAACGGCAGTAGATTCATGTCTAATGGTTATCGATGCCGCTAAAGGTGTCGAAGATCGTACTCGTAAATTGATGGAAGTAACACGCTTACGTGATACACCTATCGTTACGTTTATGAACAAATTAGACCGTGAAGTACGTGACCCAATGGAAGTGCTTGATGAAGTAGAAAGCGAGCTAGGAATGGCTTGTGCACCTATTTCATGGCCGATTGGTTGTGGTAAAGAATTTAAAGGTGTTTACCACATCCACCGCGATGAAACGATCTTATACGCATCAGGCCATGGCCATGAAATTCAAGAAGTTCGCACCATTAAAGGTTTAGATAACCCTGAGTTAGATGTAGCCGTTGGTGCTGAGTTAGCTGCGAATGTTCGTGAAGAGCTAGAGTTAGTAATGGGTGCTTGCCCTGAATTTGATCTTGAGCTTTTCCTTGCCGGTGAATTAACGCCAGTATACTTTGGTACCGCATTAGGTAACTTTGGTGTTGACCACATGCTAGAAGGCTTAACGGATTGGGCTCCTGCACCACAAACACGTGAAGCAGTAGAACGTCCAGTTGAAGCAACAGAAGATAAGTTCTCAGGCTTTGTATTTAAGATCCAAGCAAACATGGATCCTAAGCACCGTGACCGTATCGCTTTCATGCGTATTGTGTCGGGTACTTATACTCAAAGCATGAAAATGAACCACGTGCGTACAGGTAAGAGTGTCAGCATTTCTGATGCGGTAACTTTCATGGCGGGCGATCGTTCTCGTGCTGAGACGGCGTATGCGGGTGATATCATTGGTTTACACAACCACGGTACCATTCAAATCGGCGATACGTTTACACAAGGTGAGAGCTTAAAATTCTCAGGTATTCCAAACTTTGCCCCTGAATTGTTCCGTCGTATTCGCCTAAAAGATCCACTAAAGCAAAAGCAACTGCTTAAAGGTCTTGTTCAACTTTCTGAAGAAGGCGCGGTACAAGTATTCCGTCCACTTCAAAACAATGATTTGATCGTTGGTGCGGTTGGTGTACTTCAGTTTGATGTGGTCGTATCTCGTTTAAAATCTGAATATAACGTTGAAGCTATTTATGAAGGCATCAGTGTAGCAACTGCTCGTTGGGTTGAATGTACTGATGGCAAAATCATGGATGACTTCCAGCGTAAAAACCAAAGTAACCTAGCGTTAGATGGTGGTAATAACTTAACGTACATTGCCCCAACGATGGTTAATTTGAATTTAGCGTCTGAGCGTTTCCCTGAGGTTCAATTCAGAGCGACTCGTGAGCACTAATCTAGTTGCAATCAAATAAATAGAAACGGAGTCTTAACGGACTCCGTTTTTGTATCTATAGTATAGAGATAATGACGGTAATTAATGATAAGGAAGGCGAGGGTGCTGAAACTGATTAAGTTATGGATTAAGAAATACGATGATTGGTGTAAGTCGCTAGGGTTAACGCCTGAAAATAAACGCAGTTGTGTCCCTTATAAAAAAGAAGAAGAGTAATGGCTTTCCGATTCATTGATTCACACTGTCATTTTGATTTTGCACCTTTTAAAGGTAACGAAGCCTTGTATTTACAAATGGCAAAAGACAGAGGAGTAACAACATTCATTGTCCCTAGTGTGAATCAATCAAATTGGAATCAAGTGAATGGTTTATCCAAACAGTTTGATGGTATTTATTACGCATTAGGCATTCACCCATTATTTATTATATCAAACTATGAAAAAGAGTTAGAAAGTTTAGCTGCGTTGCTTGATGAAGAAAATAATAAGTGTGTAGCGATTGGTGAATGTGGATTAGATTTTTGGCATCAAGAAAGTGATAAGGAAATACAAATCTCTGTTTTTCGCCAGCAGTGTTTATTGGCAAAAAAGCATCAACTTCCTTTAATTATTCACAGCCGTAAAAGCCACGATATGGTAGTAAAGCTGTTGAGAGAAATTAGGCCTGAGAGAGGCGGGGTTATTCATGGTTTTAGTGGTAGTTTGCAGCAGGCGAATCAATTTATTGAATTAGGTTTCTATATTGGTGTCGGTGGCGTGATCAGTTACGAAAGAGCTAAGAAGACCAAAATGGTGGTTTCACAATTGCCTTTAGATAAAATTTTATTAGAAACCGACGCTCCAGACATGCCATTGTTTGGCTTTCAAGGGCAAAAAAACACGCCAGATAAAGTACAAAAAGTATGCGAACACTTAGCTTTGATTAGAAAAGAGTCAATGCAAACGATTTCGGAAACTGTTTATAAAAATACCACCTCTTTGTTTGGGATTTGAGTTATTAGTCATTTCTTTAGGTGTAATTGATGATTATTTAGAAACCTCTTAGTGATAATGATCACAATTATGAATGAACAAAGCATGTATCAGCCGCGATTATGTGACAACAGCATTACTTTATTGGTGGTTCAATGAGTATAATCGCCCCCGCTAATTTGAAACACGCCAACAATAAATTTAGGGAAAACTTTAACTATGAGCCTGCTAATGAGTTTGGTTGGGATCGTGGTACTGCTAGGTATAGCTGTACTTCTTTCTGATAACCGCAAAGCAATTAATTTACGTACTGTGGGTGGTGCATTTGCTATCCAATTCTTCCTAGGCGCATTTGTACTTTATGTACCTGTGGGTCGTGATGTACTTTACGGTGCATCTGAAGCCGTTGCGAACGTAATCAACTATGGTAACCAAGGTATCGAGTTTTTATTCGGTGGCCTAGTATCAGGTAAAATGTTTGAAGTATTTGGTGGCGGCGGTTTCGTATTCGCACTACGCGTACTTCCTGTAATCGTATTCTTCGCTTCATTAACAGCGGTTCTTTACTACCTAGGTATCATGCAAATCGTGATTAACTTCCTAGGTGGTGCTCTACAGAAAGCGCTTGGCACATCTCGTGCGGAATCACTATCTGCTACAGCTAACATCTTTGTTGGTCAAACTGAAGCGCCTCTAGTTGTGCGTCCGTTTGTTCCAAAAATGACTCAATCTGAGCTATTTGCAGTAATGTGTGGTGGTCTAGCTTCTGTTGCTGGTGGTGTACTTGCTGGTTATGCTTCTATGGGCGTGCCTCTAGAATACCTAATCGCAGCATCATTCATGGCTGCACCTGGTGGTCTTCTGTTTGCTAAAATCATCAAACCAGAAACTGAAACACCAATTGATCAACTTGACGCTCTTGATAACGAAGGCGACGACAAGCCAGCTAACGTAATCGATGCTGCTGCGGCAGGTGCTGCAACAGGTATGCAACTTGCGTTAAACGTAGGTGCAATGCTTCTTGCTTTCATCGGCCTTATCGCGCTTATCAACGGTATCTTAGGTGGCGTTGGTGGTTGGTTCGGTATGCCAGAAATCACACTAGAGCTTATTCTTGGTTACATCTTTGCTCCACTTGCATTCCTTATCGGTGTGCCGTGGGAAGAAGCGACAATTGCAGGTTCATTCCTTGGTCAAAAACTGGTAGTTAACGAATTCGTTGCATACCTAAACTTTGCACCGTACCTAGCGGAAGGCGCTGAAATTGTTCTTTCTGAGAAAACGAAAGCAATCATTTCATTCGCACTATGTGGCTTCGCAAACCTTTCTTCTGTAGCGATTCTACTTGGCGGTCTTGGTAGCCTTGCACCAGCACGTCGTCATGACATCGCTAAGATGGGTATGAAAGCTGTTGCTGCTGGTACATTATCAAACCTAATGTCAGCAACAATCGCAGGTCTATTCCTATCTCTATAATCTTATAGAGCAGAGCAGATAATCACAAAAACCCGCACTTATTGCGGGTTTTTTTATGTCTGTTATTTAAGTAATAAGTGTGATGAAAATATGACGTTATTTCACATATTTTGTGTAAAAAAGATTGAGATGCAAACCGATTGCGTTACCACACGAAAACAATCAAGCTAAATTATATTGATATAATGAATCCATAATAAAAGAGAGAAGAACTGCTAGGTTAAAAAAATAAACTATGGTCTAAACTATAGTTAATGCACACACAACCTAAAAAATGAGAGTCAATTATGAATGAAGTTTTACTATCTATGTTAGCGGGTTTGATTGTTGGAGTTGTTTTCTCTGCAATTAAGCTGCCTATTCCAGCGCCACCAGTTCTTTCTGGAGTGATGGGAATCGTCGGTGTTTACGCCGGTGCTGTCGGCTACCAATGGATTGTTGAACGTTTCTTTTCATAATCTCAGTGTCTTTCTATGGAAACATGGTTTCACTAGTGCCACTGAACAAGTATTGGTAAAATGAACCATGTTTCAACGGTGTCTCATGATGAGACGTTAGAGCGGTACTCATTCATACTATTGAAGTAAGTACTGGCGGCAAAATGGATATTGATTGAGCGTTATGCGCTCAAGTCTTCAAGGAATCAAGTCCGCTCATTTGCTGTTGAACTTAATATATGAACAGCAAAACTATCAAAGAATTTATTCTATTTTGGAGATAACAATGAGCGATTTAAAAGCAGCGGCACTACGTGCATTACAATTAATGGATTTAACGACGCTTAACGATAATGATACAGACGAAGCAGTAATTGCACTTTGTAAAAATGCAAAAACAGCAGTAGGCAATACCGCAGCAGTTTGTATTTACCCACGTTTCGTTCCTATCGCTAAGAAAACGCTGAGCGAGCAAGGCACACCAGAAGTGCGTATCGCAACAGTAACTAACTTCCCACACGGTAATGACGATATCGCTATCGCAGTTGCAGAAACTAAAGCGGCTGTTGCTTATGGTGCTGATGAAGTTGACGTGGTATTCCCATACCGTGCGCTTATCGCAGGTGATGAAACGGTTGGTTTTGAGCTAGTTAAGCAGTGTAAAGAAGCGTGTGGTGATGTTCTTCTTAAAGTGATCATCGAAACGGGTGAGCTAAAAGAAGAAGCGTTAATTAAGAAAGCATCTCAAATCTGTATTGAAGCAGGCGCTAACTTTATTAAAACATCAACAGGTAAAGTGCCTGTTAATGCAACACCAGAATACGCTCGCATGATGCTAGAAGTTATTCGTGATATGGGCGTAGCGAAAACAGTTGGCTTTAAGCCTGCTGGCGGCGTTCGTACTGCTGAAGATGCACAAGCATACCTAGCAATGGCTGATGATATCTTAGGTGGCGATTGGGCTGATAACATGCACTACCGTTTTGGTGCATCAAGCCTACTGACTAATCTACTAAATACATTAGAAGTAACAGAAGAAACAGCTGATCCATCAGCTTACTAGTTTCTCGTTACTTGATTTATAGCTAAAAAATAAATCGACTTAGGTGAGGCATTACCGCCTCACCTACCTCAACCCTACCTATATTAATTACCCAACCAAGATTGGGGAGGCACTAATGTATCTACCACAAGAGATTATTCGCAGAAAGCGTGACAATAAAGTACTAACAACAGAAGAAATTAACTTTTTTATTCAAGGTGTTGCAAAAAATACGGTATCTGAAGGTCAAATCGCCGCATTTGCAATGGCGGTTTACTTTAATGAAATGACAATGCCTGAACGTATCGCATTAACGTGCGCTATGCGTGATTCAGGAATGGTGATTGATTGGAGCCACATGAACTTTGATGGTCCAATCGTTGATAAGCATTCTACTGGTGGTGTAGGTGATGTAACCTCATTGATGCTTGGCCCAATGGTGGCAGCGTGTGGCGGTTATGTTCCTATGATCTCTGGCCGTGGTTTAGGTCATACTGGTGGTACGCTAGATAAGCTAGAGTCAATTGCTGGTTACAACATTATGCCAAGCAATGAGATTTTTGGTAAAGTGACTAAAGAAGCGGGTGTAGCAATTATTGGTCAAACGGGTGATTTAGCACCGGCTGATAAGCGTGTATATGCAACTCGTGATGTAACGGCAACGGTTGATAATATTTCATTAATTACAGCCTCTATTTTGTCTAAGAAATTAGCCGCGGGTTTAGACTCGTTAGTTATGGATGTTAAAGTGGGTTCTGGTGCATTTATGCCAACTTACGAAGCATCAGAAGAACTAGCAAAATCAATTGTAGCAGTAGCTAATGGGGCAGGAACCAAGACAACGGCATTATTAACAGATATGAACCAAGTACTGGCATCTACAGCGGGTAACGCATTAGAAGTACGTGAAGCGATTCGTTTCTTAACCGGTGAATATCGTAACCCTCGTTTATACGAAGTAACGATGGCACTATGTGCAGAGATGCTAGTGATTGCTAACTTAGCAAAAGATGAAAAAGAAGCGCGTGCTAAACTACAATCTGTACTAGATAATGGTAAAGCAGCAGAATGCTTTGGTAAAATGGTGTTTGGTCTTGGTGGTCCAAGTGACATTATTGAAAATTACGATAATCATTTAGAAAGCGCACAAATCATTAAACCTGTATTTGCTGATAAAGCGGGTATTGTTAATGCGATGGATACTCGCGACTTAGGTATGGCTGTAGTGGGCATGGGCGGCGGTCGTCGTGTTGCAACGGATACTATTGATTATGCGGTTGGTTTAAGTGATATGATCCGTCTAGGCCAAACTGCCGATACAGAACAACCATTAGCAATGATTCACGCTCGTAATGAAGAACAATGGCAACAAGCAGCGGATGCGGTAAAAGCAGCCGTTGTGATTAGTGAAGAACAACCAGAAATGACTCCGGAAGTTTATCGCAAAATTCGCCCTGAAGACGTGTAAGGAAGAAAACATGAAACGTGCAATAATTTTAGTACTTGATTCATTTGGTATCGGTGCCGCAGGCGACGCAGAGAAGTTTGGCGACGTAGGTTCAGATACGATGGGGCATATTGCAGAACAGTGTGATAAAGGCCTAGCTGACAACAGTAATCGTCAAGGACCTTTAACGCTTCCAAACCTTTCTAAGCTTGGTTTAGCTATGGCGGGTAAAGAGTCTACAGGTCAATTTGCCGCAGGTTTAGACGTGAACGCTGAGATCATTGGTGCTTATGGTCATGCGGCTGAATTGTCTTCAGGTAAAGATACGCCTTCTGGTCACTGGGAAATCGCAGGTGTTCCAGTATTGTTTGATTGGGGCTACTTTAGCGATAAAGAAAACAGTTTTCCTAAAGAGTTAACAGATCGTATTCTTGCTCGTGCAAATCTTTCAGGTTACCTAGGTAACTGCCATGCATCGGGTACACAAGTGCTTGATGACTTGGGCGAAGAGCACATGAAAACAGGCATGCCTATTTTCTATACCTCTGCCGATTCCGTATTCCAAATTGCCTGCCATGAAGAGACATTTGGTTTAGATAACTTATTAGCATTATGCCAAATCGCGCGTGAAGAGCTTGAAGATTATAATATTGGTCGAGTGATCGCTCGTCCATTTATTGGCCCTGGTAAAGGTCAATTTGAACGTACGGGTAACCGTCGTGACTTATCTCTTGAGCCACCAGCTGCGACTATCTTACAAAAATTAGTGGATGAAAAAGGCGGACAAGTTCACTCAATTGGTAAGATCTCTGATATCTATGCTGGCTGCGGTATTACTAAGAAAACCAAAGCGACAGGTATTCCTGCGCTGTTTGATGCGACTAAAGACGCAATTGAAACAGCAGGTGATAACACCATCGTATTTACAAATTTCGTAGATTTCGATTCAGCGTATGGCCACCGTCGTGATGTTGCAGGTTATGCCGCTGCGTTAGAGTACTTTGATGGTCGCCTTCCTGAAATCATGGATATGCTGCAAGAAGACGATATTCTTATTTTAACGGCAGATCACGGTTGTGATCCAACATGGCCGGGTACGGATCATACTCGTGAGCATATTCCAGTCATTGTTTATGGTCATAAAGTACCAGCGGGTTCATTAGGCCGTCGTGATACCTTTGCCGATATTGGTCAAACCTTAGCAGAGTACTTTGAAACCTCTGATATGGAATATGGAAAATCGTTCCTATAAAAAATAATAAGCAGTAGAGCTCTCTCTACTGCTTTTTTCTATTTAAAGTTAAATAAGCAAGGATATAAATTATGGCTACTCCACATATTAATGCTGAAATGGGTGATTTTGCAGACGTAGTACTGATGCCTGGTGATCCAATCCGCGCAAAATACATTGCTGAAACATTCCTTGATGATGTAGTGCAAGTATGTGATGTTCGCAATATGTACGGTTTTACAGGTACTTATAAAGGCCGTAAGATTTCTGTTATGGGCCACGGTATGGGTATCCCATCATGCTCAATCTACATGACAGAGTTAGTGAAAGATTTCGGCGTTAAGAAAGTTATCCGTGTTGGTAGTTGTGGTGCGGTTAATGAAGGCATTAAGTTACGTGATGTAGTTATTGGTATGGGAGCATGTACTGATTCAAAAGTGAACCGTATCCGTTTTAAAGATCATGACTTTGCCGCAATTGCTGATTATGAAATGGTTCGTAATGCAGAGCTAGCTGCTCAAGCGCGTGGCATCGATGTAAAAGTAGGTAATCTGTTCTCTGCTGAGTTGTTCTACACACCAGATCCAAGCATGTTTGACTTAATGGACAAATACGGCATCGTAGGCGTAGAGATGGAAGCGGCGGGTATGTACGGCGTGGCTGCGGAGTACGGTGCAAAAGCATTAGCGATTTGTACCGTATCGGATCATATTAAGACCGGCGAGCAAACCACATCTGACGAGCGTGCAACGACCTTTGATGAAATGATGTTAATTGCACTTGATTCAGTACTGCTTGGTGACAAATAACACGCATAACGAAAACCGTTAGAAATGAAAAAGGCGATGAGGGTAACTTCATCGCCTTTCTTTTTATGCTTTACCACCAAATAATGTGGTAACCGGTTTACTCGAACGCTCTCTTTTTCGTAATAAAGCCATAATCATCATCCCTGAAACTAAACTGATTACTAACATACCAAACATTAAGCGATCGCTTTTACGGTAATGGTGATTAGCAAACCCTGTCAGTGTCGACTTCTCAAAGGTGACTCGAAGAAAGCCAAGTAAACGATCTTCTTTGATTATCGGTTCGATTAATTGTTGGCGTCCAATACCATCTATAGAGAGTGGTGTATTTAACCCTGTAATTTGTGAAGCGGTCAGCGCATTATCACTTTTGGCTAGGATCCCACCTTCTGCATCGTATATTGTTGCATCAAATACGAGAGGTTCTGTAGCTAAATTATTAGTCAGTTGCAGTAAACCTTCGTGATTATCTTGTTTTATATTCTCAACAGAAAAGAGAGCAGCTTGGCGTACCATAGTACGACTAAGATCTTGCAGCTGCTTATTTTGTATAATTTGGTTATTGTCACTGATAACGGTACTGTTGATTAAGATAAAGTAACTGAATGCAAGAAGGGAAATTAGCATTAGGCTTTTTACAATAAAATTTTGAGAAAGCATCGAGATCACCACGCAAATTAGAATGAGGGAATTATACTCAATTTACAGAAAAATAGCAGTTTATGTCGTTTGGGTCTTGCTCATCTGCTCTGCAATCGGTATTTTTGAGATAGGATTAGTAAGGATACGAATCATGGATATGATAACCCCATTCTCAATTAAGAAAAATATACCCCTATTAAAGCGTTTCTCATCAACCCGAGAAACCACCCAGTTGGATCTAAAGCAGACTGGGTGGATTGTATATAGTCCCCATTTATCGCAACATCACTTTCAAGATATTGACTTCTTTATTGGCGAGCAAAGTTTAGTACTCTCGACTTGGAAAGTTGGGCATTATGATGTCGCAGCGATGGCAGGTGAAATGACGCCTGAACATAAAACGATTCTTGATGCACTAGAGTTAGATTACGCTGAAGTTAAAGATATTCCTGATTTATCAAAGCCTGGAATTATCTTATTTGATATGGATTCAACAGCAATAGAAATTGAGTGCATTGATGAAATCGCTAAATTAGCTGGTGTTGGAAAACAAGTTTCAGAAGTAACCGAGCGCGCAATGCAAGGAGAGCTTGATTTTAAAGAGAGCTTAATTCAGCGAGTAGGAACCCTAGCCGGAGCTGATGAAGCGATTTTAGCTAAAGTGAAATCAGAGTTACCCTTCATGCCAGAAGTCAGAGAGCTGGTTGCTACCATGCATAAATACGGTTGGAAACCGGCTATTGCATCAGGTGGTTTTACTTATTTTTCTGATTACTTAAAACAAGAACTCAACCTTGTACATGCACAATCAAATCAACTGGAAATTGTTGATGGCAAACTTACCGGTAAGGTTCTTGGTGAGATTGTCAGTGCAGAGACGAAGGCACATATTTTAATTGAGCTTGCAGATAAATATGAGATAGAGATCAGCAATACGGTTGCCGTTGGTGATGGTGCTAATGATCTGGTTATGATGGAAGCGGCAGGCCTTGGTATTGCCTATCACGCAAAACCTAAAGTGCAAGAGCAAGCACAAACCGCAATCAGACATGCTGATTTAGGTGGTGTTGCTTGTATTTTATCAGCTTCGTTATTGTTCAGTAATAAACTGAGTTGGTAGAAGCTTAATCTCCCATAAGTTTAATATAAAAAATGAGCTTTATTATAAAGCTCATTTTTTTGCGTTAAATTCAGCAATAACGATTACATATTGCGTAAATAGCGTGATCCAGCTCTCAACCTTAATGGAATCTGAATGAAATGCAGGAATCCATTCAGAAAGTCGTTTTGTTGTCGTCGTTAAATTGACGTTAATTGATTGTATGAATAATATTCACCTTGTTCACTTCGAACACATATTAATCAATAGCGGAGTTATTATGCTAACTAAATTATTCGTAAAGTCTCAACTTGCTCTTCAATCTTTCAAAAACGATGAGCGCGGCGTAACAGCAATTGAATATGCAATCATTGGTGTTTGTATGGCAACAATTGTTTTTGCTGTATTTAATGGTACTTTAAAGGGCGCGCTTGAAACAGCAATGAATAAAATTGTTACAGTTATTAATTCAGCAGCTGATGTATAATAATTAATTATAGAAATGGAAATTAAATTTTTAATTATTGCTTTAATATTGTTAGTTAATTTTTATGTTATTTTCCATGATATTAAAAATAGAAAAATATCTAATAACGTTGTTTCAGTAATTATGTTTATTGGATTTTTCTCTATCTTTGTTAAAGGTGATATTAGTTATTTATTATCACCTTTAATAATTCTCTTCGTTGGATTTATCTTATTTAAATTTAACATTATTGCTGCCGGTGATATTAAATATTATGCAGCAATGTCCTTAATGATTGAACAGCAATATTTACTACTGGTGACCTGCATTATTTTATGTCTAGGTGGCCTTCAAGCTTATTGTCAATACAGTATATATAAGCTAACAGGGAACGAACGTTGGATAGAAAGAGGGGTTCCTTATGGCGTCGCTATTTCTATAGGAAGTTTATTCGGTATTCTCGCATCAATATAGGTGAAAAATGAAATCCAAAATAATATTGGTTTTAGCTGTAATTGCTATTTCGATTGGCTTATACGGCATGTCACAGACATCAACGACAGAGTCACCTATTACTGAGAAAGTACAAGAATTCGATAAACTTCCAGAGCCAACGGTGATGGTCTGGATAGCCAAAAAAGACTTAATGTTTGGTTCGCCAGTACAACGAACGGATCTTGAAGTGCAGCGGATCAGTCAAACACAAGCGGATCGTTTCGGTATCGTTCATGATGTTAAATTTAATTTCAATAAAAAATTGTTGATTAAAAAAGACATTCTCCAAGGAGATATAGTTACATCTGATATGGTGTTAAGCCCAGGACAAGAAGGGTATCTCAACCTTGTAATAAGAGAAGGCAAAGTCCCTTTTAATCTAGAGGTGAGTAATGACGCTATTCTTGGTGGTGCTATTTCTGTTGGTGATATTGTTGATATTGCTTCTATTTCATCATCAGAGCAAAACTTGTCAAATGATGCCTCTATCTCAAATGTACAAAGTTTAAAAATGGCTCCGTTACTTACACAGATAATGGTTCTCGACATCATTCAACAAGAAAAGCCGGTCCGATTAAACAGTAAATCAACCAAAACAGTGACCAACTTGGTGCTAGAAGTATCAAATCGAGAGTTAGCAAAGTTAGTTATTGCGCAACGTATCGCCGAATTAGAAGTTCATAAGTCCATTGGCGCTGAGTTTTCTCACGAACTTCATGCAGATTCAAGTGATGTTATTACTATCCCTGGATTTAAAAAAGTAAAACCAGTCAATTCTATTCAAGAGTTTAGAGGCTAAAAAATGCGATATCGAATTCTTATTATATTAACGGTTTTACTCAGTATTGTTTCTTTGAATGTGAGAGCAAAAGAGATTGAAAACCTGTCAGCGGGTGATGCAAAAAGCATAACAACCACGACTGAGATAGGGTCTGTATTTATCTCAAATCCAAAAGTAGCAGACTACAAAATTATAGATAAATACAAAGTAGTTTTGTTTGGCCGAGAAGTGGGTGATTCAGTTTTTATTGCTTTTGATGTTCAAGGGCGAGAGCTATTAAATAAAAAAATAATTGTAAGCCGAAATTACTCAGGTATTGAGCAGCAGGTTAAGTTGCGATTCCCTACTTCCGATATCGATATCTTTGCCATTGGTACTAATGCGGTGGTGAGTGGTACCGTATTAAATGAAGAAGATCGTGATCAGATTTATCAAATGGTTGCGACTCTATTGTTTGATGATAACGCTGATAACAACGCACAAGATGACCGGACTGAATTAACTTACATGGATAAGTTGAATTTTGAAGGTGTGGTTAACCAAATTGAAGTGGCGAGAACCAAACAGGTCAATGTGAAGCTCACTATCGCAGAAGTTTCTCACTCTTTTATGCAGGATTTTGGCATTAAGGTAGGAAGTAATGGCCAAGCAGGGATCTTTGTTGATCAACTTGTTCATTTTAGTGCAAGTGACATTGTTTCTGTGATCACCGCTGTAGGAACAGATTCAGTAGGGCAAGTGTTAGCTGAGCCAAATTTATCAGTGATTTCTGGTGAGGATGCCAGTTTTCTTGTTGGTGGGGAATTACCTGTTGTGACTGTCGTTGATGGGACGACAAACGTTCAATATAAAGAATTTGGTGTAAAGCTAGATCTAACGGCTAAGGTTGAGAGAGACGATAAAATTAAACTGGCATTAGCACCAAGTGTAAGCTCTCTTGATAGGCAATATACGACTGATAATTACAACTTACCATCATTAAAAACGCGCAGTGCAAGAACAACAGTAGAACTCGGAGATGGACAAAGTTTTGTGTTAGGTGGCTTGCTTAATAGTGAAGAGAAAGAGTCGTTAACTCGCATTCCTTTTGTCGGTGATATCCCTATTTTAGGGGCTTTGTTTCGTCATACCGGTACGGAGCGAAATAAAACCGAGTTGATTATTGTTGCAACGGTAAACCTTGTTCAACCAGTTAAAGCAAATCAAATCCAGCTTCCGACCATGCAGAAAACCAGTACGTTAAGACGTTTCCTCGGTATGGGAAGTGACTATGAAAGAGCAGAAGACCAATGGGCAAGCGAAGTTCTGAATGCGGGTGGATTTAGAAAATGAAAAAACTATATGTAATGGTTGTGCTTTTATTTTTATCGGGTTGTGCTGACCATATTAATGAAAAACAGGGGACACATATTAATGTTATTCCTGTGACATATTCTTTCTCAATTAACAGTCAGAGTGATGACATTATAAAAAATAAACTAAATACGTTTATTCATCATCATGGACTTAAAAATAAAAAAGGCCATTGGGAAATATTCATATATAAAGACGATATAAAAGAACAAGAAATTAAATATCAACAATTGTTAGGTGAATTTGGTTATACCCTTAATCAAATAAAAACGGTTGAATTGAAAGAAAAACCTTACTTTCTTGTTACGGTTTCATTTATTACTCAACAAATTGAATATCAAATTTGTGGTTATGAGCAAATTGATTATTACGGCTCTAATAATATCGGTTGTTATACCGAAAGTAATCGCTGGCATTCGATGGTTAATCCTGAAAATGCAATGTAGCTATTTCGCAAAGAGTTAGCGTAATTAACATCATATTATTGGAGCTATTATGTTTGATTTGGCAGAGCGTTTAAGTACAAACAAAAGTAATGAAAGTAAATTAAGCCATAAATTAAAAACAATGCTGTTTTACCAGACAGAAGAGTGCCGTTCATTGGTTAATGAATCTTTTCGATTTGATGGTAAAGATGAACCTAAATGCGTTAAAAACCGCGATGAAGAGTTTCGTCAGATTGATTTATTAAATCCACCAGAAGTGGTGATTATTGAATTCAATGCGAGTCAAGATGTAGTTCAAGATGCACAGCGATTAGCTCATTTACTACCAAGCCAAGTATCCGTAGTTATTGTTGGTTCTGAAGACGCAATTTCAACGATTCGTTTACTTAAAGAGATGGGTTTTTATTACCTATTTTGGCCCGTAAGCAAGCAAGAATGTTCAGATTTTATGAAGCATGTTCTTGATAATCATGAACAACATCGTGGTTTAATGGCCAATCGAAAATCTAAGCGAGTTGCTATGGTTGGTGTGAAAGGTGGTGTCGGTACTTCTCTTATTAGTAGTGAAGTGTCTCGAATGCTTTCATTTGATAAAGGCGTTTCAACTCTCCTTATTGATCATAATTATCACGGTGGAAATCTCGATATTTTTATGGGGTTAAAGCAGCACAAAAAAAGAATCGTTCAAAAAGGAACATTAATTTCAAATATCGATGGTACTTATGCTCTTGGTTTAATTCGTAAAATTACGCCAATGTTATCTATGTTAGCCATCGATTCTGATGAATTGAACGCGCAAGAATTGAAAGAATATACGCTAGCAGTACAAGAGCAGGCGCTTAAAAATTCAAGTGTGATGATTGAAGATCATGCTCATTTAATTCGTAATGAAGATGACATTATTAAGCTCTTACAACAGGTTGATGTTTTAGTACTTGTTTTTGACGCAACGGTTTCGTCATTACGTGATTACAACCGATTAAATCAGTTAGTTAAGAAGAATAACCTAGATAATCAAACTCGTGTTATTTCGGTATTGAATTCATCACGTCCGAGTAATAGCGGTTCGGTTTCGGCTGAAGAAATTGAAAAGTATAGTGGGCAAAGAGCAACCATCAGTATTCCATATGACGATAAAGCACCGCAATACGTACTTGAAGGGTTACAAATCGTAAAAACTAAATCAGCCATGGCACTGCCTCTTATGAATTTAGTTGCTTTGATTTTAGGTGAAGAACCAAAGCAAGAAAGCCGTTCATTTTTAAGTTTCTTTAAAAAGAAAGGGTAGTAGAAAATGAACAATAATAAAGCGCTGTATATTCAATTAAGAACTCAAATATTTAATGCGTTAGAACCTGAAGCGTTAAATAAGTTAACCAAACAAGAGCTGACTCAACAATTATCGAATGCGGTAGATTTACTTATTGATAGAGAGCAATTACCCGTCTCTCTTATTATGAAAAATGAGTACGTAGAAAGTTTAGTCAATGAACTTGTTGGTTTAGGTCCATTACAAAACTTGATGGATGATGAAACCATTACTGACATCATGATCAATGGCCACGAAAATGTATTTATTGAGCGAGATGGTTTAGTAGAGAAAGTCAGTGTTAATTTTATTGATGAACAACAACTGATTGATATTGCAAAACGCATTGCGAGTCGTGTTGGTCGTCGAGTAGATGAATCAAGTCCTACTTGTGATGCACGCTTAGAAGACGGGAGTCGTGTCAATATCGTGATCCCTCCGATTGCAATTGATGGAACTTCAATTTCTATTCGTAAGTTTAAAAAGCAGAGTATTGGCTTTTCTGACTTAGTTGAATTTGGTGCCATGAGCAAAGAAATGGCGCAAATACTGATGGTTGCTTCACGCTGTCGTTTGAATATTTTAATTTCAGGCGGTACTGGCTCAGGTAAGACAACCATGCTAAATGCATTATCTCAGTTCATTTCTGAAGGCGAACGCATTGTCACAATCGAAGATGCGGCAGAATTAAAATTGCAACAGCCTCATGTTGTTCGTTTAGAAACTAGAACATCAGGTATTGAAGGGACCGGTGTTGTCTCTCAGCGTGATTTGGTTATTAACTCACTACGTATGCGCCCTGATCGAATCATCGTAGGTGAGTGTCGTGGTGGAGAGGCGTTTGAAATGCTTCAAGCGATGAATACTGGTCATGATGGTTCAATGTCTACATTGCATGCCAATTCACCAAGAGATGCGTTATCACGAGTTGAGGCTATGGTGATGATGGCAACGAATAACTTACCATTAGAAGCGGTGAGAAGAACCATTGTTAGTGCTGTCGATATCGTTATCCAAATCAGTCGTCTGCATGACGGTACTCGTAAAGTAATGAGTATTTCTGAGGTTGTAGGTTTGGAAGGTAATAACGTTGTTCTTGAAGAAATATTCGCTTTTAAACCAAATAAAGAACAAAACGAAGATGGCAAAGTAAAAGGTAACTATTTTACTTCCGGCTTAATGCAACGCTCTGTGTTGATGGAAAAAGCACGATTCTTTGGTATGGAAGACAAAATACAATCAGCATTTAGAGCCCCTTACGCAGAGGTACAGTAATGTCTTGGATTGCAATCGGTATTGGCCTAATTTTATTGGGCTTTGCTCTTGGTGATAAGCCGGTAAAAAAGAGTCAATATTTAGAAAAATCTAATGTGACTCAGTTTGTTGATGACTTAAATAGCACAGAGCAAGCGATCAATTTAGCTTCCTTAACAGAGCGAACGTTTCGACAAAAACTTGAGTTTATTTGGAAAAACATCGCGAGACAATTAGGTAATGGTGCTGGGTTAAAACTGGTTTTTTCCGTATGTGTTTTTGCCTTAATAGGTCTGTTGATTAACCGTTCTATGATTCATGCTTCCCCTTATATTGTTGTATTAATATCTATCGTAGCTGGATTGATTTGGGGATACGTTTGGCTTCAAGAGCGAGAGAAAAAACAATTTAATGAACGTTTTCCGGATGCGCTTAATATGCTATCGAGTGCGGTATCTGCAGGTGAAAGTATCACTCATGCGATTGCTTTTGTGGGCAAGAAACTTGAGGGTGATGTGGGCAAAGAATTTAAAATAATGGGAGAGCGTTTGCAGCTTGGTGAGAGTCCAGACGAAGTATTTAAGAAGTCATGTGTTCGCTTCCCTTATCCTGCTTTTCGTTTTTTTGTTATTACATTACGCGCAAACATGAACCGAGGTGGTCAATTAAGAGATGTGATTTCGCGCTTAAATCGTTTGATGTTTGATGCGAGAGCTGTAGAGAGAAAGAAATACGCTCTAACATCAGAAGCGAGAATATCGGCAAAAATAGTTTGCGCGACACCTTTTTTCTTTTTGTTTATTTTGCAGTTCCTCAGTCCTGAAAACTATGAATTTGTCATGTTTCATACTGAAGGTAGACCCATTTTATATTATGTACTCATTAGTGAAGCTATAGGGATGCTTATTATTTGGGGCTTATTAAAAGGAACCAAGTAATGTCAGATTGGTATTTATTTATATCTATTACGCTTATTTCATTCGGCTTGATGCTTATTATTTATTTAAGTATTACGAGGTTTCTAAGAGAGAAGCAGTTACAAGTCTTAAGTGGTAGTAATCAAAAAACAAAAGAGAACGAACTAGGTGGATGGCTAAAGAGCAAAGCGTCTGAACTTAACCCGAATGAAGAAGAGATTAAACAAAAATTACGTCAAGCAGGTTGGACTAATACGCAATATGTACACCTATTTATGCCAATTAAATACAGCGTGTTACTGATTGGTGAAGTTATTTTTGGTATCGCTTATTACCAATCGTTTTTATCAAGTACAGCTTGGGTTATTGCCGCATCATTGTGGGTGGTGTTTGTGATTATTGCTCCCGATATGTATTTACAAACAAAGATAAAGGCAAGGATCCATCGAGTTTCTACTCAAATGCCTTACCTATTGGATTTAATGGCGGTATGTGTTCAAACGGGGATGACAGTTGAAGCCTCTCTTAGTTATTTAGCGAAAGAGATGAAAGGCTTTAATAAGGACTTAACTCAAGTATTAACTAAAATGAATGAACGCTCTCGTATGGTGGGGTTAGAAAAATCATTAGAAGAAATGTACGTTGAAATCCCCTCTAATGAAATGCGTAGTTTTGTGATGACATTAACGCAGAGCATGCATTACGGTTCATCCATTTATAGCGTTTTAACCACATTGGCATCAGACATTAGAGAAGTACAGATGCTGGAATTAGAAGAGCGAATAGGGAAGTTAGCAGCAAAGATGTCAGTTCCACTGATCGTATTCATTATGATCCCTATTGTTATTTTAATTGCGGCACCAGGTGTAATGAGGTTGATGTTAAATGCTTAAAAAATTACTTCTAGTCTCTACTGTTCTTTTATTGTCGGCATGCAGTTCTCGTCAATACAGTGAAAGTTCATTAACTCAGTCAAAAATTGATATTTATGAGCAAACACAAAATTACGTCGCTTTATCTGATTTATATAAAGCGGAATTGAAAAAAGAGGATTCTGAAGAAATACGAGAAGCCCTTGCTGCCGCATTATTGCATTTAGAAGATCCTGAAAGTGCGTTGTTCTACTTAAAACCAAACATTGAAAACGGAGCAAGCTTTCAAAGTTATTACCTTCAAGCTTCTGCTTTAGGGGACTTAGGAAAATATCCTCAAGCGATAAAAGCAGCCTTACTTTCATTGGAAGAAAACCCTGATAACCCTGAAACGGAAAACTTATTAGGGATTTTATATGGTCATGAATATCAATATGAAAAGTCACGCAAATACTTTCAAAAAGCACAATTGCATTTTTATGATAGCAATACGATAGCCAATAATTTAGCGGTTTTGGATATTGCCGAAGGTAATTACAAACGAGCGGCACAACGATTATTGCCAG
Organism: Aliivibrio sp. S2TY2; assembly: GCF_028765525.1. Taxonomy (NCBI): domain Bacteria; kingdom Pseudomonadati; phylum Pseudomonadota; class Gammaproteobacteria; order Vibrionales; family Vibrionaceae; genus Aliivibrio; species Aliivibrio sp. S2TY2. Next base: position 27,236 of record NZ_JARACS010000006.1, on the reverse strand, counting down.
TTTATCGTAGTGGACAAGCCAATGAACAAGTGATGGCTAATTTAATACTAAGCATGGCTAAAGAGCAGAATCTTGAATTTATTCAGGCAGTGCTAGGTGATAAACACACAAAAAAAGAAATTGAACGTATTTATCAATCATTACAACGATTTAATTCTTTAGATATTGATACAAAGAAAAGCGTTTAGGGTGATATATGAGAAATAAACAAAACGGTTCAGCTTCTATTGAATTTGTAATGGGTTTTATGGCGTTTTGGTTTATGTGTATGGCATGGGTTGAAATGAGTTACATGTCTTATATTTCAGCCATTAACGACCTTGCGATTTCAGAAGTATCTCGAAGTGCCAAGAAAGGTGAAGAGCGTTATTTAGATATTGTTGATGAGGTTTTATATCGTGATAACAGTATTTGGAACACGGTGATCTCGGCGGATAATTTTAGAGTATCAATTCAGTATCTGCCGACTATTGAAGCCTTAGAGTCAGAGAAGAAAGGATGCCCAATCCCTGAAGGGCAACGAACTCGAGAGTGTGGAGATGAGGGGAATAATGCACTAGCAATTTATCGAATTGACTATGATTTTCATCCTATTTTCTCTTATGTATTTAGTCGCTCAGCTAATTTGAGCCGTGAAATGATAGTGGTGCAAGAGTATGAACGATCGCAATTTGAAATCTAAACAACGTGGGATTTTTAGTATTGAATTCGCGATTGTTGGTATTTGCTTTAGTTTACTTCTCGCCTTTAGCGGGGATGTGATTATTAAGTTATCCATAAAAGGGAAATTGGATCGTCTTTCTTATTCTTTGGTTAATGTACTAAAAGAGCGCACCCAACTTTACGGTATGGATTATCAATTAACATCAGAAGAAGTAGACAGCTTAAATAAGATAGCAAAAAACTCGCTTTCAAGAACGTTTGGTAATTTTGATGCTAATAAATACGGCATGTTAGTAGAGGAACTGAGTTTTTCTGAAGTGGATGTGCCTAATCCAGTGATTAGTGAACATCGTGGTACAGAAACGTGTCATGTAAATAAATCTATCGGTCAGTTAAAAGAATTGACGGTGCTTAGTGTTAGAGGGCGAACTATGCCTCTGTATCGTGTAGCGCTTTGCTATGAAAGTGATAACTGGTTTGGTGATTTGGTAGATAAAAGCTATACCACGGTGATGTCTGATTCTATTGTTATTGGTCGATGATAATGAAATTAAAAAAACAACAATCAGGCCATGCCGCTATTTTATTTGTTATGTGCATTCCTGTTTTATTTGGCGTTTTTACATTAGCGTCGGATGGTGCAAGAGCCTTGCAATCAAAAGCTCGATTAGAGGATGCTGCGGAGGCTGCCGTATTAGCCGTTTCTGCATATGGTGAAGAGGATGAAGTTTCAACGCAAACCGGCAAAGACTATGTTGCTCACTACCTGCATGATATGTCGAGTTTGGTGGATATTAAGGTAGAGAAGCTTGAATGTTCAGAGCTACCTGAATGTACTGCTGATGATAACGATAGACCATTTGTTGAGTATCAAGTCTCTGGAAGAACAAAACATAAATCATGGTTTCCTGGTAATGATGTAACCGTTGGATTTGGTGAATCATTTGATGTTACAGGCATGTCTAAAGCGCGTAAGTTTCAAAGCAGTCAGCCTATGGATATCACTTTTATTCTCGATTTTTCCGGGTCTATGAATTACGACTGGGAAGGGCATGCTCCGTCTTATATGGAAGAAGAGGTTCCAAAAGTTCCTGGGCGTTATTCACCTCCATCACGATTAAGTGATTTAAAAGATGTGGTTCAAATGGTGACAGATGAACTGCAAGTTTATAACAACTCAACGACAGGCCCAAAGCATCGTGTCGCAATGACAGGTTATAACCGTCGAACGGTTAACGAATCGAGTAATGGTAAGTTTGTTATACGAGATCAGCGGATCACTAAATATAACTCTGATGGCTATGACGCAGGTGATACGTTTTATCCTAAGAAAACCATTAATAAGCAATTTATGGTTAAAGGGGCTGCTGCTAGAGTACCAAATGGCGATGAGAAAGCTGAGTTTACCGATATTATGTACACTTCTGATTTTGCTTCGTTTAATCATAAAATTAAATCGTTTGAAGCCTTTGGTGGTACAGCATCACTACAAGGAATCATTCGAGCAAGCCAGATTGTTTCTTACCATATAACTAATGATGGCGAAGAAGCCAACCCTAAGCAGTTAATTATTATTTTATCTGATGGTGAGGATTTTAATCATTATTTAGGACAAACAGAAACCTTAGTAGATTATGGTATGTGTGACAATTTACGTAATGCCATTGAAGGTGGTCCTGTATCTTCTGAAGATAATAAAGCAGATAAAATTGTTTTCTCTAGTGGTAGTAGCTCAGGGTTACCGACGAATACAGGAGAAGATCCTAGTGTAAGGATTGCAATGATTGGCTTTGGTGATGGTTATGATATTCATGCTAATACTGGGCTGCTAAATTGTGTGGGAGAAGAGAACGCATTTAGTGCAAATAATAAAGATGAAATTTTAAATTTAATTATGTCATTGGTATCAGAAGAAGTCGGGCATTTAGCTCAATAAAGTCGGAGTAAATTATGAAAAAAATATGTGTGTTATTGGCTTTATTTTCTGCCAATGTGTTATCTGCCGAGAAAAATCATAACCAAGAATTTAATCAGTTACTTGATTATTATTGTGGAACTGAGAGTGTTGAGTTTCAAGAGCAAGTTACCATTGGTGAAGGAAAACAAATTTTATTTCATCAAGGTCCATTTATGCAGGTGAATACCGAGTTATCACCTGAAGTTATCAAGCGAACATTTAGCAATACAATGCAACAAGCAAATCTTAGTAATCAATGCAGTGAGTATTTATTAAGTTACGCTGAAGTCGTTGAGGATAATGTAGAGCAAAAATTATTTGCACGAGTGCTATTTAATTTTGATCAATACTCATTAACGGAACGTTCAAAGTATATTCTTCAAAACGTAACTGAAAAATTAGAAACACAAAAAGATACAGTGCGACTTAATGGCCACACCGATAATAAAGGCCGAGAAAATTATAATATTGATCTTGGGCTAGCTCGTTCAAATAGCGTAAAAGCATTTTTATTAGATCAAGGAGCTAGCAAAGAGCAGTTAGAATCCTATTCATTTGGAGAGCAACAGCCGATTGATGACAATACTACATTGGAAGGTCAGCATCATAATCGTCGAGTTGATATTGAGAAAAAAGCAGACGAAGCTAATTGATAGTTAAAGAGATAGGCGGTGTTACTAACGAAACGTTGGAATACCGCCTTTGTTTGCTAAATAGGTAGCTTTATTTTTAGTAGTGCACCTAAACGTTTATTCTCTGGAGTGTCAAACCAAATACTTCCATTATATTTCTCAATAATATCAGCACATAAAGCAAGTCCTAATCCTGTTCCTGCATTCAGTTTATCAGCTCTAACTCCTCGTAAAAATAACGATTCTTTTTGTTCTTCAGGAATTGATGGGCCATCATTTTCAATGCTCAATATATAATCGTTACTATATTGTTTAATGGTAATAACGATCTTTGTCGATGCGAATCGAAAACTATTCTCTAGTGTGTTACCTAGTATTTCCATCAAATCATTTTTTTCTATTGGTAGTTTTTGCTCTTCATTGATCAAACAACAAACCTCAATTCCTTTTTCATGGTAGATCTTACTAAACATGGAGAGTAATCCTTGTAATGGTTCACTAACCACAGTTGCCGTTGGTTTTAGTTCTTTAATATTTAATGTAGCTCTTTGTAATTGACCTTGGATAACATCATCCATTAAGGTTAATTGTTGAAAGAGCTTTTCTGTTGACTCGGATTGCAGATCTTGTAGTAATAGTTTTGATGCGATAACGTGATTTTTTAAACTATGAGCTAAATCATCGAGTGTTTTTTTATATTGTTCTTCTTTTTCTTTTGCTTGAAAGAGGGCACGGTTAGTTGAGTGGTAAATTGATGTTAACTCTGACTCGGTGTCACTTGGTTGAGCAAAGAAACCTTCTTTCATGTTTTGAATGCGTTTTAATTCTCGTCTTTTCTTATTTATCGGTTTAATTGCCCATTGGTAACTAAAGTAAATAAAGACAATGAAACTTAGCAATGTCCCCACAGTGATTAATATTATTGGTTGTTCTGTTTGCTTATATATTAGAAACAAAATTGGAGCACTAAAGAGTAGAGCTCCTAGGATTAAAGAAAAAAAGATCCGGGAAAATCCATAATTATTATTTAGGTTTGTCATCATTACTTATAGTTGGTGTGGTAAAAATATTTCTAATCTTGAGCCAGCATCTTGTGTGTGGAACCAGATTTGCCCGTTGTAACTGGATATGATCTCTTCACATACCGCGAGTCCAATTCCTGTGCCTGGATTCTTTTCATCCGCACGTATTCCTCGTTGAAATACCGATTCGATTTTATCTTGAGGTAAAGGATCGCCATCATTCTCAACATGAATATTGAAGCCTTCGCTACGCTCTACAATTGATAAAATAATATAGCTATCTGCAAAGCGATAACTGTTCTCTAAGATATTTCCGAGAACTTCCATTAAGTCATTATAATTAATGGGTAAGGTTTGCGTATTATTATAGTTGGGAATGAATTCGATATGACGATCTTTATGAATCTTAGTAAACATTTTCGTGAGTTTATCTACAATAGGAGAGAGTAAAGTATGATGTTTACTTATGCCTCTAGATCCCATTAGGGCACGTTTCAATTGGTGTTGTATCACAGAGTCCATATCATTGAGTTGTTCCATGATATCCGCGATAGGCGGTTCTTTTTGATATAACAATGCATCACAAGTCGCTATTCTAGTCTTAAGGCTGTGTGCTAAATCGTCCATTGCTTTTTTGTATTTACTTGATTGCTCATCTTGTTGTTCAAGTAATCGATTAATCGCTTGGCTTATAGGTTCTAGTTCTTCAGGATAGCTATAAATAAGTTTTTCTTGTTTGCTATTTTTTATCTTTTTTAATTCATTATGAAGTTTATTTAAAGGATGAAAAGAACGCTTATATCCCCATAACACGCCTAAGATGGCAATTAAAATAAGGATTGTATAAGCTATTGCAAGTTGTATTTTTAGCTTCTTAAGTGCTCCAATTTTTTTCTCCATTCTTTGTAATAGAATAATTCGACGTTGAGGTAAATTTTTATATTTTTGTACTTGTATTGCATGAGAAATGAAAGATGCACCACTTGGCTTTGTTAGTAAGATAGGTTTATTTAATACTTTAGGTAAATCTGTACAAATGTTCTTAACATGTGTTTTTGGCCCTTTAAGCATACTATCCCAAAGTAAATTATCATTATCATCACAAATTACAACAGTAATATTTTCTGAAGATGGTTTATAATAATTATTTTTAGTTCCTTCTGATAATTTAGGTAAATAACCTGAAGATGTTATTTCATTGAAAATTGATGGAAAAGTATGACCAATACTCAGAGTGTATTCAGCAATTAGTTCTGAACGAGCATTTTTATAGCGAAGATAGCCATTTAGCATTAAAAAACCAATAACGACAGCTAAAAAACTGAATAATATGCGTCGTCGAAATTGGTTTTGAACTAAACGCTTCATGATTACTTCGCCTTTATTTGAAACTGATAGCCCTGACCTCGTACCGTTGTAATCAGTTCACTATGACCAACGGTTGCAAATTTTTTTCTTAAACGTGAAATGATAACTTCAATATTATTGAGTTGAACTTCAGAATCTTCTTGATATAAAGCATCAACAAATTGCTGTTTTGATATGATTTTTAAGCTGTTTTTTATTAAATAAGCAGCGATATCATATTCAAATGAAGTTAATTGTAGAAATTGACCGTCTACATGGATGGTTTTTGCTTTTATGTCTAATTCAATATTTTCAGCGGTTACTTTCGATTGTGTAAATCCTGCCGCTCGTCTTGCTAGGGCATAAAGCCTTGCTATTAATTCTTCGGATTGAAAAGGTTTTACTAGGTAATCGTCAGCTCCAGCCTCAAGTCCTTCGACTTTATCTTGCCAGTTCCCGCGAGCGGTAAGTATTAGAATAGGGCTATGAATTTCTTTGCGGCGAATTTGCTTGATGAGAGTGATACCGTCGAAATCAGGTAAACCTAAATCAACAATCATGACATCAATGTGTTCTTTTTTTTGTACGGTTTGTAAAAATGCAGAGGCTGTTTTATCAGAATAAACAACATGTCCCTGATCTTTTAATTGACTAGACAGGTGGTGGTTTAAGATTTCATTATCTTCAACAAGAGCTATTTGCATAATATACCGACTGATTCCTTAGGTTTATATAGTCATTAATAACACTTATCATTTTGTTTTTAAATAATAAAGCCCGTAAATTGATGGGCTTTATTAAATTTAAATCACATTAGTTACCCTAACTCTAGTCGAATTAATACTTCATCAGTAATATCTGCGATTTCACCACAGCCGACAATACTTGATAATTCATTTTCAAGTGCTCTAGCATAGTGAATCGCATGCTGTGCAAGTTGACTCAACTCACTCTCTGATGTGGTTGATAATGGATTTTTAACCGCTGTAGTAGTCACTCTGATTGCTAAAAATTCACCATGTTCTTTTGCTTTCTTTATAAAAGTTAAGCGATCGTTATATGAACTGAATTCCTGCAGCATGCGAGTGAAAACAGATTTGATCTTCCCATCTTTAATCACAACAGCAAGGTAGATTTCGTGATGATGCGAACGTTTATTTGCGGGTGTTTTTAATGGTTCAACCAGTAATTGACGTACCCTTGTTTTAAAAATAGGCTCTAAATTGAGGGTGTTTTCATCCCCTAAATGCTGCCAAATCTTATTTAGGCGGTTGAGAGGGAAGTTAACCCCAATACAACGAGTCTTAATTTTATGGTTATCTTTTTCGATAAAAAAAGGTGTTGTCGTTAGTTTATTAAGCAATAATTGATGCATAATTTTCAGCATCTCCATGGATGGAAGTTGCTCATAATCCATAGGTAATCTTTCAATATTATGCTCGATTAAGCGGCTTAAAAATGCTTTGCTTTTTTGGGTTTTTAAGCTGTCTTCAATATGGAGTTGGATATTAATACCATTAGAAGCGACTTTTAATACATGGTATCCAATACGACTTAATGGCGTATTTTTATCTAAACTCTGCAAATCATTAAATGTTACTTTTACGTCTGATTTTTTTGTCAGTTGTACCGCTTTATCTAATTGAATAGACAGTCCATTTATTGATATATCTAATGTTCTTCCTGTCACATCCCCAAGTTGAGGGTGATGTAAGGTCACGAGAGTTTGATAGTTAAACCTAGGCTCTGTTCGACGAGGTGCTGAATCAAAATAAAGTGCATGCGCTTGGCTAATGGGTGCCGTGGCATGACGATATGGATTTAATTCTTTAGGCGCCAGCACGGGTTTATCTGTTAAGAGATAATCTTTCTGTGTTTCTGGCAAGCTGATCTCAGTTAAGATCCCCATGTGCGTTAGAGTTGAAAGTACGCCCTCCATCTCAGGAGCAACGGTAAGCAGACGTTCTTTGTCTCCTTTTTCTAGTTCAAAAAGAGAAAGGCGGATCACCTTCCAGCTCTTTCGCTTAGCACCAATATGCCAGAACAGTTGGCGTTCTTGCTGAGTCCCTTCTGAAGACATCATTGAATAGAAAAGTTCTCTATCTTCATGATCATGTTTAAAACTGTAAAAATGTGTTCGACTGGCTTTTAACCCTGGCTTGGTTAAAAACTGCATACGTTCAGCTTTAAACAGGTGATTGATTACAGGTTGGTTCTTTTCGTCATGCCAGTGCTTCCAAAGGGATTCATTATGATCGGTAAGGATGGCATATTTTAAAGTATCACCAGAGAAGAATAACGGGATGTTAGTGGTATGACGTAAAAAACAGTGCTCATACCCTTGCGTTCGTGCACGGACCACTTGATCTTTTTGGTCGTGCAGAGTTCGACGCTTATTTTTATTTAGTTTTTCATCAATGGCGATAGCGATAACATCGTGGTTAGCTTCCATTTTAAGGCGCAACCAGCGATAACTGTCACTTTCTTCACTGTCATGAATACCAAGAATTCGATATGGGAAATCACCATTAAGATCTTTAATGCCTGTTTCTTTTGCAAGAGTAGGAAAGCTAACTTGAATAATTTGACCTAAACCATATTCGAAAGCGGCAGGAACTTTGATTCTGGCACCAGAAGAGGAAAGGTCGCTACTCGTACCATGAATTAGATTGCCATTTGGTAGAAGTACGGTAACTTGCGTTGACATGCGTAAACGGTTTTCGCTTCGTGTTAGATAATGGCCAAAACGGATTAGTTTGGTTTTAAATAAACCTTCCTCGTTTTTATCTTCAGATGCTGAAATCAGTTCTTTATTTTTATGTAAAACGCGAAAATTATTTCGTGTATTGGTTAATGCTTCCCATACACCTTCGGTATAGCTGCCATAGCGTTCAATGCTTTTATGGTAGGTATTTATGGCGACATCATCTAACTAATGAGTATAGCCATCAAGTTCGTATTGATGGCATTGTCCTTTTACTCTCCCACGTAAATCAATGCTTTTTTTACAAGGCGTCATGATACGCTTCAACTCAATTTTGACGATTAAATGAATTGATGCGTGTTCATGAGACATGACTTGGTTACAAACCAATTCAAAATCTGGTTCGCCAAATACAGGGATAAGTTGTTCAACGTAGCTTTGATATTCTTCTTGCTGCATGATTTCTGGTACAGTAATAACAATCTAATGGGGTTATCGGCAGAGTTGCTAAAATATTTAACACTATACGTTAAATAGTAATACCCATCACTTTAACTATTTATATGTCGGTGATATATGGCAAAAGCAAAACGCGCCTATGTTTGTAATGATTGTGGAGCAGACTTTCCTCGTTGGCAAGGCCAGTGTAATGCTTGTGGGGCATGGAACACGATTACAGAGGTTAGATTGGCCGCTTCTCCACAGGTGGCTCGAAATGAACGCCTGTCTGGAGGTGGCTATGCAGGGTCAGCGATAGACTCCGAAGTACAAACGTTATCGAGTATTAATCTACAAGAAGTTCCTCGATTTAGTAGCTCATTTAAGGAGTTCGATCGTGTTTTAGGTGGTGGCATTGTTCCTGGTGCTGCCATTTTGATTGGTGGTAATCCTGGTGCTGGTAAATCTACTTTACTTTTGCAAACCATGTGTCGTTTGGCGGCAGAAATGCCAACGTTGTATGTTACTGGTGAAGAATCGTTGCAGCAGGTAGCGATGCGCGCTTCCCGTCTTGGGTTGCCAAAAGATAACTTAAAAATGTTATCTGAAACCAATATCGATAAGATTTGTCAGGTCGCTGAAAAAGAGCAACCTAAGATCATGGTTATTGATTCAATTCAGGTTATGCACGTAGCGGATGTTCAATCATCACCAGGTAGTGTCGCACAAGTCCGTGAGTCAGCAACCGCCTTAACTCGATATGCAAAACAAAATAATGTGGCTATTTTCTTAGTAGGTCATGTAACCAAAGATGGCACTTTAGCTGGGCCTAAAGTGTTAGAGCATATTATTGATTGCTCCGTATTACTTGACGGTAGCGCTGATAGTCGTTTTAGAACGCTCCGCAGTCATAAAAACCGTTTTGGTGCGGTGAATGAGCTCGGGGTTTTTGCCATGACCGGACAAGGGCTGAAAGAGGTGAGTAATCCGTCTGCGATTTTCTTATCTCGTGGTGAAGAAGAAACCTCTGGTAGTTCAGTAATGGTGGTATGGGAGGGGACTCGTCCATTGCTTGTCGAAATACAAGCGTTGGTTGATTATTCTCAACTTTCAAATCCGAGACGTGTATCAGTGGGTTTAGATCAAAATCGATTGTCGATGTTGCTTGCGGTATTGCATAAGCATGGAGGTTTGCAAATGGCAGATCAAGATGTTTTTGTTAACGTGGTCGGTGGCGTTAAAGTGGCTGAAACGAGTGCGGATTTGGCATTAATTATTGCACTGTTATCTAGCTTTAAAGATCGACCATTACCAAAGGACGTTGTTGTGTTTGGCGAAATAGGCCTTGCTGGCGAGATCCGTCCAGTGCCAAGTGGGCAAGAGCGTTTAATGGAAGCTTATAAGCATGGTTTTAAAAAAGCGATTGTTCCAGCGGCTAATATGCCAAAAGGTGGCATTGAAGGCATGCAAATACATGGTGTAAAAAAATTATCTGAGGCAATTGATGCTTTTGATGAGTTATAAAGACAGAATTTATTACTGATTTTTTCCGATTTTTTATTTGAAATCGTGTAAATTCATCTATAATTTGCGCAAGCAGAACGTACGCAGAGCTTATTTGGGCTAAATTCTATCCAAAAATAGAACAAAGCATATACCAATTGGCAGTTTGTGTTATACTCTGCGCGCATTTTCTATCCTATTAATAGAGTAAAACAATGACTGATTTATCTAAATACAGAAATATTGGTATTTTCGCGCACGTTGATGCGGGTAAAACTACCACAACTGAGCGTATCCTAAAACTTACTGGTCAGATCCACAAAACTGGTGAAGTACATGATGGCGAATCTACGACTGACTTCATGGAACAGGAAGCTGAGCGCGGAATTACTATCCAATCAGCAGCTGTAAGTTGTTTCTGGAAAGATCACCGTTTTAACGTTATCGATACTCCGGGACACGTTGACTTCACAGTAGAAGTTTACCGTTCTCTTAAAGTACTTGACGGTGGTATCGGTGTATTCTGTGGTTCTGGTGGTGTTGAACCTCAATCAGAAACTAACTGGCGTTACGCGAACGAATCAGAAGTTGCACGTATCATCTTCGTTAACAAACTAGACCGTATGGGTGCTGACTTCTTCCGTGTTGTTAAGCAAACTCAAGACGTACTAGGTGCTAACCCACTAGTTATGGTTCTACCAATTGGTATCGAAGACGATTTCGTTGGTGTTGTTGACCTTCTAACTCGTAAAGCACACATTTGGGATGATTCTGGTCTTCCAGAAAACTTCGAAATCACTGATGTTCCTGCGGACATGGTTGATCAAGTAGAAGAATACCGTGAGATGCTAGTTGAGACTGCTGTAGAGCAAGACGACGATCTAATGGAAGCTTACATGGAAGGCGAAGAGCCATCTATCGAGCAACTAAAAGCATGTATCCGTAAAGGTACGCGCACAATGGACTTCTTCCCAGCATTCTGTGGTTCTGCATTTAAGAACAAAGGTATGCAACTTGTTCTTGATGCTGTAGTTGATTACCTACCTTCTCCAACAGAAGTAGATCCTCAACCGCTAATGAACGAAGAAGGCGAAGAGACTGGCGAACACGCTATCGTTTCTGTAGACGAAACATTCAAAGCGCTAGCATTCAAAATCATGGATGACCGTTTTGGTGCACTAACATTCGTACGTATTTACTCTGGTAAACTAAACAAGGGTGACACAATCCTTAACTCGTTCACTGGTAAAACTGAGCGTGTTGGCCGTATGGTTGAGATGCAAGCGAACGATCGTAACGAATTAACTTACGCGCAAGCTGGTGATATCATCGCTATCGTTGGTATGAAAAACGTGCAAACTGGTCATACTCTATGTGATCCTAAGCACGCAGTAACGCTTGAGCCAATGGTATTCCCTGTACCAGTAATCTCAATCTCTGTAACGCCTAAAGATAAAGGCAGTACTGAGAAAATGGGTATCGCGATCGGTAAAATGGTTGCAGAAGATCCATCTTTCCAAGTTGAAACTGACGAAGAAACTGGCGAAACAATCCTTAAAGGTATGGGTGAGCTTCACCTAGACATTAAAGTTGATATCCTTCGTCGTACATACGGTGTAGACCTAACTGTTGGTCAACCTCAAGTTGCTTACCGTGAAACTATCACTCAACCTGTTGAAGATAGCTACACGCATAAGAAACAATCTGGTGGTTCAGGTCAGTTCGGTAAGATCGACTACGTTATGAAACCAGGTGAAGTTGGTTCTGGCTTTACGTTCAAGTCTTCTGTTGTGGGCGGTAACGTTCCTAAAGAATTCTGGCCTGCAATCGAGAAAGGCTTCAAAGGCATGATGGAGACTGGTGTTCTTGCTGGTTTCCCTGTTCTTGACGTTGAAATCGAACTTCTAGATGGTGGTTTCCACGCAGTCGATTCATCTGCAGTAGCATTTGAAATCGCAGCGAAAGGTGCATTCCGTCAATCTATGCCAAAAGCTGGTGCACAACTTCTTGAGCCAATCATGGCTGTAGACGTGTTCACTCCAGATGACCACGTTGGTGATGTAATCGGTGACCTTAACCGTCGTCGTGGCATGATCAAAGACCAAATGGCTGGCGTAACAGGTGTTCGTGTTAAAGCTGACATCCCTCTTTCAGAAATGTTTGGTTACATCGGTTCACTACGTACAATGACTTCTGGTCGTGGTCAGTTCTCTATGGAGTTCTCTCACTACGCACCTTGTCCTATGAACGTAGCAGAGCAAGTAATTGCTGACGTTAAAGAAGCTAACGCTAAGAAGTAATTCTGGCTAACGCTCTTTAATTAAAAAAGCCCCGCAAGTTTACTTGCGGGGCTTTTTGTTTTTAGTCGATTTTCACAAGTAAGAATGGTCAAATACTTATGTAGATTGGTATTATTCAGATTAATTTAATTTTTCTGCTTTTTCTTTATGACGTTGAAGTTTTAAATAGATATTCTCTACTCGCACTCGCGCCCACTCGGTTTTTCTCAAAAATTTTAAACTCGATTTAATGGTTGGATCAGATTTAAAACAATTGATGTTAACCATGTAGCTTAGTTCTTCCCAACCATAGTGCTCCACTAATTCAGTTAAGATTGCCTGTAAGGTTACGCCATGAAGCGGGTTATTTTGCTGTGTCATAATATCGCCATTTTTCTTGAATTAGGGTAAGTATAGCATTCACCCTTAAAGATATTCATAAAAAATGGGAGCATAATAGGCTCCCATGTATATTTGATTATTTAGTTTCCAATTAACGCTTAAATGAAACCACTTCTGATTCATCTAAAGTAATGATTGTTGTTGCTGGTTGCGTTTCTGAAATTACATTACCTTGGCGAATCGAGTAACGAACAGGTACTTGACGACGTAGTGCATCAAAACCATTTTCTGCAGGTAAAATAATTAAGTTACCTGGCTTGCCTTCCTCAATGCCATAATTATCTTGAATATTCAGGGTTCGTGCTGACTTGTAGCTGATTAAATCAAGCCCTTGGTTGATTTGGTCATACCCCATAATTTGGCAAACATGCAGCCCCATATGCAGAACTTGTAGCATATTGGCAGTACCTAGTGGATACCATGGGTCAAATACATCATCATGACCAAAACAGACGTTGATATCGCTGGCAAGCATCTCTTTCACGCGGGTAATACCGCGACGTTTAGGGTAATCATCAAAGCGACCTTGTAAGTGAATATTCACTAATGGATTGGCAACAAAGTTGATACCTGACATTTTCAATAAACGGAAGAGACGAGAAGCATAAGCGCCATTATAAGAGTGCATCGCTGTCGTATGGCTTGCTGTGACTTTTTCACCCATATTAAATTTATGAGCTAGAGCGGCAAGTGTTTCTACAAAGCGTGATTGCTCATCGTCAATTTCATCACAATGTACATCGATCAAGCGGTCGTACTTTTGTGCTAATTCAAAAACGTAATGTAAAGATTCAACGCCGTATTCACGAGTGAATTCAAAGTGTGGAATGGCACCAATAACATCAGCACCAAGTTGTACGGCTTCTTCTAGTAACTCTTTGCCATTTGGATAAGAAAGAATGCCCTCTTGAGGAAAAGCAACGATTTGAATATCGACCCATTCTTTCATCTCCTCCTTAACTTCTAGCATTGCTTTTAAGGCAATCAATGTTGGATCAGAAACATCAACGTGAGTACGAACGTGCTGAATACCGTTAGCGATTTGCCATTTAAGTGTTTGCTTGGCACGGCTCTTAACATCTTCAATAGTCAGCAGTTGCTTACGTTCAGACCAGCGCTCAATACCTTCGAAAAGGGTTCCTGAGATATTCCAACTTGGCTCACCAGCAGTTTGAGTTGTATCTAAATGAACGTGAGGCTCACAAAAGGGCGCATTAGCAAGACCGCCTTCCGCATCTAGTACCTTTCCTGAATATGAAAGTTGTTCTTCATTTGAAGCGATTTTATTGAATTGACCATCTTGGATTAAGATTTGGAATAACCCTTCTTGATCTCGTAATGTTACGTTTTTAATTAATAAATCAGTCATAAGAATTCTTCTATGCAGCTTCTGTTTCAGAGGCTTTTTCTTTGTTTAAAAGAGGGTTCAGTAGTAGGTAACTTAGTGCGCCACCAAACACAGCATTTACAGGTACAACACCTGGTAGGAAATTACCAGCAGCGACACCAATAATAACCGCAATAATGGCCGCCCAATTAATCGTTTTGAATTTGGCGTTTTCGAAATCCATATAGCGTTTACGGTTCATAAAGAAATCAGCGATGATAACGCCACCAATTGGCGGAATAGCGATAGATAAGAAAGTTAACCATCCAACAAAGTTATTATACAACCATAGGGCACACACAGTACCAATTAAGCCATTTAACATTGAAATGTATTTACTTGGTAGACCAGTGATATTCGAGAACCCGAGACCTGAGGCATATAGTGCATTATCGTTAGTTGTCCAAATGTTTAGTCCGAGCACAATGATTGCCGGAATCAATAAACCTTGAGCTATCATTACTTCTGAAATATCAGACTGGCCAGTTACAGAAGCGCCTGCTGCACCAAAGATAAACATCAGTGAGTTACCAATAAAGAAAGCAATCATAGTAATGGCTACGGCTCCCATCGGCTTTTTACCAAATCGCACAAAATCAGCCGTCAATGTACCAGCGCTTACAAAAGAGCCTACAACCATAGCAAGTGCAATTGAGAAATCCATTGGTTCAGTCGGTTGGATTTTTTGTAGTTCAGCTACACCACCAATACTGTCAACGGCAGTCAATACTGAATAACCACCAAGTACTGCGATAGCTGGAACCGCAATCATGGAGAGAACCATTAATGCTGAAATGCCAAAATAAACGGTGACGGTCATTAATAGACCAGAAATTACGATTAATGCATTAGTGTCAATGCCTGTGGCTTTTTGAACTGGAATTGCAAACATGGCGACACCAACCCCAAACCAACCAACTTGAGTACCGCCAAGTAAAAGAGATGGGATCCATGAGCCTTTAGAACCGAAAGAGAAACGAGCGAGAAGATGAGTGGAGAGACCAGTTGAAGCGCCGATGTAGCCAAGAAAAGAAGTGTAAATACCGAGGATTAAATTACCAATAAGAACAGCGAGGAAGAAGTCATCAAAAGAGAGCCCAGTACCAAGAGAGCCTCCTGTCCACATACTTGCAGAAAAGAAGGTTAACCCTAGCATTACTAATGTCAGAGAAACCGCACCTTTTCTTGCGGTTTTAGGTACAGCACTCAAGCTGTAATCATTGTCATTCGACATATCCGTTCCTCATCTGTCTTGAATTTTCGGTCAGTTTTTTGATAAACGGACAGGAGTCTAAATGGAATAACAATAATGTCAATAACGAAGTTGGTGTTTTATTTGGTTTGTAATTTAAGTTGTTGAATTATAGATGCTTGTGAGTTTTGTTTATTGCAATTGTCTTCATTGCAAACGATTGTTTTTATAGAATGGGTATGAAAAAGTCTTTTTTGGTAGATAATCGGACTTAAATGCATTTAATTTAAATAAACGTCTAATTTAAATCTGTAAATAAGGTTTTTTATCTCATTATTTATCTGAGTTGGGTGAAGTTGAAATTTTTCGAGCAAAAAAAAACCTCAAACATATAATTTTGCATGCTTGAGGTCGATAATTTGCTTAGAGCTTTATTTATTTTTGTTAACTAAGGATTTTTTATGGGTTATTCCCATATTATTTTTTTATCCTTAGGCCATGATGATGCGAATTCATGGTATTTCTTTTCTAAAATATGGCGTTTTATCTTTAATGTTGGGGTTAGAATACCATTCTCAATTGACCACGGTTCTTTAATCATTAATATCCCTTTTAGTTTTTCATGAGACTCTAATCCACTGTTAATTGTCTCTAAGTTTCTAAGGGCTGTACGCTCATAACGTGCTTGGTCAAAATTAGGGTAGGCATGTGGAATAGCGAGTAAAATAGGTCCGGGTAGGCCAGAGCCAATAAGACACATCATTTCTAAATTGCTAAGATCGAAAATACGCTTTTCAATAGGAACAGGAGCAACAAACTTTCCTTTGGCTGTTTTAAAGGTGTCTTTTTTACGACCTTGAATGGTTAAATAACCTTCAGAATCAATAGAGCCAATATCTCCGGTATGTAACCAACCTTCGTTATTAAAGCTTTCTTCTGTTGCTTCATCATTTTTATAGTAACCAGCAAAAAGCCCATCGCCTCTTACTAATATTTCTTCATCGTTAGCAATTTTGAGTTCAACGCCAGGGCCTGCAGATCCAACGCTGCCGACTTTATCGGAGCGATAAGGATAATTCAGTGTGCTATAGGCAAAGGTTTCAGTCATTCCCCATGCTTCAGTGATGTTTAATCCAATACTTTCATACCATTTTAATAATCCTGCGGAGACTGGTGCAGATCCACACCCTAGTACACGAGCTTGGTCTAACCCTAAACCATCTGCCAGTTTGCGTTTAATTAAGCCGTTAACAAAAGGGATCTTCAGTAAAATGTTTAGCTTCTTCTGCGGTAGCTTATCTTGAATTCGTTGTTGGAATACGGTCCATAACCTTGGTACTGAAATAAATAGAGTAGGGCGATGCATTTTTACATCATCAATGAAGGTATCGAGTGACTCTGGAAAAGCAGTTTGGATACCACCAAAAAAAGCAGAACCTAGGATGTATACACGTTCAGTAATGTGAGCAAGAGGCAGATAAGAAAATAGACGGTCGCCTGCTTGTATACCGATATGATTAATAAGGTGTTTTGATGAATGACTAAATCCACCAAAGGTGAGCATTGCCCCTTTTGGTAATCCGGATGTTCCTGAGGTATAAACAATTGACATTAGGGTATTGTCATTATGCTCGGGCCTAAACTCGGATGGTTGGTATTGTTGAATAAGTTCATCAAATTGATATTGGCATTTTGCGGCAGAGTCATAATTAAAAGCAATGGTGTTTATCTCTGGAAGGTTTTCCATTGCTTTTTGAGTGGCGTTAACATCATCAAGTTTTCCTACGATAAGGATTTTACTTTCGCTGTGAGTTAAACAGTGTTCAATAGTTTCAAGGCCAGCTGTTGGGAAAATAGGAACACTGACAAAATCACCGAGCATTAAAGCGAGATCCGTAATAAACCATTCAGCGCAATTTTTCGAAATTAAAGCAACCCTGTCTTTTGGTTTAACGCCTAACTCTTGTAAGGATGTCACTAGACGGAGTGCTTTATCAACCACTTCAGAAAAAGTGTAATCCACAAATTGCCTATTTTTAATCTGACGAAGGAAAACGTCATTAGGTTTTTTTTCGGCCCATTCAAGCATTGCTTGGTGAGGAAGTTGTGGGTTTGTATTGTGATTTAATACTGATTGGCTCATAGGGGCATCCTGCGGTTTATCGTTATTATTTATTGTTAATTTTATGTTAAGTAAATATCCTTTTAATGATTCAGTCAAATTTTAATCAAAATAATGAGAACTTTATAAGTGAGTATTTGCACTAATGCCAATGTAGTTAATTAGATGATCATTATTGGAACTAGTATAATTTAGAGGGTTTCAAAAATAATATAAAAAAGCCTGCCTATAATATTTTATAAGCAGGCTTTGGGGTTTAGTACTGTTTCTTGGTTATAGAAGAGCTTTTAAGCGATATAGTTCTTCTAATGCCTGCCGCGGTGTTAAATCATCTGGATTTACATTAGATAGTGCTTCTTCAACTTCGCTTGGTTCTGGGATCAAAGAGAGTTGATGTTCTTCTTTTACTTGCGCGCTTGGTGGTAATACTGACGTATTTTTACCGCTTTCAAGTTGCTGAAGTTTTAGTTTTGCTTTCTTAATAACGGTTTTTGGAACTCCCGCTAAAGAAGCAACAGCAAGACCATAAGATTTATTTGCGGCACCATCTTGAACTGCGTGCATAAAGGCAATTTCATCGCCATGCTCTACAGCATCAAGGTGTACATTCGCTAAGCCATTAAATAAATTAGGTAATTCAGTTAACTCAAAATAATGCGTGGCAAATAAAGTCATGGCGTTAATCTTTGTAGCTAACCATTCTGCGCTTGCCCATGCTAGCGATAAACCATCATAAGTACTTGTGCCGCGACCAATCTCATCCATAAGTACCAGACTATACTTGGTGGCATTATGAAGGATATTCGCGGTTTCTGTCATTTCAACCATGAAAGTTGAGCGCCCAGACGCTAGATCGTCCGAGGCGCCAATACGTGTAAAGATACGATCGAGCAAGCCTATTTTTGCTGAATCAGCAGGGACATAACAGCCAACATGAGCCATTAATGCAATGAGTGCTGTTTGACGCATATAGGTCGATTTACCACCCATGTTAGGTCCGGTAATGATCAGCATCTTACGGTCATCATTTAAATTGATTGGGTTGGCAATAAATGGGTCTGTCATTACCTGCTCAACAACAGGGTGACGGCCTCCTTTTATTTCCATTCCAATACTTGAAGATAGTGTAGGGCGACAATAATTCAAGGTGTCCGCGCGTTCTGCCAAGTTACTCAGTACATCTAACTCTGAAATCGCATTCGCCATTAATTGAAGTTGTTCTAAGTGTGGAAGAAGTTGATCAAATAGTTCTTCCCATAACTTTTTCTCTATTGCTAGTGCTTTAGATTTTGAACTTAGGACTTTATCTTCATGCTCTTTTAATTCAGGAATGATATAACGTTCAGCATTTTTCAATGTTTGACGGCGAACATAATGTGCGGGTGCTTTATGGCTTTGCCCTTTACTGATTTGAATATAAAAGCCATGTACGTTGTTGTAACCGACTTTTAACGTATCAATGTCGTGACGTTCACGTTCTTCTTGTTCTAGCTTATCTAAATATTGAGTTGCACCATTGGCCAGATCTCGCCATTGATCGAGCTCTTCGTTATAACCATCAGCTAAAACACCACCATCACGAATGATCACTGGAGGGTTGTCTTTTATTGCACGCTCTAAAAGCTCACAAATAGAATCGATTGGTTGTGCTAGTTGAGCTAAGTTTTGTAAATGAGTTTGCTTAAATTCTTGTGCGGTTTGAGCTAATTCTGGCAACTGTTGCAGTGCGTTACGTAAACGAGCAAGATCTCGTGGTCGAGCTGAGCGTAATGCAAGTCGAGCGAGAATACGTTCAACATCACCAATGTTTCTTAACTGTGGAGACAGTTCGTTAAATAGCGCTTCATCTTTTAATTCCCCAATAGCATCAAGACGTTGGTTTAATACATCATGTGTTCTAACGGGTTGATGTAACCAGCGTTTTAACAGACGGCTACCCATTGCGGTTGCTGTATGATCAAGTACTTCTGATAACGTATGATTGAATCCACCCGCTAAATTTTGGGTGATTTCAAGATTTCGACGTGTCGCCGCATCTAGGATCACTGAGTCATCTTGATGATCCATTACGATGGAGCGAATATGAGGCAGAGTAGTACGTTGAGTGTCTTTTACATATTGAATAAGGCAGCCAGCAGCACATAAACCAAATTCAGCTTTTTCAACCCCAAAGCCAACCAAGTCGCGAGTTCCAAATTGTTGGTTTAACTGTTGTTTAGCAGTATCAAGCTCAAATTCCCATACTGGGCGACGACGATTACCATTTCTTTTTTCTAATAAATGAACTGGTTCAAAATCTTCACTGAATAACAGCTCAGTTGGGGCTGTACGTTGCAGCTCGGCAAGCATCGCTTCTTCAGTATTTGGCTCTGATAGTTTAAAACGACCAGAGGTGATGTCTAATGTAGCGTAACCAAAATGGCCTTTATGATGATAAATAGCGGCAATTAAGTTATCAAAACGTTCAGGAAGAAGCGCTTCATCAGTTACAGTACCAGGGGTAACGATACGAACAACTTTACGCTCAACAGGACCTTTACTCGTCGCAGGGTCACCCACTTGCTCACAAATCGCAACCGATTCACCTTGCTGAACTAATTTGGCTAAATAGCCCTCAACAGCATGGTAAGGGAGGCCTGCCATTGGGATAGGTTCGCCTGCAGAAGAGCCTCGTTTGGTTAAAGAGATCTCAAGCAGTTGAGAGGCTCGTTTCGCATCATCATAGAAAAGCTCATAAAAATCGCCCATACGATAGAACAGTAAAATATCCGGGTTTTCAGATTTTAAACGCAAGTACTGTTGCATCATTGGGGTGTGTTTTTCAGTTGATTTTGTTGCCACAACGAGACCTAATGAGTGTAGAAAATATTTGTTGCTAAGAATACGTGAATCAAAGCAGCAATCAAAGATAGAATGGATAAAATTCGAATCAAGATGGAAAGAATCTAATGGATATGGTGAAAAATACGCAACTTGCCCAAAAAGTGGGTGAGTTATTAATGCAACAAGGTAAGACTATGGCATGTGCAGAGTCTTGTACAGGTGGTGGTGTGGCTTTCTGCGCGACAGAAAATGCAGGAAGTTCCGCTTGGTTTGAGCGTGGTTTTGTTACTTACAGTAATGAATCAAAAAACGAATCACTGGGCGTTAGTTTAGAGACATTACAGCGTTTTGGTGCTGTGAGTGAGCCCGTAGTAAAAGAGATGGCTAAAGGTACTTTGGTGCACAGTAACGCTGATATTACGGTTTCAATTAGTGGTATTGCTGGCCCTGGTGGAGGGAGTGATGAAAAACCTGTTGGGACCGTTTGTTTTGGCTTTGCTGATAAACATGACTGGCATTATGAAACTACTGTATATTTTACTGGTGATCGCTGTGATATTAGAAAAAGTGCGATCAAATATGCATTTCTCACATTAAAGAATCGTTTGTTAGATCTTAACTAATTCAGAAGGTTAAGTGTTATTTAGTCGAAATTATATCGAAAGTTAAAGAAAAAATGATACAAGCCTATAGACACTGTATGAATAGACAGTATACTACTGGTTATTAACTGATTACGTGATCTAGAGTAACTGGAGAATCAAGATGGACGATAACAAGAAAAAAGCACTGGCCGCCGCATTAGGTCAAATTGAAAAACAATTTGGTAAAGGTTCAATCATGAAGTTGGGCGATAACCGCACAATGGATGTTGAGACTGTGTCTACTGGTTCTTTATCTCTTGATATTGCACTTGGTGCTGGTGGTTTACCAATGGGGCGAATCGTTGAGATCTTCGGTCCTGAGAGTTCAGGTAAAACAACATTAACTCTTGAATTAATTGCTGCAGCACAGCGTGAAGGTAAAACATGTGCCTTTATCGATGCTGAGCATGCTCTAGATCCTGTTTATGCTAAAAAACTTGGCGTAAACATTGATGAATTATTAGTTTCTCAACCTGATACGGGTGAGCAAGCTCTAGAGATCTGTGATGCGTTAGCGCGCTCTGGTGCTGTTGATGTAATGGTTATTGACTCGGTTGCTGCGTTAACACCAAAAGCTGAAATTGAAGGTGAAATGGGCGATAGCCACATGGGTCTTCAGGCACGTATGCTTTCTCAAGCAATGCGTAAGTTAACAGGTAATCTAAAACAATCAAATTGTATGGCTATCTTCATCAACCAAATTCGTATGAAAATTGGTGTGATGTTTGGTAACCCAGAGACCACAACGGGTGGTAATGCACTTAAGTTTTATGCATCAGTTCGTCTTGATATTCGTCGTACAGGCGCAGTAAAAGATGGCGACGAAGTGATTGGTAACGAAACACGCATTAAAGTTGTTAAAAATAAAATTGCAGCACCATTTAAGCAAGCTGAAACTCAAATCTTATACGGAAAAGGGTTTAACCGCGAAGGTGAATTAATTGATTTAGGTGTTAAGCATAAATTAGTTGATAAGGCGGGTGCTTGGTACAGCTATAACGGCGACAAGATTGGTCAAGGTAAAGCAAACGCTTCTAAGTTTATGCGTGATAACGTAGCCATTGCTTCGGAACTAGACGCTAAATTACGTGAGCTGTTACTAACTCCAGCAGAAGATCAGCCAGAAACACCAGATGTGACTGCTGAAGTAGAAGAAAACGAAGAGTTCTAAATCGCTTTCTTTGAAAATAAATGAAGACAAAAGCCAAACCACAGTGTTTGGCTTTTTTGTTTCTATTTATTGAGAATCTATCAGTGATATTTTAAAACCCACCTTATTCCTCATTTGATCACTTTACTTATCTATATTTCGCTTGCATTTGCGTATACAATGTTCGAAATTCTGTCTAAAAAACACTGCTTGTCTTAACTGAGTACAAGAGTGAGTTAACCTACGATTCAATCAGGAATACCTACATGTATATGAGCACTGACGAGATCCGCCGTGCGTTTCTTGCTTTTTTTGAAAGCAAAGGACACCAAATTGTTGAGAGTTCTTCTCTAGTTCCAGCAAATGACCCAACTCTTTTATTTACCAACGCAGGTATGAACCAATTTAAGGATTGTTTCCTAGGTTCAGAAAAACGTAACTATACTCGTGCAACAACGGCTCAACGTTGTGTTCGTGCTGGTGGTAAGCATAACGATTTAGAAAACGTAGGCTTTACTGCTCGTCACCATACTTTCTTTGAAATGCTAGGTAACTTCAGCTTTGGTGATTACTTCAAGCAAGATGCAATCAAGTATGCTTGGGAATTTCTAACAGAGCGTCTAGAACTGCCAGCTGACCGTTTATTAGTCACTATTTATGAAACTGATGACGAAGCTTTCGAAATCTGGAATAAAGAAATGGGTATTCCAGCAGATCGTATCGTACGCATAGGTGACAATAAAGGTGCACCTTACGCATCAGATAACTTCTGGCAGATGGGTGATACTGGTCCTTGTGGTCCTTGTACTGAGATTTTCTACGATCACGGTGAGCACATTTGGGGTGGCCGTCCAGGTTCTCCTGAAGAAGATGGCGACCGTTTCATTGAAATTTGGAACAACGTATTTATGCAATTCAACCGTCAAGCAGACGGTACAATGGAACTGCTTCCTAAGCCATCAGTAGATACAGGTATGGGTATTGAGCGTATTGCAGCAATCATGCAAGGCGTTCACTCAAACTATGAAATTGATATCTTCCAAACACTAATTAAAGAAACAGCAAAAGTAGTTGGTTACGATGATCTTTCAAACCAATCTCTACGTGTTGTTGCTGATCACATCCGTTCTTGTTCTTACTTAATTGTTGATGGTGTTATGCCATCAAACGAAGGTCGTGGTTACGTATTACGTCGTATTATTCGTCGTGCGGTACGTCACGGTAACAAGTTAGGTGCTAAAGGTTCTTACTTCTATAAATTAGTTGGACCATTGGCAGAGATCATGGGAACCGCTGGTGAAGAACTGAAAAAACAGCAAGCGCTAGTTGAAAAAGTTCTTAAGATTGAAGAAGAAAACTTTGGTCGCACACTAGAGCGTGGAATGGTAATTCTAAACGAAGCATTAGATAACCTTGAAGGTACGGTTCTTGACGGCGAAACTGTATTTAAACTTTACGATACTTACGGTTTCCCTGCTGATTTAACCAATGATGTTGCTCGTGAGCGTGAATTAACTATCGATGAAGATGGTTTTGAAAAAGCGATGGAAGAACAACGTCAACGTGCTCGTGAAGCGGGTCAATTTGGTACTGATTATAATGCAGTGATCAAAGTTGAATCTGAAACAGTATTCCACGGTTATGATTCGACTGAAGCAAAAGCAACGGTATTAGAAATCTTCCGTGAAGGTGAAGCCGTTGAGACTCTTTCTGCTGGTGATGATGCGATTCTAATTTTAGATGCAACGCCATTCTATGCAGAGTCAGGCGGTCAATCTGGTGACGCCGGTATCATTACTGTTGAAGCGGGTAAGTTTGTTGTTACTGATACTCAAAAAGTAGGTAATGCAATTGGTCACCACGGTAAGTTAGTTGAAGGTGTATTATCAACGGCTGATAGTGCAATGGCTCAAGTTGATGAAGAGCGTCGTACTGCGATTACTTTAAATCACTCAGCAACTCACTTATTACACGCAGCACTTCGTGAAGTACTCGGTGAGCACGTAACTCAAAAAGGCTCATTAGTTAAGGCGGAAGGTTTACGTTTTGACTTCTCTAACCTTGAAGGCGTAAAAGCTGAAGAATTGCGTAAAGTTGAGCGTATTGTTAACCAACAAGTACGTTTAAACCATGAGATTGAAACAAACCTAATGGACATTGATGCAGCGAAAGAAAAAGGCGCAATGGCTCTATTTGGTGAGAAATACGACGATGAAGTTCGTGTTCTTTCTATGGGTGAGTTCTCAACTGAATTGTGTGGTGGTATTCACGCATCAAGCACTGGTGATATTGGTTTATTTAAAATTACGTCAGAAAGTGGTATTGCTGCAGGTATCCGCCGTATTGAAGCCGTTACTGGTGAAGCAGCATTAGATGCGATTGAAGCACAACAAAAATCAGCAGATAAAAAGCTGAATGAAGCTGCATCAAAAGCAAAACAACTTGAGAAAGAGATCCAACAGCTTAAAGATAAGCTAGCGTCTCAAGAAGGTGCAAACCTGATCAATCAAGTTCAAGACATTGCAGGAACAAAAGTACTTATTGCTCAGTTAGATGGTGCAGAGAGTAAAGCGCTTCGTGGCATGGTTGATGAGCTTAAAAATCAAATTGGTAGCTGCGTTATCATGTTAGGTAATGTGAATGACGGTAAAGTAGGTTTAATTGCTGGTGTAACTAAAGATCTTATTGGCCAAGTGAAAGCGGGCGAATTAGTGAATATGGTTGCACAACAAGTTGGTGGTAAAGGCGGCGGTCGTCCTGATATGGCTCAAGCTGGCGGTACTGATGCGAATGCATTACCTGCAGCACTAGCTTCTGTTGAAGCTTGGCTAACTGAGCGTCTGTAATAGGTCGTATCGGTGGCATTAATCGTACAAAAGTATGGTGGTACATCAGTTGGATCCGTTGAGCGGATCCAATCTGTTTCTGAACGCATCATTTCAACCCAGCAGCAAGGACATGATGTTGTTGTTGCTGTTTCTGCTATGGCGGGTGAAACCAATCGTTTAATGAATTTAGCAAATCAAATGAGCGAGGTTCCAGAACCACGTGAATTAGATATGTTGCTTTCTGCTGGCGAGCAAGTTTCTATCGCGTTATTAGCCCTATCTTTAAATCAAAAGGGCATTAAAGCTATTTCTTTAACGGCTGATCAGGCTGGAATCTACACTAACAATAGATTTAATGATGCAACTATTGAGCATATTGAAACCGATTTAATAACTCAGTGGGTAGATAAAGGTTATATTGTTATTGTTGCTGGTTTTCAGGGGCGAGATAAGAATGGCAACATTACGACATTAGGAAGAGGCGGCTCAGATACCACTGCGGTTGCTTTAGCTGCTGCATTAAATGCAGATGAGTGCCAAATATTTACTGATGTTGATGGTGTGTATTCTTCAGATCCTCGATTTGTACCTAATACACGTCGTTTAAAAGAAATCTCTTTTTCAGATATGCATTTATTAGCAAAGTCTGGAGCCAAAGTATTACAAGAGCATTCTGTCGCTCACGCCTGGAATTCATCGGTTACCTTACGTGTATTATCATCATTTGACGATGGTGAAGGGACACTGATTTGTGAACAACCAGTAGAGGGTAAAGGGGTAATCGGTTTGGCACTTAAGCAGGATTTACTCCTAATAGAGTGTAATGGCTTTTTAGAAGAAGAGTTGACTGAATTACGTAAACAGTACAGAGTGTTAATTGAAAGGTGTGATTGTTTTCAAATTGTTGTGCCAAAAGCGGCTTTTTTACAATTGAAACTGGCATTTAGTACAAAAATACGCAATATTAGTAGCTTATCAATTCTGACGTTAGTTGGAGATAAGGTTGAAGGGATGGCAGACTCTGCTTGCAATCAACTAATGGCTAATTGTGTTGATATTTATCAGCATAGTATAGAGCCTAAAAGTTTGTCGGTTATCGTGAATCAAGCTGATTTAGAACGAGCGGCCGATATTTTACATAAAACGTTTGTTATTACAGAGCAATCACAAGATAATAACCTTATGATCGCTGTTTCTTGAGCAAAGACGTTTATGAAAATAAGCGATAACGGACAAAACATACATTTATTATAAAACTGAGATAACTCAAGGAGCATTCGAATGCTAATTTTGACTCGCCGTGTAGGTGAAACTCTTATGATTGGTGACGAAGTAACAGTTACTGTACTAGGCGTTAAAGGTAACCAAGTACGTATTGGTGTTAATGCACCTAAAGAAGTATCTGTACACCGTGAAGAAATTTATATGCGCATTCAAGCGGAAAAAGGTACACCTGCAGCATCGCAAGGTAACTTTTAATTTCGTATGAATAGGGTCAACAGTGTTGACCTTGTTTGTTTTTATTTAGCATTGATGAGTAAAAACAAACAAAATAAAAGGCACAAACTAGGGATAACGTTTTATTTTTGTTCACTTTGGTCGTTTCGTAGGCTGTTAAACAAAAAACGTTATTTTTTACTAAGAAAGTCATTGACATATTTTTGGTAAACCGTAATATGTGCCTCCTCAAGACGGTGAGGTGGCCGAGAGGCTGAAGGCGCTCCCCTGCTAAGGGAGTATGCGGTTTATAGCCGCATCGAGGGTTCGAATCCCTCCTTCACCGCCATTATTGATTCATGTTGATCTTTATGGTCAGCAAGAATAAAAAAGAATTATTGTGCGCTAGTAGCTCAGCTGGATAGAGTACCTGGCTACGAACCAGGCGGTCGGAGGTTCGAATCCTCCCTGGCGCACCATTCTTTCATTGGTAAGTGATTATCAATAATATAGTTATTTAGTAGGTAACTATAAGCAAATTTACACGGTGAGGTGGCCGAGAGGCTGAAGGCGCTCCCCTGCTAAGGGAGTATGCGGTTTATAGCCGCATCGAGGGTTCGAATCCCTCCTTCACCGCCATTATTTGTTTCTGTTGATTTTAAATCAGCAAAAACATAAAAGAATTATTGTGCGCTAGTAGCTCAGC
>NZ_JARACS010000057.1:0-202 GCF_028765525.1 Aliivibrio sp. S2TY2 | reverse complement strand
TGAGGCTATCTGCGGTCAGATCTGTGCCTTCTGGCAGCTCAATACTCGCCGTAACACCCGCGTCTTTTTCATCAGCGTTAATGGTGTCATCTTCGCCAGAATCGATAAGAACCGTTGGTGCAACATCACTGCCGTTGTCGCCTTCGCCATCACCAGGCGCCACCAAATCCACGCCTGCCGTATCGCTGCCCGTAGCTGACTT
>NZ_JARACS010000056.1:0-218 GCF_028765525.1 Aliivibrio sp. S2TY2 | reverse complement strand
GGAAGTGCATCGCCTGCTTCTTCGATTTGTTTCTTCGTACCGTGGATCATTTGATCCGCTTGGTTACGTGCTGTTACTAACTCTTCGAACTTTTTGTCCGCGTCTTTGTTTGCTTCAGCTTCTTGTACCATTGCTTCGATTTCTTCGTCTGTTAGACCACCTGAAGCTTGGATTGTGATCTTCTGCTCTTTACCAGTCGATTTATCTTTTGCAGATAC
>NZ_JARACS010000055.1:0-226 GCF_028765525.1 Aliivibrio sp. S2TY2 | reverse complement strand
GTCTGTTGTGCCATCTGAGAAGGTTACAACCACACTGTCTTCTGCAATGTTCGTACCTTCTGGTAGCTCAATACTTGCCGTAACACCCGCGTCTTTTTCCGCCGCATTGATGGTGTCATCCTCACCAGAATCGATAAGAACCGTTGGTGCAACATCACCGCCGTTGTCGCCTTCACCATCACCTGGCGCCACCAAATCAACGTCTGCCGTATCGCTGCCCGTCGCT
>NZ_JARACS010000054.1:0-244 GCF_028765525.1 Aliivibrio sp. S2TY2 | reverse complement strand
AGCTATGCGGGATCGAACCGCAGACCTCCTGCGTGCAAGGCAGGCGCTCTCCCAGCTGAGCTATAGCCCCAAAATATAATGTTATCACCAATACTTACTGGAAAAGTATTGGTGGGTCTGAGTGGATTTGAACCACCGACCTCACCCTTATCAGGGGTGCGCTCTAACCAACTGAGCTACAGACCCAACATTATGTCTCTTTTATTTTTTAACCTAATCAATCTGTGTGAACACTCATAAATCG
>NZ_JARACS010000053.1:0-277 GCF_028765525.1 Aliivibrio sp. S2TY2 | reverse complement strand
TGTTACTCCTCTGTCTTTCGGTATCGAAACGATGGGTGGCGTAATGACTAAGCTAATCGAGAAGAACACAACAATCCCAACTAAAGCGGATCAAACGTTCTCTACTGCTGAAGACAACCAAAGTGCGGTAACTATCCACGTACTTCAAGGTGAGCGTAAGCAAGCAAGTTACAACAAATCTCTAGGTCAATTTAACCTAGAAGGTATCCAAGCTGCACCACGTGGCATGCCACAAATCGAAGTAACATTCGACCTAGATGCTGATGGTATCCTAAAC
>NZ_JARACS010000052.1:0-277 GCF_028765525.1 Aliivibrio sp. S2TY2 | reverse complement strand
ATTTAGGATACCATCAGCATCTAGGTCGAATGTTACTTCGATTTGTGGCATGCCACGTGGTGCTGCTTGGATACCTTCTAGGTTAAATTGACCTAGAGATTTGTTGTAACTTGCTTGCTTACGCTCACCTTGAAGTACGTGGATAGTTACCGCACTTTGGTTGTCTTCAGCAGTAGAGAACGTTTGGTCCGCTTTAGTTGGGATTGTTGTGTTCTTCTCGATTAGCTTAGTCATTACGCCACCCATCGTTTCGATACCGAAAGACAGAGGAGTAACG
>NZ_JARACS010000051.1:0-287 GCF_028765525.1 Aliivibrio sp. S2TY2 | reverse complement strand
CAAAAGTGAAGACAAAACAGCAACCAAGGTTGAACTCGTCGCTATCTCTGTATAAAAGATAGGGAGTTCTGGTTTTTCGCCGGATTCAAAATACAAGAACACTTGAATGTGTTTTTAATTTGTTTATCTAAGATAAACAAAAGATATTAAGAACTTTTAAATTTTGATTTAACTTAATTTCAGCACTTAGCTGTAATTAAGCTGAATCAGTCAGCTTTCCAAATTGTTAAAGAGCGATTTCACGCTTATGCGTGTAACCATTTTTAAAGACTCTCAAAGAGAGAATA
>NZ_JARACS010000050.1:0-289 GCF_028765525.1 Aliivibrio sp. S2TY2 | reverse complement strand
TGCGGTTCTTAACACGGCTAAAGTTGAAAAAGGCGACACGGTTGCTGTATTCGGTCTAGGTGGTATCGGTCTCTCTGCTATCATCGGCGCTAAAATGGCGGGTGCAAGTCGCATCATCGGTGTTGACTTGAACGAAAGCAAATACGAGCTAGCTAAAAAATTAGGCGCGACTGATTGCATTAACCCAACAAACTTCGATAAGCCAATTCAAGAAGTAATTGTTGAAATGACGGACGGCGGCGTAGATTACTCTTTTGAGTGTATCGGTAACGTAAACGTTATGCGTGCA
>NZ_JARACS010000005.1:0-288338 GCF_028765525.1 Aliivibrio sp. S2TY2 | reverse complement strand
TTTGTTATATTTTTGCTTTCAAGTTACATATTTAATAACAACAAGTTAGTTGCATATATCAAATTAACGATAAAACTAAATAGTTAGGTTACACTGAAGCTTTACGCCTATATAATATCTTTTTTTATTCTCTATAGGCTATCGGTGTGAACTACTTACTTTTCATTTTTGCTGGCTTTTGTGGTGTTTTTATTGGATGCATTTTGTTCGGGCATATCATAAACTTACTCATAAATAATAAAATGGAAACAGGTGACATAGCTACTTGGGTTGCTTCAATCGGTACAATATCCACACTAGCTTTTGCGATTAGACAAAATCACCAACTAAGAAAGGAACAAAAGAACGAAAAACAAGAGCGAAAAGAAGAAGAAATAAAACAACAAAAAGAGCTTAAAGAAGAACGCTTTCGGCGCGAGAAACTTGAAAAAAAACAACAACAAATGTGGAAAGAACAAAAAGCGGCACTATCTATACAAAAACGAGCTGAATTATCGGAAGTATTTAGTAAGATTGTTGATAAATTTGAAATAGCTAATCCTACATTAAAATGCTTTAATCAAAATGCTCTATTTGAGCTAACGTACCCTAATGGTTCTGATACTTTAGACTCAAAAATGGAAAGTTCTGAATTATTTATACTAATTAATAATTTCAATACCACGTTAAATGAAATAAAGAATGTAGGTTCAGAGGACTTTAGTATATATACATTATGTTCTTCAGTACGTTTGTTATTGAATAACTGTCAAGTTAAAAGTATAAAAAAACTTGAGTTTGGTGATTTAATTTATAAAGGCACACATTACACAAACAATGATTCTAATATTCTTTTTAATATTTTTGATATTTTTGATATTTTTGATATTTTACGAAATTTGAATGGGATACGAGACTTACTCCTTAGCATTTGCCACTTATCAAAAAGAGAAATTATTTTACCTTTAGTACCAACATTAACTGAAACACAAAAATATAATCTCTTATCTAGCTTCACTAAGTTAACAAGTTCATCACATTACATGACTGAACCAAAATCATTCAATGAATCTTTATCTCTAGCTCTGGAAGCCTGCCATTTAATTAGTGAAATCAACCTACAGTATAGATTAACAAATGAATTCTATATATCAAAAAAACTATATGAGTTAGATTTGACATCTGCTTCATCAATTAAATATTTCCATAGCAAAAGATCGTTTAAAATAAAAGCATGCAATATTATTTATGCTCTTTTAGAAGACAAAGATATAAATAGTATTAACTATATCTCTCTTAAACTAAGTAATGGACAAATAAATCATCAGAAAGGATTACTATAATTAAAGATGTTTTTTTAAAAGATGTAAATCAGAGGGTATCATTTTACTTAAATAACCCTCTAAACTAATACTATAAACATAGTTCTATTGTGATAGAATTTAAGGACAGCCCCCTATCCTAATAAAAAATATAACATTTAAATATACCCATCACTTTCCCCTATACCCAAAAAAAACAAGTGGATATAACCAATCAATAACCAGAAAGTGGTTCGTATTTCTATGCCACACAGCATACCAGAACGCTGTCTTATTTCGTTATACTTTCTTTATAAATCCACCAAAAAAAACGCCAAGCAGTTTATGTCTACTTAGCGCTTAATTTATTGATAGTTCTGTAATTAATTTAGTACATAGATTGCACAAACTAACGTTTATAGTACTGGTTTAAAAGCTAGAGTTTGGTTGTTGTAAAAACTCAATTTCTTCATCGGTTGATGTTCGACCCAAAATGGCATTTCGATGTGGGTAGCGGCCAAAACGGTCAATAATATCTTTATGTTTATGCTCAAACTCTAAGTTGTATGGATTACCGAGCTTCTCATATAACTTTACCGCCTCAATATGAATCGCCTGAGATTCACTGTGCATAAATGACAGATACATAAAACCACGCTCAGTTTGAGATAACTCAGCATCAAAGCCTTTTGATATCGCAAATTGGGCAAGCGCCAAACCGAGAGGATCATTCGCAAATGAGTCAGGCGTATCGCGATAAATATTACGAGAGAACTGATCAATCAGGATAATTTCAGCAAGACTTCCCAATGCCGTTGTACGCCATTCAGAGAGTTCACCTGCTTTTGCTTGTTGATGCAATGAGCTAAAACGGACCTTAATGATTGCATCTAACGCTTCGTCTTTTTGCCACCACTGCGGCGGTTCAAGCTCGTTAAACCAGAAACTTATGACTTCTTGATACATATTATTCTCCTTTTATGCTCATACTTGTATATCAACATAGCACGTAATTCAGATCTATATAATTTGCACCCTCTATATCTATAAAAAACGCCATCACAAAGGATGGCGTTATTTTATTGGTTATCAAACTAGGTGATTACTTCTCTTTTGATTTATTTTTGTTTCGCTCTAGCTTGCCTTCCCAATACGTTGCCCCTTTAATACCCAATTTTACTGGATCAAACGTGTAGTTGGTTACACCGCGTTTTTGCTGATCTTCATAATCTTTTAGCGCTTTTAGTGCTGGCTTAGACATAAAGAAGATGATCAAAATACCGACAATGTTTAACCACGCCATTAAACCAACACCAACATCACCCATTGCCCACGCAAGGTTGGCGGTTTTAATGGTGCCGTAGAACACCGCTGACATTAGAACTACTTTAAGAATAAACATCATGCCATCGATTTTTAGAGTTCGACGGATATAAGCAATGTTTGTCTCTGCAATGTAGTAGTAAGCAAGAATGGTAGTAAAAGCAAAGAAGAACAGTGCAAAAGCAATGAAGATTTTACCAATGCCCGGCAGTGTGCTTTCAATTGCCATTTGCGTAAACATTGGACCATTCGCGCCAACGGTTGCTGCAAGGTTCTGTACTAAGAATACCTCTTCGCCACTGCCGTGAACGTTATAAGCACCTGTGATAAGGATCATAAACGCGGTAGCAGAACAAACCAGTAAGGTATCAATGTAGATAGAGAATGATTGAACCAAACCTTGTTGTGCTGGGTGATCAACACTTGCTGCCGCCGCGGCATGAGGACCCGTACCTTGACCGGCTTCGTTTGAGTAAACACCACGCTTTACACCCCAACCAATTGCAGCACCAAAGCCTGCCATCGGTGTGAATGCATCGCCGATGATCATACTAAAGATAGTAGGTACTTCTGAGATGTTAAGTAGGATAATAACGAATGCAAGAATGATGTATGCCAATGCCATAAACGGCACCACAATTTGAGTAAAGTGAGCAATTCGTTTAACACCACCAAAGATGATAAAGCCAAGGATGATAGAAATCACTGAACCCGTTAAGATCTTCGCAAAACTAAATACGCCTAAGCCAGTATCAATCATGCCGCCAGTACCAAATGCTGTTTCTACTGCATTACCGATACTGTTTGATTGCACACCCGGAAGTAACACACCACAAGCAAAGATAGTCGCAATGGCAAAGATCCACGCATACCATTTTTGACCCATCGCTTTTTCAATATAGTAAGCCGGACCACCACGGAACTGGCCTTCGTCTTCTTCTTTATAGATTTGCGCTAAGGTTGATTCAGCATAAGCGGTTGCTGCCCCTAAGAAAGCCACGACCCACATCCAAAAGACGGCTCCCGGACCACCAAAGCCAATGGCTGCCGCAACCCCAGCAATGTTACCCGTACCTACACGTCCAGACAGTGATACCGCCAACGCTTGGAATGAGCTGATCCCCTTACTTGATTCTTTGTTTGATACCAGCAAACGACACATTTCTTTAAAGTGACGAACTTGTACAAAACGAGTTTGTATAGAATAAAACAAACCAGAGCCCAAGCAGAGATAAATCAATACTGGGCTCCAAATTATGCCATTGAGAAAATCAACGATACCTTGCATATAAAATCCTTTTTAGTTTATGGATTGATTTTTTATTTAACCAACCATACAGCAAGATTTAACAACAAGTTAACAATATCCTTTCTGAAAGATAGAAAAGTGTGAATCAAAGCACTATATTTCAATTTACATTGATAGGTGCAATACAAAGCACCAACAAGATGAAAAATAACAATGCTTTGTGTTGGTATTCAAAAAACTATATTTTGTCCTATTACCCAGTATGTCTAAACTGCTCTGCTAACTTACTTTGAGAAAGTAAATTATCCATCAAGCCTCCATTGTCAGCCTGACTCTCTTGAACTAAAGCCGCTGTTGATATCGATAATTCTTGAGTCGATTGGCTAATAGATTGAACGTTATTATTCATGTCTTCTGATACATTGCTCATCTCTTCAACTGCCGTGGCTATTTGAGAGTTTTGATCGGATATATCGGTGATTTCTGTCAATAATTGCTCCAACTTATCAGCTGAGATCTTCGCACTCTCAATACAATCCGCCGAAAGCTTCTCTCCCTCTCTCATAGATTCCACAACGGTATGTGTTCCTGTACGAATTAAATTAATAACGGTTTGAATCTCTGTGGTTGAATCGTGACTTTTCTGTGCAAGTTGACGAACTTCATCTGCAACCACTGCAAAACCTCGCCCTTGCTCACCTGCTCGTGCAGCTTCAATTGCAGCATTAAGGGCTAACAAGTTGGTCTGCTCTGCCACACCTTGTATTATGGTGAGTACACTTTCAATGGTATTAGTATTTGCTTCAAGCTCTCTAACAGATACTGACGTTTCATCTAACTGATTTGCTAACACATCAACGGCATGTAATGTAGATTTTACTTCTACCATGCCCTCTTGTGCGGCAACTTTCGCTTCATCGGTTGTTGATGCGGTATTTTGTGCATTTCTTGCTACTTCATGCGCAGTTGAATGCATTTCATTAATGGCAGCAGCGACTTGCTCTACTTCCATCGATTGCGAATCAAGCTGTGTTGACATGGTATCCAGATTTTGGAATGACTCTTCCATTGCAGCAGTCACTTGCTCATTCGAATCTTGGATACGCCCAGAAACCGCATTTGTTTCTGAGTGACACATTTTCATTGCAAGTGCTATTTCTGAAATATCATCAACCTTTTTATTATAGACAAGCTCCATTAATGGATTATTAAAGATACCCCGTGCTGTTTTGCTTAACGCTTCTAATCGGCGAGTCATCATATAAAAAGAAGTTATTGCAAAAAGGAATAATGATGGAACGCCGGCGTTAGGAACAAATTGCTCAAGAGCAAAAGCACAAATAGCGGGAATAATAAGCGCAATAGCAGCACGTTGCCATAAGCGAGTTCTGGGCAGTTTTAATTTAAGTGGGGTTTTTCCTGCGTTAAGTTGAGCGTATATCTTTTCTGCATTATCAACATAATCTCTTTTAGGACAAGTTCGAACAGATTGATACTCAATGACTTGTCCATTCTCTGAAATTGGTGAAACAAACGCATCAACCCAATAATAATCGCCATTAGCACAACGATTTTTTACCATTCCCATCCATGAATTATTACTTTGTAAGTGTCCCCACATATTGGCAAATGCAGCTTTAGGCATGTCTGGATGCCTTACCATATTATGAGGCTGTCCTATCAACTCTTCTTGCGTGTAACCTGCTACTTCGCAAAACTCTTTACTGGCATAAGTGATATGACTGCTTGGTTTGGTGACAGAGAGTAAATTATAACTTGGTGGATATCTCACTTCCTTTGAAGAACCATTTTTAAAATCCATATATAGCCAACCTTTTATATTATTAGTTAATCATTAACTAACTTAGGAAGGTATGACCAATTAATCCACTCCAATTTATATTTTTATATGGCATAATAAATGGTTAATAAATAAACCAAGCTCACCAAAAAGAAGGTAAACTTGGCTTATGTTTTTGCTTACTTAAGCAAATTAGACAATTTTAACGCCAGCAGGCATCAAGCGCTCTGGAGTTAATAATACGCTTTCGCTTTCATCTTCTGTTTCTGCACACAGCAACATGCACTCTGAGGTTTCACCGCGCATTTTTGCTTTTGCTAAATTACACAGCACAACCACTTGCTTACCCAAAAGCTCGTCTTCAGTGTAATAAGGAACCAAACTCGTAACGGTTTGAAGGCTCTGCTCTCCTACATTGATTTGAACAATGTAAAGTTTGTCTGCATTTTCATGACGTTTAACGTCTGTGATTTTACCAACACGAATATCTAATTTTGCGAAATCACCGTATGCAATTGTTTCCATTTTACTTTATCCTTAGCTCTAAGTTAGTGTTAACGTTTACATTATCAACAATACGCTATGGAACAAGTAAGCAGCAATTAAATATTTACTAAAACTTTAACTCGATCAACTATTTTATCTCGACCACATCACAGGATTGAACTTATTATGGCAACCATTAAAGACGTTGCAAAAGAAGCAGGGGTATCGGTTGCCACGGTTTCTAGAGTGGTAAATAAATCACCAAAAGCAAGCAAAGCAGCTATCGAATCGGTTAATGCGGCGATGCAAAAACTGGGATATCGCCCAAATGCAAACGCTCGAGCATTGGTCAGTAAGAGTACCAATACGATTGGCGTAATGGTGGGTGATGTGTCTGATCCCTTTTTTGGATCACTGCTTAAAGCCGTTGATACCGTTGCTCAAGCGCATCAAAAACACTTACTGATTGGCAATGGCTATCACGATGCGACCACAGAGAAAGAAGCTATCGATCTTTTAATTAATAACCGTTGTGAGTCTCTGGTGATCCACTCAAAAGGGTTAAGTGATCAAGAGCTGCTGCAATTTGCGAAAGAAGTTCCAGGATTGGTTATTATTAATCGCCATATCCCTGAAATGGCCGACCGTTGTATCTCATTAGATAACCAACACGGTGCAAACTTAGCGACAGAGCATTTAATAGCTCAAGGCCATACGAAAATTGCTTATATTAATTCTGAACATGATATTGATGATAGCCATCACCGTAAAGCCGGCTATCAGCAAGCATTGCACGCTCATGGGATCAATTTTAATGAAGAGTATTGCGCCGAAGCACAGCCAACGGATGAAGGCGGTGAGCAAGCAATGATTGACCTATTATCTCGTAATTTACCTATTACGGCGGTGGTTTGCTATAACGATTATATGGCCGCAGGGGCGTTATCCGCGCTTGAGAAACAAGAGATTGCGGTTCCTAAAGACATCTCTTTAATGGGGTTTGATAATGGTTTAATTGCTAAATATTTACATCCAAAGCTCAGTACAATTGATTACCCTATCCAAACCATGGCAAAACAAGCGGCTGAACTTTCATTAGCACTAGTGTCTGGTAATTCAAGCATGACTAAAGGCACCATTTTCCAAGCGTCTTTAATTGAGCGTTCGTCGGTAATAAAGCAAGAGAACCCTGATTCTTAATCTCGATCCCTTTCCAATCAACTTACTGTGATTACTTAATCATATGTAATCGCAGTAAGTTGCTTATGTATACGCTTCCAACTTTTCT
Organism: Aliivibrio sp. S2TY2; assembly: GCF_028765525.1. Taxonomy (NCBI): domain Bacteria; kingdom Pseudomonadati; phylum Pseudomonadota; class Gammaproteobacteria; order Vibrionales; family Vibrionaceae; genus Aliivibrio; species Aliivibrio sp. S2TY2. The sequence continues at coordinate 280,911 of NZ_JARACS010000005.1, read as the reverse complement.
AACATCAACTCTTTCTTGAACGGTTTTGCTACGTAATCATCCATGCCAGATTGATAACACTTATCGATATCTTCAACAAATACGCTGGCGGTTAAGGCAATGATTGGCAAACGTGCAACCATTTGCTCTTGCTCCCACGCTCTTATTGCTTCTGTTGCAGCAAATCCATCCATCACTGGCATCATACAATCCATTAATATTAGTGAATATACTGTGGTTTTCGCTGTCACCATATTCACGGCTTCTTGGCCATCATTGGCTAAATCGACATTAAACCCTTCTTTTTTCAATAGTAAAGAAGCCACTTTTTGATTCACTAAATTATCTTCAACAATCAGAATGGTTTTGGTTTCTGCATTTTCCTCTTGAGTGCTCATAGGCACATCATCAAGACAGTCGAGAGGTAATACCGCTTCATGCTTGTTCTTATTTGATTTTAGAGCCTGATTTATTGCATTACAGAAACGATTACCTAGCAGAGGGTAAATCACGAGCCCATCAATAGTATGATTAAAATCGGCTTTTTCATCTCCGTGTTTTCGACAAATAACCAATCCCGGTTTCTGAGATAAGGCATTAATTCTATTGATATCGTTATGCGTTAGAACCAATGAGTGCTGACAATATATGATCACATCATAATTTAATGCTTGAGATTCAAGCTCATCGCTATTCTCACGTATTGTCGTCGACAGGCCTAGCTGATTACATTCCGTATTTAATTGAGACGCATACGCTTTATTGTTGCTAATGATTAAACACTGAGTTCCGTTGTATTTAGTAACTTTTGACGCGGCTGATCCCAGCACGTCAACATCCAGCATAAAATAAAATTTACTACCAAAGTCTTTTTGTGAATCGACCTTAATCTCACCGCCAAGTAATTTCACTAACTGGTGGCAAATTGCAAGCCCTAGCCCGGTACCACCAAACTGACGAGTAATTGAGCTATCTTCTTGAGTAAATGGTTCAAATATCTGTTGGAGTTTATCTTTATGAATACCGATGCCAGTATCTTTTACCGAGAAGAGTAATTTACCTCTAGTCTTCGTTTCTTCTTCATAATTAATTGATAAAATAACCGCCCCATTTTGAGTAAACTTAACGGCATTAGACATTAAATTCATCAATACTTGGCGTAAGCGGTGCTCATCTAGCATTACCGTATCTGGAAGGTTTGGGGCCAGTTCTATTTGCAAAGCCAGCCCTTTATCAGAGGCTTTACTTAATACGACGGTTAATGTGTCGTAAGCAACTTCAGCTACATGAGATTGCTGTGGTACTAACACAAGATTACCTGATTCTATTTTAGATAAATCAAGAATGTCATTGATAAGTAAGAGCAACGCCTGAGAAGACGTTTCTATGGTACTCAAATATTCAGATTGAACTGGGTTTAGATCCGTTTCGGCTAAAATATCAGACATACCTATGATGCCGTTTAGCGGTGTTCGGATCTCATGAGACATGTTCGCTAAGAAAGAGCTTTTGGCTTTAGTGGATGATTCCGCTTTAACTTTCTCGATTTCAAGAGATTCTGTTTTCTTATTAAATGACGAGATCAAAGACCCTATCTCGTCATTGTATTCGTAATTGATGTCTATTTTTTTGTTAGACACACTCTCATCAATTTGCTTTGAAATCAATGCAATAGGATTAATCAAACTTCGGTTAATAAAGTAATAAGCTATAATTACACACAATAATAAAATAGGAACTATCCCTAATTCTATATTGATAATTTGAGCGTAGATTTCATCTGACACGGTTCGATAAGAATTAATTACTTTTATCTGCCAGTTAAAGGCTTCCATCTGATGCGTCACAACATACATGTCTTCTTGTACATTAAACTTATAATCCGCAATCATGGTGTCGCCATTGTTAATGACGATGCCTAATTTATTCTTTTCTGCTTGCGCTTCAATGACACTGATTAGCCCTTTTAAAGAAATGTCTATGGTTGCCACCCCAACGAACTGCCCTTGATTAAAATAGGGTTGAGAAGCTGTGATCATTTTTTGTTTCGTGAAGGGGTCAATATAAACATCAGCCCATGAAATATGATTAGTGCTATTTTCATGGGCTACAGAGACATACCAAGACTCGTTTTGATAAGGCGATTCACTTGGAATGTTGTAATCATTGATCAGTGCAATTTTGCCCTCTTCATCACGAGAAAAAAACAAACTAGCGAGAGTCTTAGATGGGATAAAAGTGTTTGGCTCTGGCCATATACCACCACTAATAATAATGTCATCGCTTTCTTTGAGAACGGAAGAAAGCATGTTTTGAATGTTCTCTGGCGTATTGCCACTAACAGCAACACCTACCAACGCATGCAATGTAGAAAGGGAATGATTCAGGGGTGCATCTATTTCTCGTGACAGAAGCTGAGTTCTTAAATCAAGATTATTCTCTAAGTTTGTACGAATAGGAGATTGAACAACATAATAAGTAACACTACCGATAATGGTAATTAAGAAACAAACGTAGCATCCCAATGCAAGCATGCTTTTTTTCTTGAGAGACATGTTATTCGCCATACAGAACCTAGCCACTTATCTTCTTGATTTATTAATTAACTATAATCAGCATAGGTAGATTTAGCTGAGAAGTCATATTAATTTATGATCTACTCCGCATTAATTTCTAAAACAAAAAATCCCTAACCAATGAATGAGTAGGGATTCTATTATTATGCTACTAGCCACACGCTATCTAGACAATAAATTGATATCGAGTCTCATGCTGATAGGTATCACTCGGTGACAGAATAGTGCTTGGCTGAGGCCATTCAGGGTGATTTGGCGCATCTGGCAAGAATTGCGTTTCTAATGCCACGCCTGAATAGTCTTGATACTCACCATCGATACGATTTGGTGTGCCTGCTAACCAGTTTCCTGTATACAACTGTATTGCAGGTTTTGTGGTCACTACATGCATTGTAACTAAGCTATCAGGAGAGGTTAGGCTTGCTGCACACTCCCCTTTTGCACACGCTTTATCTAACACAAATGAGTGGTCATAACCTTTGGCGTTATCTTGGTCTTTGTCTAGCATAAAATCTTGTGAGACCACTTTAGGATCGGTGAAATCGAAGTTGGTGTCTTTTACTTTTTTCCATGCGCCTTTTGGAATGCCTACGTCAGTCGTTGGTACGTACTCATTAGCATTAACGCTTAAGATATGATCTAAACTCAGATGTTCAGTATCTGCACCAAGTAAATTGAAATAAGCATGATTGGTCAAATTAACCGGGGTTGATTTAGTCGCTTGTCCGTTATAACTGATCACGATTTGATTATCATCAGTCAGTTGGTAGGTAACAGAAACCGTTAGCTCCCCCGGAAAACCTTGGTCGCCATCAGGTGAAATTAAGCTAAATTCAACGCTGTTTGTCGTTTCTTTTACGACTGACCAACGTCGCTTATCAAACCCTTCTGTACCACCGTGTAAAGTATTGCCTGCTTGATTGGTATCTACTTGGTATTTAGTGCCATCAATTTTAAACTGACCATTCGCAATTCGATTGGCATAGCGACCTACAGTAACACCCATATAACTTGCTTGTTTTTTAAAACCAGCCATTGTTGATTGACCCAGTAAGACTTCACGTAGTTTACCTTTTACTGGCACTTTACAGCTTAACCAGGTTGCGCCGATGTCCATAAACACAGCGCGCATTCCGTTTTCATTTTTGAGTTCGAATAACTGAGCAAGGCGACCATCGCTGGCCGCCTCCTTTGTCATGGTTTCGAACAATGTTGATTGTTCTGTCATGTGTATTCCTTACAGCACTTCTACTAAACCTGCACCATTTTTTGCTTGGCACACATAAATTGATTCTTTTAGGCCTGTTGCCGCTTCATACAGTTCTTCAACCGCCGCTTTAACTTCATCCACTAATACTGGCGGAACCAAAGCCACGATACAGCCACCAAAACCACCACCTGTCATACGAACGCCGCCTTCTGTACCAATCACGTTTTTAACGATATCAACCAAGGTATCGACTTCTTTTACTGTGATTTCAAAATCATCACGCATCGAGGCATGAGATTCAGCCATAAGAACAGCCATGCGTTTCATATCCCCTGACGCTAACACTTTTGCCGCTTCTTCGGTACGATCATTTTCTGTAATCACGTGACGCGCACGTTTTGCGACCATTTCATCCAATTCATGTACTTTTGCGTTGAACTTTTCAATGCTTACATCGCGCAGTGCTTTTACACCAAAGATACGTGCGGCTTCTTCACATTGTTCACGGCGAGTGTTGTATTCTGAATCAACTAAACCACGTTTTTTGTTTGAGTTAATAATCACTACCGACATATCTTCTGGCATGGATACCGCTGTGGTTTCTAGTGAGCGACAATCGAGTAACATTGCGTGGTTTTCGTTACCTTCCGCTGAAACCATTTGATCCATAATGCCGCAGTTACAACCAACAAATTCGTTCTCTGCTTGTTGACCATTTAGCGCGATTTCTGCTTGGCTGATGTTTAGGTTATACAGCTCTTTAAAGGTTTGTCCGATAACCACTTCTAATGCAGCTGATGAGCTAAGACCTGCACCTTGAGGAACATTACCCGAAACTGAAATATCTGCCCCTTTGAATTCAAAACCACGACCGATTAAACATTTCACCACGCCACGAATGTAATTCGACCACATTTTGTTTTCTTGGAATGTGATCTCTTGAGTAATATCAAACTCGTCGGTTTCATTACCATAATCTACCGATACGACACGAACAATATTGTCATCACGCTTTGCAGCTGCAACGACCGTTTGGTAGTTAATCGCACAAGGCAATACAAAACCATCGTTGTAATCGGTGTGTTCACCAATTAAGTTCACACGGCCCGGCGCTTGAACAATGTGTGTTGGAGCGTAAGAAAGTACTGAGTTAAATGCGTCTTTTACGTTTTTAATTAAGTTTGTCATAATCTTGTTCTCAAAATTTTGTAGGGATTTCTATCTTTAGGTTTCAGGTCGGTCGCAAGCTCCCTTGCAGGTTTCAGGGTTACATTCATTAAACCACCATAGTCACAACAAATACCCCTGAATCCTTTAGCGAAGCGTCCTTAAGCAAAGCGCCCTGCTTTTAATCTTTATAATGCACATCACTCACATCACGCAGTTTTTGCGCGGCTTGCTCTGCGGTTAAATCTCGTTGGCTTTCGGCTAACATTTCATAACCCACCATGAATTTACGAACCGATGCAGAACGAAGCAGTGGCGGATAAAACAGTGCGTGTAATTGCCAATGTTCAATATCAGTACCCTCTTCAAAGAAAGGCGCATAATGCCAACCCATTGAGTATGGAAATGAGCATTGGAACAAGTTGTCGTAACGGCTGGTTAGCTTTTTGATTGCTAACGCCAAATCATCACGTTGCTCGTCCGTTAATTCACTCATGCGGCGAATGTGTGTTTTTGGTAATAGCATGGTTTCAAACGGCCATGCAGCCCAATAAGGGACAACAGCAATCCAATGTTCTGTTTCTACTACCGTACGTTCGCCATCTTTTAATTCTGATTCAACATAATCAACTAACAAGTTTGAACCGTGTTCTTGGTAATACTCTTTTAAATGTTTTTCTTTGCGCTCAATCTCATTGGGTAGGAAACTGTTTGCCCAGATTTGACCGTGTGGATGCGGTTGAGAACACCCCATTGTCTCGCCTTTGTTCTCAAATGCTTGAACCCAAACGTACTCTTTACCTAGCTCTTCAATTTGATCGTTCCATGTATCAATCACATTACGAATTTGACCAACTGGCAGCTCTGGTAAGGTTTTGCTGTGATCTGGCGAGAAGCAAATCACTCGGCTTAATCCTCGAACCCCTTGTGTTTTAAATAGCGGATTAGACGATTGCGGTGCTTCTGGTGAATCTGTCATTAGTGCGGCAAAGTCATTACTGAATACGTAAGTGCCTTTGTAATCTGGGTTGGTGTCACCAGAGATACGATCATTGGTTGGGCATAAGAAACAGCCTTTGTCGTATTGTGGTAATTCAGCCGTTGATGGTTTTTCATCTTGACCACTCCACGGACGTTTCGCACGATGTGGTGATACTAAAATCCACTGACCCGTTAATGGGTTATAACGGCGATGCGGATGATCTACTGGGTTAAACTCAACATTTGACATAATTTTTATACTCAATTCTTTTTAATAAAATACAGATGAACCCAGATACTTATATTTGTCGCTCTAACCATGCTTTTCTCTGAACTCTGCCAAGGAGCTTGCGACTGATCTGAATTCTGAACTCTTAATCTTTTAGCTCTTAATAACCCTTTGGATTATTCGACTGCCAGCGCCATGTATCCGCACTCATTTCCATTACATTGCGAGTCGCTTTCCAGCCTAATTCTTTCTCTGCTTTTTCTGTGCTTGCCCAGCATTCAGCAATGTCACCCGCACGACGTGGACACAAGGTATAAGGAACTGGCTTTCCTGATGCTTCAGCAAATGCCTCAACCATTTCTAAAACACTTGAGCCTTTACCTGTGCCTAAGTTGTAAATATGAAGGCCTGATTTTTCACCCACCGCTTTTAATGCGGCAATGTGTCCATCCGCTAAGTCCATCACATGAATATAATCACGAACGCCGGTGCCATCTGGTGTTGGATAATCATTACCAAATACAGATAATGATTCACGACGGCCCACCGCAACTTGTGCGATAAATGGCATTAGGTTATTTGGAATACCTTGAGGATCTTCGCCCATAGTGCCTGATGGATGCGCGCCTACTGGGTTGAAATAGCGAAGTAAGGTAATGCTCCAATCGTTCTCTGCATCAAACAGATCAGAGAAACACTCTTCAACCATGTATTTACTGCGACCATAAGGATTTGTGGTTGCGCCAGTTGGTGAGTTCTCAGTAATAGGAACAACAGCAGGATCGCCATAGACGGTTGCCGATGAGCTAAATACGATGCTTTTTACATTCGCTTTTCGCATTGAGCGAGCTAAAACCAATGAGCCGTTAACGTTGTTGTCGTAATACTCTAGAGGTTTAGCAACAGACTCACCGACGGCTTTTAATCCCGCAAAGTGAATAACCGATGAAATAGTGTGTTCAGCAAAAATACTATCTAAAAAGGCTTCATCACGAATGTCTCCCTGATAAAAGACAGGACGAACTTGAGTTAACGCTTCAATGCGATCAAGCACTGCGACTTTGCTGTTTCCCAAGTTATCCAAAATGATAGGCTCAATGCCTGCTTCAATCATTTGAATACATGTGTGGCTACCGATATAGCCCATTCCGCCTGTTACTAATACTTTCATGATTAACTCTTCCTGCTAGATTTTAGTAAAGTTTACCAGTGCATTTAAAATAATATCGTGATCACTTTCAAATAAATGTAAACGTTTACACTAAATTAAATCATACGCTATTTACACACTCTTCTAATAACAAAAAAGGCCGCACCTTTGACAGTAGCGACCTTCTTTAATTTTTAGATTACTTAATGATTAAGCTGTAACAGATTTTTGAGTAGTAGTCTTCACTGTATCTTCACTCTCAATAAATTCAGGATTAAAGCCATCATGTAAACGGTAATAACGCTGATACACCAAGCCACTCACTGTCATAAGTATCGCCGGAACACCTGCCATCATAAAGTGAAGTCCCATGATAGTTTCTGCTGATTGCGCTACGTTTGGAATGTAACCTACAATCGATAACCCCATACCAACGATAAAGCCACCTGCTGCACCTGCAAATTTCACAAGCATTGTTTGAACTGAGAAAATAACACTCTCACTGCGGCGACCGGTTTTATATTCACCGTAATCAACCACATCCGCTAGCATTACGGTTTGCAAAGCATTTGCAATACCCACACCAAACTTAATTGCTGCACCAGCACAACCAATTAATAAAGCATTACCAGGAGAAACAATACCCATAACAATTAGAAGCACACAAGACACTACAGGGAAACCACACGCCATTAACCATAAATATTTACGAGGGAAAAGTGTCGCTAAACGTGGGAATAAAAAGACACCAGCCACTTCAGCAATACCTGCAACCATCATATAAATCGGAAATAGTTCAGGATTACCCAACGCGTAAGTGAAGTAGTAAATAGCAAAACCGCCGACTAATAAATTCGCAATTTGAAAAGATAATACCGTACCAATCAACGCTTTTAATTGATCGTTTTTACCAATGATAATCAGTACATCTTTAAAGCTAAATTTCTCTGCTTTAACGCTTGTTTCTCGAACTGGTTCTTTTACATTACGAGCAATTAAGAAGGCACTTAATACAAATAAAACCGCAATTAACATCGCAACATTAAAGAAACCATCACCTTGGTTGCCTTTACCTAACTCACCCACAATATGTAGGCCATAAGTGCCGGTAATAAACCATGCAAGGCTTGCAAACAAGCGAGGCCATACCACCAACTTTTCACGTTCTTGACGAGAACTAGATAACGCAGGGATCATTGACCAATAAGGAATATCCATAATGGTGTAAGTTAAACCCCAAAGGATATAAGCGGCTGCTGCATAAATGTATAACGTAGTGCCTTCAAACATGTGTGTACTAAAAAGACCAACAAGGACAACTGCATTTAAGAGCGTGCCAATCACAATCCAAGGGCGAAACTTACCAAATTTAGAACGGGTATTATCAACAATAACGCCCATCATCGGATCAGTAATAGCATCAATAATACGGGCAGCTAAAAAGATCGTTCCCACAAACGCCGCAGATAAGCCCGCCACGTCGGTAAAATAAAACATTAAAAATATATAAATCGGCGCACAGGCAAAATCTTTTCCTAATGCACCAAGACCGTAAGAAAGTTTAGTTTGTAGAGTAATTTTTTCAGACATCTTATATTCCTTTCCGATGGTGGAAGTTCTCTTTTTAACTAGAGATTCATTCCTACTTAATTGATGATGCCATGCTACCCACTCCGCAACCATTATTCCGTGACCAAAAACTACTTTATGGAAACGTTTCCAGTTATATTCCAAAAATGAGATCTTAACGCTGATCTACCCCATCTTGTTATTTTTAAAGATAAAAAAAACCTTTATTTAAATGCAAATAAATTACAAATAAACAAAGGCTTATCTAGCACATGACGCTTTATTGTTAGCGTTTACAGTTTTTTTAATTTGATTAACATAGCACTTTCAGCATCTAGAATGGGCATAGTCAGCCCCACGTCTTCGCACCATTCACCTGATAACTGGCAATCGGATTCTGTCCAAAAAGGCTGATAATTTACAATCTCATTATAATTGGCGGGTTTATCTAAAATGCTCACCTGATATATCGCACTACGATCTAAGCCGGGAATACGTAAATGTCCACTTAGCGAATTGGTTGGCATTGCTAATTGTGCCAACAAAACGATGGCTTCAGAGTGATCATTCGCCACTACCGCATGAATTTGATGTGCCTCATCATCCGATGGAATTCGCCATGTTCGACCTGTATGCAATAACGGACGTAATGTTTTATGCAATTGAATGTAGCGCTCAAACCCTTGTTTTTCCTCTTGCAGCTCTTTAACCGGATCAAGCTCAATACCCATGTGTCCGAATATCGCCGTTAACCCTCTAAACTCAATGCTATGGCGACGACGAGTGCTGTGACAATGGCTTGAACCAATGTGACTGCCCATCACTTCAGGAGGGAAGAAATAACTCATGCCTCGTTGAATACGTTGTCGCTCTAACGCGTCATTATTATCCGATGGCCAAAAACGATGCGTACGCTTTAACACTTCAAAATCAATACGCCCACCACCTGCCGCACATGATTCAATATCAACCTTTGGATGTGCCGTACGGATCTTATCGACCAATTGATAGTAACGCACCACTTGTTGATGCCCAGCAGCATGACCATTATGAGCTGGCTGCACCACCTCACGGTTCATGTCCCATTTAATATAATCAATGGCATATTGGGTTAAGAAATGATCTAATCGTTCATAAAGATAGTTAAACGCGTCATCATTTTGCAGGTTAATAACGTATTGGTTACGTCCTGTTGGCTGATCATAACCTTCAACTGCCAGCAACCAATCAGGGTGTTGACGATATAAATCAGAATCTTTATTGATCATTTCAGGTTCAAACCAGAGACCAAACTCCATTCCTAATTCGCGTACATGATCAATAATTGGTGCTAATCCATTTGGGTATTTATCTGCATCTAAAAACCAATCTCCCAACGCGGCTTTATCGCCATTTCGACCTTTGAACCAACCATCATCAATAATGAAACGCTCGACGCCCATTTGAGCCGATTGCGTTGCCATTTCCATAATGTAGTCAGGATCATGCTCAAAATAGATCCCTTCCCACGTATTAAGGTGAATTGGTCGTGCCGTATTTATGATTTGCTTATCAAGAATTGATTCTCTGACATGAGAGTGAAATTGATGACTCATGCCATTCAATCCTTGATTACTGTAACTTGCATATAACCACGGTGTTGTTAATTCCTCACCTTGTTGCAAGCTAATTTCACCCGGAAGATATATCACTTCGGCCTGCATATAACGACGGCCATCGGCTTTTACATCAACACGCAAACGGTGATTACCACTCCATGCAAAATGAAATCCATACACATCGCCTTGCATTTCATCAAAGTGACGGGTGCCTGCAACTAATGCCGGGTAATGCTCATGAGAGGTACGTCCACGACGGTTTTCTTGTTGGTATCCACCTTGTTGTAATGGCTGACGAACCGTTTGAAATTCATGAACCCAGCGACCGTAATACGTCATTAGCTCCGCAGCACGAACGGGTAACGGTAAAGTATTTGCTAATCGATTAACTTGGTAAGGTGTTGATTTTATATTAATAAGAGAGTGACGCGTTTTGATTACATCTTGTTTATCTAAACTCAGCTCCGTTATCATTCGTAATCCTGCAAGTGCATCTTCACTTGTTAGAGTGACGCTGTGTGCATTTGACTCAACCTCTGTGATTACAAATACAGGAGCCCAATCCGCACCATTGCGATGCCCTTCAAGGCATGGACTGCTGAATACGCCTCGGCCTAACTCTGGAGCCAGCGTCATTGCAACATCATTATCCAAACGACCGTAAGGAACTGGACGCAAAAGTGAAGAACAGAAAGAAGTGATATCACCACTTACAGGCTTCCCCCAATGTAGGATCTCTGCACATTCACCAACGTCAATAATCACTTGGCTATTTGTACCCGTTAATACAATGATTTCTTTTTGCGTCATGAGATAAACCGTAAGCAGCTTTAATTGCCCTCTATAATAAAGAAAAAAATGAATCTTTCTGTGAATTACTGCAAACTTATGGAAACGTTTACAGAAAATAAAATTTCACTTTTAAACCCAGTAAATCGGATAAAAAACAGATAAAACAAAGCATTTAATGTGATAAAGATCACGATTAACAGGATAAAAAGGAAGATAAATTAAAAATGACGACTCCGTCATGTAAACGTTTCCAGAAATTATTTACACTGCCTTCATATTAGTGCGAAGGGTAACGATTTCCCCCTTTTGTTGCTTATTTCGCACCCTCATTAAATCAGTACGTAGGAATATCACGATGGAATTTTCAGCCATTTTGCAACGACGCGATTGGGAAAACCCACAGTCGGTTAATATTCATTGCTTAAAAGCACACAGTCCATTAGCCAGCTTTCGCTCTCTTGCTGACGCACAAGAAAATCAGCGTTCTCAACGCACTTCATTAAACGGACAATGGAAATTTCACTTATTTTCGGCACCAGAAACCGTCAATGGTGAATTCATTCAACCTGAATTTGATGATACGACATGGAATGACATTACCGTGCCTTCAAATTGGCAACTTCAGGGTTATGACAAACCTATTTATGCCAATGTAAAATACCCATTTGATGTCAATCCTCCTTATGTTCCACAAGAGAACCCAACAGGTTGCTACCGAACAACACTGTCATTAACAGAAGAAAATCTTACAGAAACACAGCGTATTATTTTTGATGGCGTTAATTCGGCTTTTCATTTGTGGTGTAACGGTGTGTGGATTGGTTATAGCCAAGACAGCCGTTTACCTACTGAATTTGACCTAACAGAACACCTTCATGTTGGTAGCAATACCTTATCTGTCATGGTGATCCGTTGGAGTGATGGCAGCTATTTAGAAGATCAGGACATGTGGTGGCTAAGTGGAATATTCCGCGATGTCACTTTATTATCAAAACCAAAACAGTGCATTGAAGACGTATTTATTACCCCTGATTTAGATGCCTGTTATCGTGATGGCAGCTTATCGATTGTCACGACCATTAATGCTCCAGTGACATCACAAATTCAAACTCAGCTTTTTGATGAAAACGGTGCCGTTACTGATCCTATCATCGCTTCGCCACATAACCGACGCATTGATGAGCGTGGCTCGTACGATAATGTTATTTTCCAAACACTGTCAGTTCGTGATCCAAAGAAGTGGACCTCAGAAACCCCTAATCTATACCGTCTTGTTGTTTCATTATTAGATGAAAATGGACAACATATTGAAAGTGAAGCCTATCACGTTGGTTTTCGTAAAGTCGAAATCCACGATAGTCAGCTAAAGCTAAATGGCCAGCCTTTGTTGATCCGTGGGGTGAACCGTCATGAACACCACCCAGAGCTTGGACATGTCATGACAGAAGAAGACATGATCCGCGATATCTGTTTGATGAAACAATACAACTTTAATGCCGTACGTACCGCACACTATCCTAACCACCCTCGATGGTATGAACTGTGTGATCAATACGGTTTGTATGTGTGCGATGAAGCCAATATTGAAACGCATGGCATGATCCCAATGAACCGCTTATCAACCGATCCTCAGTGGACCCACGCCTACATGAGTCGTTATACACAAATGGTGATGCGAGATAAAAACCACGCCTCTATTATTTTATGGTCGCTGGGTAATGAATCAGGCCATGGCAGTACTCACAATGCGATGTACGCTTGGTCAAAACAGTTTGATCCCTCTCGTCCTGTGCAATACGAAGGCGGTGGTGCAAATAGCACAGCTACTGACATCATTTGCCCAATGTACGCCCGTGTAGATACCACCATTGAAGATGAAGCTGTTCCGAAATGGCCTATAAAAAAATGGGTTTCATTACCTAATGAACAACGCCCATTGATCTTATGTGAATACGCACATGCGATGGGAAATAGCCTAGGTAGTTTTGATGACTATTGGAAAGCCTTCCGCGAATACCCTCGCCTTCAAGGTGGTTTCATTTGGGATTGGGTTGATCAAGGGATCACTCAACACGATGAAAATGGACAACACTTCTGGGCTTATGGTGGTGATTTTGGTGATGTCATTAATGATCGTCAATTCTGTATTAATGGATTGATGTTCCCAGACAGAACACCACACCCTACGCTAGAAGAAGCAAAATACAGCCAACGAATGATCAACATTGAATTGATAAATCAAACATCAAATCAATGCACTTTACGCATTCATAATGAGCACCTTTTCCGTGCGGCTGATAATGAAGTATTGCAATGGCGTTTATTAGAAAATGGCGTTGCTGTATTAACCGGTGATCACGTATTAAGTATCGAGGCTAACGATAACGAAACCGTTAATCTAGACCTTGAATTCACCACAAAACCACAAGCGCAGTACCACTTATCCATCGATGTGACGTTACTCAGCGATACGCCATGGGCATCCACAGGTCATGTGATGACAACTGAGCAGTTTGTATTAACCAATCCAAATGGGTTAACGCTTCCTGCTACAAATGCTCTTATTGCTCCTTTATTAACAGAAGATGACAATCACATATTTATTACCAGTCATAACGAAGTGCATCAATGGCAATTGAACCGTGCGACGGGCCTTCTAACTGATTGGCAAGTCAACGGTGAGCCTCAGTTTTTAGCATCACCAAAAGATAACTTTTTCCGTGCACCATTAGATAATGACATTGGTGTGAGTGAAGTCGATTTTGTCGACCCAAATGCGTGGGTATGTCGCTGGGAAGAAGCCGGTATAGGTCACTGGAAGCAAGAGTGTATAAAGTGTCATGCCAATGCCACATCTGATTCTGTTCTGGTGAGTTCAACGTTTGCATACCAACACAACAATCAAATTCAAGCACTCTCTGTTTGGAATTATACCTTCTGTGATGATGGTGAAATGTCGCTTGATATCTCAGTAACATTGGCAGATCACTTACCACCAATGCCACGTATTGGGCTAGAGCTTGAGTTGCCACTAAAACATAATAATACCAACATTTCATGGAAAGGATTAGGGCCATTTGAGAACTACCCTGACCGCTTAGCCGCTGCCCGTTTTGGTCACTACACTCAATCATTAGAAACGATGCATACACCGTATATTTTCCCTACAGACAGTGGGTTACGCTGCGATACTAAGTGGTTGCAAGCAGGTGATATTGAAATTATGGGAGACTATCAATTCAATGTCAGTCAATACAGCTTAGCTCAACTAACAAAAGCCAAACACACTAATGATTTGTATGAAGAAGATACGGTCTATTTACGAATCGATCATAAGCACATGGGCGTTGGCGGCGATGACTCATGGAGCCCAAGTGTTCATAAGGAATATCAGTTAACCGATAAATCTTACCGTTATCAATTAAGTTTTAAACCTAAAACGCAGTAAACTCACTACTCTCAAATCAAATCCTCAGAATCGCCGTTCTGAGGATTTTTTTTGTTTTTCTTATCGCTATGTTAATTACATTGCTTTATTTAAAGATAAAATCCTTTATATTAAACAAGTTACTTCATAACAAACCAATACACCCTACAGCACAAATAAGAATAAGAGATTTCTATGGCGACCATTAAAGACGTAGCAAAAGAAGCAGGCGTATCGATTGCGACGACATCACGAGTCATCAACAATGCCCCACACACCAGTGAGAAAGCGATTGTTGCAGTCAAAAAAGCCATGGAAACCTTAGGTTATCGCCCCAATTCAAACGCTCGTGCTTTAGTAAGTAAAACATCAAATACCATTGGCGTGTTAGTAAATGACGTTTCTGCTCCTTTCTTTGGCTCTATGGTAAAAGCCATTGATACGGTTGCTAACGAACAAGGAAAACAGGTTCTTATTGGTAATGGGTATCATGATGCAACCAAAGAAAAAAACGCCATTGATTTACTAATTAATAGCCGTTGTGAATCATTAGTGGTGCACAGTAAAGGGTTAAGTAATGACGTTCTGATTAAATTAGCGGATGAAGTTCCAGGAATGGTTCTTATTAATCGCTTTATTCCTGAAATTTCCTCTCGCTGCATTGCACTTGATAATTACAAGGGCTCTTACCTTGCAACAGAGCACTTGATCCGCCAAGGGCACCAACACATCGGTTATATCTGCTCAAGTCATGAGATTGATGATGCTTATGATCGTAAAGCCGGTTACTTACAAGCATTAGAAGATAATAATATTAAAGTAAAAGAAGAATATATTGAATATGGCGAACCCGATGAAGAAGGCGGAGAACAAGCCGTAATCAATTTGATTGCTAAGAACACCCCCATTACAGCTATCGCTACTTATAACGATTATATGGCGGCAGGATGTATGGCATTATTGCAAGAAAACGGAATTCGTATCCCTGAAGACATGTCAGTCATTGGTTTTGATGATGGTCATATTGCTCGCTATATTTATCCTCGATTAACGACTATCCGTTATCCTATCCAAATCATGGCAAACCAAGCGGTAAACTTATCTCTCAAGTTAGCCAGTCGCGATACAGAAGAACAAACAGAGCATAAATTATTTATTCCAATTTTAGTTCGTCGCTCTTCTGTTGGTTGTATTTCATCAAAATAAAAACCATTAAGCCAACAAACCCAAAAGATTTTCGATAAAATGCGACGATTGTTTCTAAATACTAAAAGTTTTACTAAATTAGTTATAATTTGAGTATCGTAGCAAGTGTTAATTCAGTACTATAACTACAGAACAAATAACAAGACGTTTTGGCTGGAGGATGAATGGCAACGTTAAAGGAAATAGCCAGCGAAGCTGAAGTTTCATTGGCAACGGTATCTCGTGTATTAAACGAAGATCCAACACTAAGTGTAAAAGAAGAAACCAAGCGACGTATTTTCGAGATAGCAGAAAAGCTTGAGTACAAAACCAGTTCGACCCGTAAACTGGCCAGTGCTTTACCTCAAGTAGCAAAAGAACAACTGCACTTCCTTGCTTTATATAATTACAAACAAGAAACTGAAGTGAATGATCCTTACTACCTTGCGATTCGTCATGGTATTGAAACTCAATGTGATAAATTTGATATCACATTAACCAACAGTTATGAAAGCAGCCTAGAGATAAAGAACCCAAAGGTAGATGGTATTTTACTGGTTGGCCGTCAAACAAAAGAACAACTAAAAGCAATTCAAAAGATCAGCAAAAACATTGTTTATATTGATTATACCGATCACGATCAAAACTTTGATTCTGTCGATATTGATCTTGCTCGTATCAGTAAAGAAGTCATCAACTACTTCATGAACCAAGGTTATCAACGCATTGGTTTTATTGGTGGTCAAGATGATATTGATTGTTCTGATATTCGTGAAGAAGTGTTTGCAGAATACGGCCAACTAAAAGGCGTGGTTTCAGAATCCGATCTCTACCGTGGTGACTTCTCCAGCTCATCAGGTTATAAACTGGCTAAAGCAATGCTAGAAACCGACCATGCAAATGCGCTGTTTATTGCTTCAGACTCTATAGCTATTGGTGTATTGCGTGCGATTCATGAAAAAGGGTTACGCATTCCTGAAGACATTGCTTTAATCAGTGTCAATGACATACCAACTGCCAAGTTTACCTTCCCGTCACTCTCTACCGTTCGCATTCATTCAGAGCTAATGGGAAGCCAAGGTGTTAACTTATTGCTTGAACGCCGTCGTGATGAGCGAGTGATCCCTGTTCGTGTGTATATTCCAAGTAAATTACGCTTGCGTGATACCACTAAAAAATAACTAAAAACTTTTTTTATTTTAATAAAAGCAGCGTTTATCACGCTGCTTTTTTTGCACCTAAATTTTAACGATTTACTCTACTCTTTTCTATTTCTGCACAATACACCATCACTTCACGATTATTTTATCTATTTATTAATCAATTAAGGTTAATGAATTGTTTCTACAACTCTTATTAACGTTACCAAGCTCACAAAGCTCAGTTCAATATGTGACCAAGTTAAAAGTAAAACAATTTACCGATTTGTTTTACTAAAACTTTAGTTAATATCTTTTACCAGAGAGTTATTAATTACCTATTTATAAGAACTATCGGCATCGTCCGGGAGGCTACACGTGAACAATTGGGAAAACTTCTTCCGCCTTAATGAAAACAGAATGGCACCGCGTGCTTACTTTTTCTCATACGATTCAGTTCAGTCTGCAAAGACATTCCAACGTGAATTAAGCAGCCACTACCAGTTATTAAGTGGCCAATGGACTTTCAACTTCTTCACTAACCCACTGCTTGTACCTGATGAGTTCTACTCTGAGCACATGAGCGATTGGGGCAACATTACCGTTCCAAACATGTGGCAAATGGAAGGTCATGGCGATCTTCAATACACAGATGAAGGCTTTCCTTTTCCTATCGATGTTCCTTTTGTACCAAGTGACAACCCTACTGGCGCTTATCAACGAACCTTCACGTTAGGCGAAACTTGGAACAACAAACAAACCATTATTAAATTTGATGGCGTAGAAACATACTTTGAAGTGTACGTAAACGGTAGCTACGTTGGTTTTAGTAAAGGTAGCCGTTTAACTGCTGAATTTGATATATCTGAATTTGCACAACAAGGTGAAAACCTGCTTTCTGTTCGTGTAATGCAATGGGCTGATTCAACTTACATTGAAGACCAAGACATGTGGTGGACTGGCGGTATCTTCCGTGATGTTTACCTCGTTGGTAAAGAGCAAGTTCATGTTCAAGACATTACTATCCGCACTGATTTTGATGCAAATTACCAAAGCGCGACACTGTCTTGCAAGGCAGATTTAGAAAACCTAACAAACAACTCAGTATCTAATTATTCACTTGATTATGCACTATTTGATGGTAAGGCTGTTGTTTCTGAAGGTACCGTAAATTCACTCACTTTTGATGCAAACCATCGTGTAGATATCAAGATTGATATGGAAAACCCAACGCATTGGACGGCAGAAAATCCTTACCTGTACCAACTTATCCTGACTCTAAAAGATGAGAATGGTAAAACATTAGAAATCATCCCGAACCGTGTTGGTTTCCGTGATATTAAAGTGCGAGATGGCCTGTTCTACATCAACAATAAATACGTCATGCTTCATGGTGTGAACCGCCACGATAACGATCATTTAAAAGGTCGCGCTGTGGGTATGGACCGTGTTGAGAAAGACATCGTTTTGATGAAGCAACACAACATCAACTCGGTACGTACTGCTCACTACCCTAATGACCCACGCTTTTATGAACTGTGTGACGTTTACGGTCTGTTTGTTATGGGTGAAACTGATGTAGAAACGCACGGCTTTGCTAACGTCGGTGATTTAAGCCGCATCACCAATGATCCTGCATGGGAACACGTCTTTGTAGAGCGTATTGAACGTCATATTCATGCTCAGAAAAACCACGCTTCTATCATCATGTGGTCGCTAGGTAACGAATCGGGTTACGGCTGTAACATCAAATCTATGTATGATGCAGCAAAAGCAATTGATGACACGCGTCTGGTTCATTATGAAGAAGATCGTGATGCTGAAGTGGTTGATATCATCAGTACTATGTACTCTCGTGCTCAACTAATGAATGCCTTTGGTGAGCATCCGCATAATAAACCACGCATCATCTGTGAATACGCACACGCTATGGGTAACGGTCCTGGCGGGTTAACTGAATACCAAAACGTGTTCTACAAACATGACTCAATTCAAGGGCATTATGTTTGGGAATGGTGTGATCACGGCATCCTAGCGAAAGACGAAAACGGCACTGAATTCTTAAAGTACGGTGGCGATTACGGCGATTATCCAAACAATTACAACTTCTGTATGGATGGTTTGGTTTACTCAGATCAAACTCCAGGTCCAGGCTTAAAAGAATACAAGCAAGTTATCGCACCGGTTAAGATCCAAGCTAAAGATGCAGCAAACGGTGTTTTCACGGTAGATAACAAACTATGGTTCTCTAATCTTGATGACTACACCATTACCGCTGAGATCCGTGCTGAAGGCGAAACACTGCAAAGCACAACATTCAAAGTAGAAGGCTTAACTGAAAACTCAAGCCGTGACATTGAAATTACATTACCAGAGCTAGACGGCCGTGAAGCCTTCATTAACTTCACTGTTCGTAAAGATTCTCGCACTCTGTATAGCGAAGCGAATCACGATATTGCAGTTTATCAAGTTCAGTTAAAAGAAAACACAGAGCATCTTCCAGTGTTCTCTAACAGCAATGCAATCGCACTTGATATCACAGCATCTCGTTTAGATTATGTGGTAAAAGGGTTGAACTTTGCGCTTACTTTCTCAAAAGTGAACGGTAAATTAACCTCATGGGTTGTAAACGGTGATGAGTTAATTGCCAGCGCACCTAAACTGAACTTCTTCAAACCAATGGTGGATAACCATAAGCAAGAGCATGAAGGTCTATGGGAGCCTGCGCATCTTCAAATCATGCAAGAGCACTTCCGCTCTATCGACCTTGATGCCTCAAACGGTAAAGCCATTTTCACGGTAACCAGCATTATTGCGCCACCTGTGTTTGATTTTGGTATGCGCTGTACTTACGTGTATGAGATCAACAAAGAAGGTCAGCTAAACATCCAACTCTCTGGTGAGCGTTACGGTGATTACCCTCATGTTATCCCTGTGATTGGTTTAGATTTAGGCATCAACAATGAGTTTGACCAAGTTCAATATTATGGTCGTGGCCCAGAAGAGAATTATCAAGACAGCCAACAAGCAAACATGATTGATGTATACCAAACCACCGTTGCTGATATGTTTGAGAACTACCCGTTCCCACAAAACAATGGTAACCGTCAGCACGTTCGTTGGGCATCGTTAGCTAATCGTCACGGTTCTGGTCTATTTGTTAAGCCTGAGCAAGAGATTAACTTTAGCGCTTGGTTCTACACGAGCCAAAACATTCATGAAGCACAGCACACGATTGAACTTGAGAAGAGTGGTTACATCACACTTAACCTTGACCATAAACTAATGGGCTTAGGCTCAAACTCTTGGGGCTCTGAGGTGTTGGATTCATACCGTGTTTACATGGATAAATTCCAATACGCACTGACTTTGGTTCCATTTCAACAAGGTGGCTGTTCACCAAAAACATTGGCGAATCACACATTCATCTCAAACACAGCATTCACTTCAAAAACAACAATTGAAGGCGGAGAAAAGTAATGATCATTTTAGACAACCTAGAACAATTTAAAGTGGTATATCGTGACGGGCGTAAATGGAACCGTTGTGTTGAAGCGATTGAAAACATTGGCAACCTAAGAGATGGGATCATGTATTCAATTGGTGATTCTCTGGTGTACATGATTGAAGATGGCGTGGCTAAAAACACAGAAACCTTTGTTGGTAACCGCCGATACTTTGATATTCATTACTACCTAGAAGGCCGTGAAACCGTAGAGGTTGCGAATAAATCTGAGCTAGAAAGCGTGCAAGCGTATTCAGATGAAACCGACCGTGAGCATCTAAACGGTAATGGGCAAATACACCAACTATGTGAAGGTCAAGTCGCGGTATTTGATAACAGCAAAGCCTACAAATTCCATGGCGATAGTCGTGTTCGTAAAGTGGTTCTAAAGGTCACTATCGAAGATGGCTACTTCCTGAATAAATAAGTAATACCTGAAATAAAAAACTATGAGAGGGGTTGGATCTTAACCGACCAAACCCCTCCTACCCTACAATATGTGATTCATCGGAGTACCTTATGTCTACATCAACTCGAGGCACAATAGGCAAGTTCGCCTTACTGTCTATGACTTTTGCTGCAGTTTATAGCTTCAATAATATCATCAATAATAATATTGAAATCGGGCTATCTTCTGCACCTATGTTCTTCTTGGCTACCCTGTTCTACTTTGTTCCATTCTGTTTAATTGTTGCTGAATTTGTATCGCTTAATAAAAGCTCTGAGGCTGGCGTTTATGCTTGGGTAAAAAGCTCATTAGGCGGTCGTTGGGCATTCATCACCGCGTATACTTACTGGTTCGTTAATCTATTCTTCTTTACCTCTTTGCTACCAAGAATCATCGCTTATGCCTCTTATGCGTTCTTAGGGTTCGAGTACATATTTACACCATTAACCACTGCGGTATTAAGTACCCTACTGTTTGCGGTAGCGACTCATGTATCAAACAATGGTGCGAAATTACTAGGTCCAATTACCTCGCTAACCTCATCATTAATGCTTCTGCTTACTCTTTCTTACATTCTGTTATCAGGCGGCGCGTTAATTGGTGGTATTGAGCCAGCAGATCCAATCACAATCGAAGCAATGACCCCATCATTTAACTGGGCGTTCCTTGGCGTAATCACGTGGATCTTCATGGCGGCTGGGGGTGCAGAATCGGTAGCGGTTTATGTAAACGACATTAAAGGCGGTCACAAGTCTTTCGTGAAGGTTATCATCATTGCGGGTATCTTCATTGGTGCGCTTTACTCTGTGGGATCTATCTTAGCGAACGTATTTGTCCCTCGTGAAGTATTGAAATTTACAGGTGGCTCAGTACAAGTATTTGAAGGTTTAGCAAGACACTATGGTTTATCTGAAATCTTAATGAACCGTTTTGTTGGTGTGGTTTCATTTACGGCAATGCTTGGCTCTCTTCTAATGTGGACTGCAACTCCGGTTAAGATCTTCTTCTCTGAAATTCCAAAAGGCATCTTCGGTGAAAAGACGGTTGCACTAAACAAACAAGGTGTGCCTGAGCGTGCAGCATGGATTCAGTTCTTAATCGTTATTCCACTGATGTTTATTCCTACATTAGCGTCTGATACGGTACAAGATTTAATGAGCACAATAATCAATATGACAGCGGCAGCTTCTATGCTTCCACCACTGTTCATCATGATTGCATATTTGAATCTACGTTTAAAATTAGATCACCTAGAGCGTGATTTTAGAATGGGCTCTCGCCTTACTGGTATCACAATTGTTTCTATTCTAATTAGTATTTTCACGGTAGGTTTCTTTGCGTCAACCTTCCCAACTGGTGCAGATGTCATGACGATTATCTTCTACAACGTTGGCGGCATTGTTATCTTCCTTGGTTACGCATGGTGGAAATACAGCCAATACGAGAAATCACTAAGCAAAGAAGAGCTTATTGAGGAATCGAAACCTGCGGTTCAATAATTCACCAGTTTTTAATTAAGTAAAACTAAACCGAGAGTATAGCTACTCTCGGTTTTTTATTTTAATTAACACCTTAAGCATACATAGATATCGATTTTTTACCGTTTGTGCACTACGTTTATTCTAGATAATAAAAATAAATGGTGCGTTATGATATCTCGAATAAAAAAAATAAAAGAGAAGTTGTTATTTCCACTGCACATTCATATATCGATGTTATTTATTGTAATGATCGTCGTAATCTGTTCGGTACAAATATACATAACCAACAAAGGCATCAATCAACTTTTACTTGAAGCTACCTCAACCATTTTTGACCGAATATCAACCGATACCAGATCCTCAATAAGAAGCGAATATAGACCTGCATTTAACGCAATAGCTAAGCTATCCAGAAGAGATATCGTCCACGCCGAAACAGTAGAACAGCGCAACGCTTACTTTACCGAATTAGCAATGCTATTAGATTTACATAAACACGTCTCAACTTATCGTATTTCCTTTCCAAATGGCGATTGGTTTGGCGTTGGTATATTAGGCCACTCCTCATTTAGAACAAAACTAAATACTCCAGAAAATGCCTACTATTTCTTCATCAATCATGTCTCTGCCATCGAAAATAAAACGACTGTTTTTTTCTATGATGATCAATCTCGTTTTATCCGTTCAGATAAACTTAAGGAGCATCAATATGACCCAAGAAATGAGAATTGGTTTAAAAATTCGACCAAGGAGAAAATCGTTTTATCCAAACCTCGTTACTTTCCAGGATTACAGCAGTTTGGTTTAACTATTCATAAGAAAGCAGAAAATAACGTTGTTGTAAGTGCTGATATTTTAATGGACAAACTCAGTCACGTATTAAAAAGTACGACTATCCATCCCTCCTCTCTTAGAGTGCTTTATGATGAAAAAAATATTGTTTACGCAAGTAATGCCCTTAAGCTCGCTTTAATAAAAAAAGAAGAAAGTAAAATCATTAATTTGAGTAACTTATTTAGCGCCGAGGTGCTAGATACCATTAATCATATTAATTCAGACCAAAAAATCGAACAATATCAAAGTAATGGCGAAAGTTGGTATGGAAAAATATTTTCGATTCCAATTAATACAGAGCGATCATTAAATTTATTGATAGCAGTAAAAAAATCAGACCTATTATCTGGCGCACATATTATTCAACAAAAAACCATTTGGTGGTCTTTCGCTATTCTTATTCTGTCGATTCCTTGTGTCTATTTTGTATCACAAAGAATATCAAAGCCAATCCAGCAGGCCACAGAGCAAGCACGGTTAATATCCACATTTGATTTCTCATCTATCGATCACACGCCAACCAAAATACTTGAAATAGCAAATCTAACGAGATCTATTTCTAGTATGAAATCAGCAATAGAAAACTACTTCAATCTAACGAATTCAATATCAAAAGAGAATAATTTTGATGAATTAATAAAACTTATTGGTCGTAGCACTGCCAAAGCAACAAAAGCAAACGCGGCTTATCTTTACCTTATCAATGACGCAGAAACGCACATAGAGCCTCAATTTGCATGGAGAGCCACCACACAAAATGAAGACATTAGTCAATTAGAAAGCTTTGCTCTAAATGATGAAAAAATAGCAAAAACCATTGAACAGATAATGGTCAAAAAGAAACCCTTTGAAAACCTGAATATTAATAAATTCGACAAACAGGAACAGAATAAATTGGGTTTAGACAGTGAGCAAATATGGTCTATCACCTTCCCTTTGTTTTCTAGGGAAAAACAAACCATAGGGGCAATGATATTAGTGTTTGATGTGAAAGAGAGTGAATACATTCGTAATACTCAATTTCACTACTTTGAATCATTAATTAATTATACTGCCATTGCTCTAGATGGAAGAAAAATGCAACAAAATCAAAAAGATTTACTCGACTCCTTTATTCAAATAATGGCAAGTACGATTGATACAAAATCACCCTATACCGGAAACCATTGCCAGAAAGTACCGTTATTAACCCAATGGCTCTCTCAAGTGGCGAGTAATTCTTCTACTCCACCATTTAACGATTTCAAACTGAGCTCCACACAACAAGAGGAGTTAAGAATTGCTTCGTGGTTACATGATTGCGGAAAAATAACCACGCCAGAGTACGTCGTTGATAAAGCAACAAAACTAGAAACTATTTATAATCGAATTCATGAAATAAGAACAAGATTTGAAGTATTAAAACGCGATGCTGAAATAAACCAATGGAAGGAAGCATTTAGCCATTCATTACCCATTGAACATAAAGAGAGATTAAAACAAGAATGGCTACGATTAGATGAAGAGTTTGCCTTTATTGCTAAAATAAACGTTGGAGATGAGTTTTTATCCGCACAAGACGCAGAACAAATACAAAAAATTGGTCAACAAACATGGATACAAACCTTAGATAATAGCCTTGGTCTTGCGTGGGAAGAAAAAGCACGCCTGAATAATTCGAATAACACCCCATTGCCTATGACGGTGACTCTACTACAAGACAATCAATCTCACCTAATTCCTAGGGAAAGCAATGCTGATCAAGATCCACGCTTTACATTACAGCCTCCAGAACACAAAAATAACATTGGTGAGGCCTATAATTTATCGATTCAGCGCGGTACATTAAATAATGAAGAACGATTTACAATAAATGATCATATTATTCAGACCATTAAAATGCTAGAAGCTCTCCCGTTTCCAAAAACAATGAAAGATGTACCAAAAATAGCAGGTGGTCATCATGAAAAAGTAGATGGCACAGGTTACCCTATGGGACTTAAAGCAGAAGAAATGCCACTCACTGCACGAGCAATGGCTATTGCTGATATTTTTGAAGCACTTACCAGCCATGACCGACCATATAAAAAGGCAAAAACATTAACGGAATCTTTAAAAATCATGAGCTTCATGGTTAAAGATAAACACATCGACAAAGATCTATTTAATCTATTTTTAACCTCAGGTCTTTATAGTAAATATGCAGAAGCACACTTAAAGCCAGAACAGTGCGATAACGTTGATATTCATAATTATCTAAGCTAATCGTATTCGCACTGCTTTCTGGCTTATTGAGTACTACAACTCTAAATAACCTCCCACACTTCGCTATGTTTTACTTCTTTGTACCTGTAAATATAGGAGCAAATTATTCCTTTTATTTTTTACTGGTCACGACTCTCTGCGCTAGCATAGATCACCATCACATTTTGCTGTTTTCTTAATCTTGATTTAATGACATATCTCACAGTAACCATTGGTAAAACTTATTACTATAATTTTACTAAAAACATCCAAATTTTATTAACTAAAATTATAAACTCATAACCCAAACGCAAACATACTAGGGATACAATTATTATGTCTGATTCTTTACGAGGGACAATTGGCAAATTTGCCTTGCTGTCGATGACAATGGCGGCGGTATTCAACGTTCGTAACATTGTTAATAACAATATTGAGCTAGGATTAAGCTCTGCTCCTATCTTTTTATTCGCAACGTTAGTTTACTTTATCCCTTTTGTTTTTATCATTGCAGAATTTGTGTCTGCCAATAAAAACTCAGAATCTGGAATGTACGATTGGTTAAAGCAACCTCTTGGTACCAAAATGGCTTACCTAGGCTCGTTCCTTTATTGGTTTGTAAATCTATTCTGGTTTGTCTCTCTACTTCCTAACGTAATTGCTTATGCTTCTTATGCAATGTTAGGTTATGAGTATGCTTTCTCTCCTGTTGTCACTTCTGTTATCTCGATTATTTTATTTGCAGCTGCGACGCATATCTCCACCAAAGGTGCATCTTGGTTAGGTAAGATATCTGAAATGGTTGCTTATGGTGTCTTTGCTCTATTTGGTATTTACGTTATCGGTGCACTAATGGCACTAGGAGGCGATCATACTCCAGCTCAACCAATCACAATGGAAGCCATGACCCCAACGATTAACTGGGCAACACTGGGTATTATGTGTTGGATTTTCCAAGCCGCCGGTGGTGCAGAAACTGCCGCTGCTTATTTGAAAGATGTAAAAGGCGGTCAAAAGACGTTTATTAAAGTTATCATCGCAGCAGGTATCTTAATTGGTGCTATGTACGCTGTAGGCTCTTTACTTGTCAACGTATTCGTACCACGCGAAAGCCTAACCTACGCAGGCGGTATGGTTGAAATATTTACGGGTATGGCTCAATACTTCAATATCTCTGAATCATTAGTTGGTCGCTTTGTGGGTATTGTTCTTTTCATCGCAATGTTTGGTTCTATGATGATGTGGACTGCAGCGCCTGTTAAAATTCACTTCTCTGAAATCCCTCAAGGTGTATACGGTGAAAAAACGACAGAACTAAATGAACACGGTGTTCCTGTTCGTGCAGCATGGTGGCAGTTTGCTTTTGTAGTTGTGATGCTAGTTGTTAACGGCTTTGGTTCTGAATCAGTACAAGAAATGATGAGCACGGCTATTAACCTAACAGCCGGAACAGCAATGCTTCCACCAATCTTCATCATGGTTGCTTACTTTGTTTTCCGCTTGAAGCATGATGATACCCCTCGTGATTTCCGTATGGGCTCGCGTAAAGTAGGCATGGGTGTGGTATCAATACTTATCACTATCTTTGTGGTAAGTATGACAGCATCAGCTTTCCCAACGGGTGTTGATTTAGTTCAAGCATTCTTCATTAATGTATTTATGACGATGGTATTCTCCGCTCTTGCATACTGGTGGATCTCTCGCTTTGAAAAGAAGCAAGCAAAAGCCATTGAACCAAAAACAGCTACAGTAAAATAGGTAGAAATCAAATTAGCATTTAGTTTCTCTAAATAATACAAAGGCACTGATACCCCCAGTGCCTTTTTTGTCTCTAAAATTACGTTGAGAATAAGATTACTTATCTCAATTCTTTTCTAAAAAACACGTGTAAATTAGAACTTTTTATAAGTAAAACTTTAGGTAAATATAGGTAAAAATCGTTTTCTCTCGCTCACACTTATCTCTTACTCCTCTATTCCAGCCCCTAATTTCTAGCTATCCTTTTCTTATTGATAAGTTACTCCGTAGATACCTAGTTTCGGTTCTTTCCTATCAAACAATAACAATAATTTTTCTATTACAGTGAGAAACTCTAATTATGAAACCTACTTTTGCAAAGCTGTCATTACTTTCAACTCTACTTTTAGCAGCTAATGTTCACGCTATTGAAACCGACTTTTACGGAGAAATGGGAATTGGTGGTCGCACCTTCTTTGATGGTGATGATAAAGGCCGTTATAGCGATGGTACTTATATTGAAGGAGGCCTTGCTATTAAAGAAGGCAACTGGTTTGGTCTAATTTACGGCGAAGGCTGGACAGTACAAGCCGATGACGAAGGCAATGCTTGGGCTACTGGCCACGGTTGGGGAGGCTTTGAAGGTGGTATCAACCGCTTTTATGCAGGTTATAGAACAGATTCCGGAACTGAATTTATTGCGGGTCGCATTGACTCCTCTTTAGATGATATTCAATGGTGGGGTGATGCAACTCCAGAAAATGGTTACACCTTACCTAACACACGAGATGTAAATGTAGGTATTAAGATCCGGAATGAAGTTGGGGGACTTCGTTACAGTGTTTCTGCTGCTCCTGAGTCTGATTTCTCTGAAGACGATGCCTTAGTTAACTTTGGTAAATACGATGAATACGCAAATAAATACAGCTATGCCGCCTTTGTAAATGGTTATGTGCAGTATGATATTGCCGAAGATTTAACCTTACTTGGTGGTGCTGAATTTACCGATGGCGATGGCGAGATGTACTTAATCGGAGCTGAATATAAAACCTTAGCCGCTCGAGTTTGGCATCATACCGATCAAGGTAACGACATTAGTGAAGGTACAGAAACCGGCATCATGACCAGTGCTTATTATGAAGTGGCTAAGGGCGTTTACCTTTCTGCTGCATATAACTATGCCAATACTAAGCTTGATACAGCCGAAGATGAAACGACCTCTTACATCAATGGTGGTGTTTGGTATGAATACGCCGATGGTAAATTTGCTACCGCGATTGATACTAAGTTTTTCATGAGCAATGACACGACAGATTCAGCCAACGAAATATTTATCATGCAGTACTATTACTGGTAACTACATCACACTCTTCCTGAACTCAGCTTCATTAAATGAGACTGAGTTAACGGACAGCTGTTCTATTTATCAATAACATCCATTAAGTTAAATTTACTAAACCTTTACTAAATCAATTATAAGAATTTAATTATGAATTTAAAAATTTCTGCACTTGCTGTTGCTACTGCCCTTTTTGCTATGGGCTGCGCACAAACATCACCTACAGACCTTAACTCTAATGAGCTTAAAGCGGCACAATTTAAAGACGTGATTGATCGCACGGGTTCCCCTGAATATATGCGTGATTACGATTTTGATGATCACCAACGTTTCAACCCATTCTTTGACATGGGCTCTTGGCACGGTCATCTACTACCAGACAACGATGATGGTATGGGTGGGTTCCCAGGAACAGCTTTACTTACCGAAGAATACATTAATTTCATGGCAAATAATTTCGACCGCCTAAGTGTATTTAAAGATGGCAAGAAAGTTGAATTTACCATGGAGGCGTACAGCCTTCCTGGTGCATTAGTGCAAGTATTAAGCTCTGATGGCGTAAAAATAGAAATGACACTGCGCTTTGCAACAAACCGCACTTCTTTAGTTGAAACTAAAATCACAACCAACTCACCTGTTGAGCTTGTTTGGGATGGTGAGCTAATCGAAGGTAATCACGCAAAAGAAGAAAAATCTCAATCAGATAAAACCATTGCTGAAGCATACCCTGATTATGATCGTCACATTGAAGCAACAGATGATGGTCTAAAAGTGACTTTTGGTGAAGTTCGTGCTACTTGGTCTTTATTAACATCAGGCGACTCTGAGTACCAAGTTCATAAATCAATTCCTACGGCGACTACCGTTAATGGTTTAAGCTTTACCTCTAAAGCAAACATTGAGCAATCCACCACAATTTATACTACGTATTCCCATGTATTAACCGCTGAAGAGAGCCAAGCAGAGCAAGCTAAAATCACAGACATTTTAGCAAATCCGAATCAATACTTAGTTGCGACTGAAAAACGTTGGGAAGAATACCTTGATAAAGGCTTAACCAACCCAAATGCAACTCCTGAACAAGAGCGCGTTGCAGTAAAAGCAATGGAAACGCTTAATGGTAACTGGCGCGGTGCTGCTGGTGCAATGGAGTTTGACTCTGTAACACCATCTGTAACCGCTCGTTGGTTCTCAGGTAACCAAACATGGCCATGGGATACATGGAAACAAGCGTATGCAATGGCGCACTTTAACCCAGAAGTAGCAAAAGATAATATTCGCGCTATGTTTGCGTATCAAATTCAAGCAGATGATACCGTTCGTCCTTGGGATGCTGGTTTTATTCCTGATTTATTAGCCTACAACACAAGCCCTGAGCGTGGTGGTGACGGTGGTAACTGGAATGAGCGAAACACAAAACCAAGTCTTGCTGCATGGGCAGTAATGGAAGTATACAAAACCACTGAAGATAAAGCGTGGTTAGAAGAAATGTACCCTAAATTAGTTGCTTATCATGATTGGTGGTTACGTAATCGTGATAACAATGGTAACGGTGTTCCTGAGTATGGTGCTTCACGCGATAAAGCACACAATACAGACAATGGCGATATGCTGTTTACGGTTGAACGTGGTGATAAGAAAGAAGAATTTGCTGGCCTAAATAAATACCAAGAGATCATAAAATCTGGAAACTATGACCACATTGAGATCCCAGCACAAACGGCAGCGTCTTGGGAGTCTGGTCGTGATGATGCCGCAGCTTTTGGTTTTATCGATAAAGATCAATTAGACGCTTATGTTGCAAATGGTGGTAAACGCTCGGATTGGGAAGTGAAGTTCGCACAAAATCGAGATAAAGATGGCACGCTTTTAGGCTATTCTCTACTGCAAGAGTCTGTTGACCAAGCAAGCTACATGTTCAGTGACAACCAATATCTAGCTCAAATGGCTGATATTCTAGGTAAAGATACTGATGCAAAAGAGTTCCGTGAAAAAGCCGATAAATTAGCAAGTTACATCAACACTTGTATGTTTGATGAAGGTACTGGCTTCTTCTACGATATCCGTATTGAAGACAAACCATTAGTAAACGGCTGTGCGGGTAAGCCAATTGTTGAACGTGGCAAAGGCCCTGAAGGTTGGTCACCACTCTTCAATAAAGCGGCAACCCAAGCAAATGCTGACGCTGTTGTTAAAGTGATGAAGGATACCTCTGAATTCAATACTTACATTCCATTAGGTACGGCCGCACTATCTAGCCCTGCATTTGGCCCTGATATCTATTGGCGCGGGCGCGTTTGGGTTGACCAGTTCTACTTTGGCCTAAAAGGCATGGAAAGCTACGGCTATCGTGACGATGCGGTTGAAATGGCAGGTGCATTCTTTGATCACGCTGACGGTCTAGTTGGTGACGGTCCTATCCGTGAAAACTACAACCCACTCACTGGTGATCAACAAGGTGCACCAAACTTCTCTTGGAGTTCAGCTCACCTTTACATGCTTTATAATGATTTCTTTACTTCTGAAAAGTAATTGAATGTATTAAATAACAAATAGAAAAAAGGGATATGAATCACATCATATCCCTTTTGCTTTTATGCTCTATATTATTTCATCATTGTGATACTGATTTTGCTTTACAGCACTCCGGCATTGAATGCCCTGAAAGCACTAACAAACCAGCAAAAATACCTAGATTTTTAATGAAGTTTTGCATCTCATGTGCGCCTTCCAATCCTGAATAATTCCAGAAATCATGCAGCGACACATTAATGACTAATACTAATCCTGCCAGTAGTAAGGCAACTATCCATGTAAAACGGTTTGCTATTAATAAAATAGCAGCACCAATTTGAAAAATACCTGCAAGCCCTAACAGGACAGGAACAAATGGCATGTCATGCTTTTCCATTAATTGGATGTGCATATCCCATGACACAAATTTCATGATACCTGGAACCAAGAAATACAGTGCCAGAAGTACACGACCTACGGTTAGTAATAGAGTATTCATTTAATCAATCCCTATGAATTAAAGTGCAACACCATTCACTGATAATTTCACATCAATATTGCCTTTCACGGCATTTGAGTACGGGCAGACTTGGTGTGCTGTTTTCACTAATTGTTGAGCTTGCTCTTCATCTAATTCTAACGTTACCGCTAAAGCAACCGTTAATGCAAAACCACCCGTTGCGTTCGGACCAATACCCACTTCAGCCGTTACAGGAGCCTGAGTTAATTTGACTTTCATCTCACGAGCCACGTGAATAATTGCATTTGAAAAACACGCAGAATAACCAGCCGCAAACAGTTGCTCAGGGTTTGTTGCTTCACCGGTTCCACCCATTTCTTTTGGGTAACTTAGCGCAAGATCAAGCATGTTATCGTCAGTTGTGACCTGACCATTACGCCCTGCAGAAGCGGTTGCTGTTGTTGTATATAACGTTGTCATAATGATGTCCTTTTATCGAATAGCACTGAGATATTTAATTACCCACAATTAAATTGCGCGCAATTTTATTTCGGTAAGTATAAGTCGATTTAAAGATAAAAAACAAGTATATTGTGCACAATCTAGTTTTATTTTTGGTATGAATATGAATAATAACCTTGAACTATCTACTCAAGAAGAGAGTGATTCCCCCCAACTATTGCTTAAAAATCAAGTTTGTTTTTCTCTTTATAGTGCCTCAAACGCAATGATCAGAGCTTACCGCCCACTCCTAAGCAAACTGGATCTTACTTATCCACAATACTTAGCAATGATGGTTATTTGGGAAAGAAATGGCATCAATGTAAAAGAATTAGGTCAAGAGCTGCACCTAGACTCAGGAACCTTAACACCTTTATTAAAACGCCTAGAAGTGAAAGAAATCATTACTCGCCAACGCAGCACTCAAGATGAACGTATTCGACAAGTGTTTCTCACAACTAAAGGCGTCAAGTTAAAGGAGCAAGCACTCGCTGTTCCTAATGCTATTTTTTGCAAAAGCCAATTAGAGATTGAAGAGCTACAACAATTAAAAGCAACTTGTGAAGCCTTACTAACCAATCTAGAAAATAATTTTAAGTGACTTATTTCACACAATTATAAGCTCTTCTATCAATAAAGAGCTTTTCAAGGCATTGATTTTTGATCATCTAGGAGTACACTGCGCGACACAGATGTATATAACTAGAGAAAAAAATGAAAAAAATCACTATTGCGCTTGCACTACTTATCACTTTAACTGGTTGCCAGGCTACTCAACGTCAAAATGCAACCACAGGTGAAACAGAAACAAACTCAGCGACCAAAGGCGCTCTTGCTGGTGTTCTTGCGGGTGTTGCTATTGGCCTTGCTAGCGGCGATAACGCAAAAGAGCGTCGTAAAAATGCACTTATTGGCGCTGCAGCTGGTGGCGCGGTTGGAGGCGGTGTTGGCTATTACTTTGATAGCCAAGAAAAAGCATTACGTAACGAGCTAAAAAGCTCTGGTGTTCAAGTTGAACGTGTGGGTGAAAACGAGTTGAAGCTAGTAATGGATAACGGCATTGGTTTTCAATCAAGCTCTTACCAATTAGATTCTAGTATTTACAATACATTAAATGGTGTGGCTCGTATTCTTGTTGAATACCCAGATACAGCTCTTCAAATTGACGGTCATACGGACAGTTCTGGCAATGCAACAAAAAACCAAACACTATCAGAGCAACGTGCTGATTCTGTTCGTACTTACCTAATCAAACAAAAAGTAGCCGCTGGACGTGTTCATGCCCGTGGCTACGGTGAGCGTTACCCTGTTTGTGATAATTCTACATCGCAAGGCCGTGCTTGTAATCGCCGTGTAGAAATCACCATTCTTCCGCTTAAATAATTGTTAATAAAAATAAAGTTACAAGATAACTGTACATAAACACAGTTATTTATTGGCTTTCAGTATTTACTGTTATAGAATCAAAAATCCCCCGAGATGTTAAGCATCAAGGGGGATTTTTATTTGAAGGCTAAATTCTATTTCTTATTGAACTGCGTCTTCTATTTTATCGACAACAAGATCTTTCCCATCAACGATTGTTTCTTGTACTTTCTCAAAGGCATCCGAATCCATAACATTTTGAACTTCATCGCCATAGTTCATACCAATATAAATTCCTAACGCGATGAACAGTAATGCAAATATTTTAAACATAATCACTTATCTCAATAATTCAGCCTTCATTTTACAAAAGAATTCTTAGAAAACCTATGGCAAATTTCAGTACTCATTTAAATGTTGCCGCATTGGCATCAGGTGTGACTTCCGCTGCCCTATTGTCAGCGAATCACATCGAACTTAATACCGCATTATGGTTGTGGTTTTTAGGCACTATTGGTGGCCTATTACCTGATATCGACTCTGATAATTCAACCTCGTTAGATATCATATTTAATCTATTTACTATTTGTATCGTACTATTGAGCATACGTTACTTTACTAGTGATGCTATCGATGAAAGGCAGTTTTTACTTCTCATTGGTTTACCTGTTGTGATTCATCTGTTTATCAAATTCGGCATCCGTAATGTATTTGAATGGCAGACTATTCATCGTGGCATCTGTCACTCTTTATTATTTCTGTTATTTTGTGGACTATTCACGACGAATATTACGTGTTTTATTCTGAGTGATGATGTTAAAGGCTGGGATCATATTGCTTGGCTTTCTGGGGCATTTGTTTTCGCTGGTGGGGTAGTTCATTTGCTTTTAGATGAGCTCTACAGTGTTGATTTAGCAAACGTTCGTATCAAACGTTCCTTTGGCTCAGCCTTAAAACTAACTGATTTTTCTAATCGACCTTTATCTGCTTTGTTTATTATAGCCAACGCGATACTCTTTTGGTTTGCACCACCTGTTCACTCCACTATTATCGCACTAAGTGATTGGCGTTTCTTTAAATTATGGTAATAAGCCACTAGCGCACATAAAAAAGCACAAGAACTTTTCAATTCTTGTGCTTTAATCAATTTATTGCTGTATGTAATTACAAAGTAAATCGAGCGACTAGTTCAGACAACTCGTTTGCTTTCTGATTCAACAAAATACCACCAGCACGGTTTTGGCTCGCTAGTTCTGCTGACTCTGAACTTTGATCTGATACAGAAACAATACGCTCAGAGATCTCTTGACCTACAATGCTCTGCTCTTGAGTAGCCGTTGCAATTAATGAGTTCATTTCCATAATAGTATTTACTGATACTAAAATGTGACCTAATGATTCAGACGCAGCCACCGCTTTATTTACAGTCAGTGTACTGAAGTTTTTGCTAGATTCCATGACTTGAACCGCAGAATCAGAGCCTGACTTCAACGCCTCAATACGCTGATGTATTTGCGCAGTGCTCTCTTGAGTACGACTCGCTAACTTACGAACTTCATCGGCAACAACGGCAAAACCACGCCCTTGCTCACCTGCCCTTGCCGCTTCAATTGCCGCATTTAGAGCCAATAGGTTAGTTTGCTCTGCAATATCTTGAATTACAGATAAGGTGCTTGCGATGTTCTGCACATCACCTTCTAGCTTCGAGATAACATTGCTTGCTTCATCGAGTTCTGCTGCTAATGTTTTCACTGACTCTGACGCTTCATTTACGGTTTGCATTGCCACTTGAGCATTATTATCCGCATCTTGAGCTGAGTTTGCCGCTTGCTCTGCATTTGAAGAAATCTCATGCGATGATGTGGTTAACTCGGTCATCGCCGTCGCAATTTGCTCTGTTTCTGAGCGCTGATTAATAACAACGGCATTCACTTGAGCAGAGCGCTCTGACATATTAGTTGTTTCAGCTACGACATCACGGCTTACGTGCGATACATTCGTAATGATTTCATGCAGCGATTTAACAAATAAATTAAAATTCGTGCTTAATTGATTGAACTCAGAAACAGTAAAGTGAGGCATACGTGCTGTTAAATCGGCATCGCCTGAAGCAAACGATTTGATTGATGCATCAAACTGCTGGATTGGGGCCATAATACTTTTATTAATCAATGAGCCAAGTACCGTAACTACCGCAATAATAACAAGAGTAAACAAAACAATAGTTTGCATACTCTCTGATAACTGTTTATCGCTTAACGCTTTCATATTATTAATCACAGCATCGACGTCATCGGTGTAGAAACCAGTGCCCACGATTAGATCCCACTTTGAAAAATAAACACTGTAAGCCAATTTTGGTAATGCCACTGTTTCATTTAATTTAGGATAATAATACGTAGAGTAACCAGAAGATTTTTTGGCCGCTGTAATAATATCTTGAATAAAATAATTGCCTCTTTTATCTTTCATGTTCCACATGTTATTACCAATATCATTGGTATTTCCTTGCAAAATACGAACACCATTAGAGGTAAAGCCAAATAAATAACCTGTATCTGCAAATTGTACTGGCTTTAATGACTCTAACACTTCTTCTTTGGTTTTATCTTGTTCAGCAAAATGCTTTAACTCTGACGATACAATATCCAAGTAAGATTTCAGCTCGACTCGCTTCATTTGCATCATCTGCGAACGTGTCATGTCCACTTGAGCTTGGTTTAATGCTCTGGCTTCCTTATAGGTCATCGCCATTATCAACAATGATGTTAATACAATAGGCAGAATCGCAAGTAAGTACAATCTTGCTTTAATTGATAGGTTCATTTTACTCTCTCTGGGCTCAAGTTATATCTTCAATTAATACGTTTATCAAAAATGTAATTATTATTATTATTTTAATGTATCAATTTCTATGCCAGTTATTCATAAAAACATCACTACTATTTATTTTCCCTTACATTTAAAGAGCCGGTTCACTGAGAAATCTGCATTGACCTTTTTGCTTTTATCAATAAAATATGGGAAATACCTATCACTTGAAAATAAGCTGACTTCTTTGAGATTTTCATTATTACAATACAAGCGCCAAAGTACCGCTTCGTGGTCACTATTGTTAGTGTGTATTGTGCTATTTGTTTGTTTTTCTCAAAATCTTGGTTTATCAAAAAGCTGCCCTTTATCATCTCAACCTGACAATATTGAGCAAATCCACACTCTCAATTCAGACCAAGCTCAGAACGATGATGCTTCACAATGCAGTAGTAGTGAACAATTAGTTAATGCTCACACCATTCATCTAGATTTTGCTATCCCGATGTTTATCTTAGCCCTTCTTATTGTTGCGGCGATCCTTAAACAAGCTGGATCAACTTACTTTTTTACAGAACCGCCCACCTCTTATGGTGTTCGGCGACATCTCGCGTTTTGCACCTTCCAAGAATAACCACACCGTAAGTACTTATATCTTTAGTTAATATAATTATTTTCGGAGTAAAACCGTGTTTACAATTCAACAAATTAAAATCATCGCTCGATTTCGTTCAGCGGTGCTATTGGCATCAGCGTTGCTTCTGTCTGCTTTTTCTTTATCTGCTCATGAATTAACAGCGATTGTCGATACAAAACCTCTAATCCAAAGTAAAGACACCAGCATTATTACCATGATTGTTTTTGCTTTTTTAGGCGGATTAATTCTTAATATTATGCCGTGTGTGTTGCCTGTATTAGGCATGAAACTCAACAGCATGGTTACTTCATCAACCTCAAGTAAACGTTCTATTCGCTTACAGTTTTTTGCTTCTGCCGCAGGGATCTTAACGTCTTTCTGGTTACTTGCGACTGGTTTGCTTATTTTAAAATTTACAGGCAGTGCCATTGGTTGGGGGATCCAGTTCCAAAGCCCTATATTCATTGGCTTTATGGTTATCATTACCGCCTTGTTTACCGCTAATTTATTTGGCATATTCGAGATCCAATTACCAAGCCGATTCTCAACCTCTATTGCGAGTAAAGGCAATAACACAACACTTGGACACTTCGTTCAGGGTATGTTTGCAACACTACTTGCGACTCCATGTAGTGCACCTTTCTTAGGTACCGCGGTTGCTTTCGCATTAGGTGCTAATGTTTTTGAAATGTGGGGGATATTTACTTCGCTAGGGCTTGGAATGGCTCTTCCTTGGATACTGTTCGCTTCATTTCCGGAACTCGTTTCATTTATGCCAAAGCCTGGAATGTGGATGAACAAGGTCAAAATTATTTTTGGTTTGATGATGCTAGTAACAACTTTATGGTTACTTAGCTTACTTTCTCCCTTTCTCGGTAGCACTACTGTTTGGATTATTACTGCATTACTAATTATTTTCTTATTATATAAAGTAGGTAAGAAACACGGCAAGAATACCGTTATTGCTATCTTAGCTATTATCGTTTTCTCTAGTAGCGCATTACTGATTATTGGCAGTATGACAACAAAGCATTGGGTTACACCTATTGTCGACGATATCCCTTGGCAATCTTTGGATCAACCCTCTATAAATGAATATGTTGCTCAAGGGAAAACAGTCTTTGTCGATGTTACTGCTGACTGGTGTATTGCCTGTAAAACCAACAAGGTAGGTGTGATTTTACAAGATCCTGTGTATTCAACACTGCATCAAGAAAACGTTATTGCGATGAAAGGAGACTGGACTCACCCAAATGAGAAAGTAACTAATTATCTAAAAAGCCATCAACGTTTTGGGGTTCCACTTAACGTTGTTTATGGGCCGAATGCACCGCAAGGGTTGCCTTTATCTGTACTTCTTACAAGTGATGATGTAATGCAAGCAATTGAATATGCAGGGAGAGCAAACTAATGACAATAGCAGAACTGACTGATACTCAACTAGGTTTAAGAATGACGCCAAATTTGTAATTGGTAATAACATAATCCTTGGTTTTATACTGACTGAATACTTAAAGGCGATCATTGATAAACCGTTATAAATCGCAATAAAGATATATTAATAAAAAGCTGCTATCTAATATTAGAGATAGTGGCTTATTAATACATAATTGCTTATATTTTAGTCGTATGCTTCTAATTTATTTCTTTAGGGCTATTTATTTTTATCTGAAAATTAAGTACCTTATCTGAATGACGTCCCATTAACTCTGGATGAATATAATGCAGAACAAAACAACGCCACGAATTGCGGTTGCTATTCTTTCTTCGCTTCTTGCTCTCTGCGCATTTCTCTATGACGTTATCGGTTTTGAGTCAGCTTCTGATCTTTGGTTTGAAGGTTTAACACTTATTTTATTAGTCTATATCTATCTAACGGCCTACCAGTTTTTAACACCTTATGCTTTTCTGACTGCTGGTGGCGCACTTTTACTATTTAATAAAGCTTATGACCTACTAACAGAATTCCCTCAAATAGAATATCACGCTGATAAGTTCGAAATCATCGATACTTTATTGGACGACGGTTCTCTATTTATTGCTTTTCTACTCATCGCTATTGGCATTACTCATATGATGAAAAGATTGGCTAAACAAAACATGAAAGATGAACTGACTAATTTATATAACAGAAGAAAACTCTCTGAAATCGAATTAGATGCATTTGATCTTATTTATTTTGATCTAAATGACTTGAAAAAAGTTAATGATTTAAAAGGGCATCAAGTAGGAGATCTAATGATTATTCGATTTGCTCAGGTGCTGAGAAACTCATGCATTAAGCAAGAAATGGCTCTTCGAGTTGGAGGAGATGAATTTGTTGTCATCACTCATAAAGATCGCTCAATGCCGTTTATTAACAGTGTTTGTAAACAGCTAGAGAATGAACAAATTTCCTTTGCGTATGGCATAGAATCAACAACAAGAGAAGGACTAGAAGAAGCACTTATAAACTCAGATAAACGTATGTATGAGATGAAAGCCCAACAGAAGAAAAACCGCCAACAGCACCTCGTACAACAGCAGACAACCTATTGAATTTATATAATTTAAATTGCTTTATTTCTATCAAAGAAATGATTAACTGGTCCATACCCTTTCCCAATAGTTAACTCATCTGCATGAACAATTGCTTGGGTGATATATTGCTTACCTAGCCTAACCGCAGCATCCAGCGTATAACCTTGAGCTAAATAAGATGCAATAGCTGAAGATAGAGTGCAACCTGTCCCGTGTGTATTATGAGTATTAATACGTGCCGTCGACAAACGCTCAACGGAATCGGCACCAATAAATAAATCCGTACTATTGGTACTTTC
Organism: Aliivibrio sp. S2TY2; assembly: GCF_028765525.1. Classification (NCBI taxonomy): domain Bacteria; kingdom Pseudomonadati; phylum Pseudomonadota; class Gammaproteobacteria; order Vibrionales; family Vibrionaceae; genus Aliivibrio; species Aliivibrio sp. S2TY2. The sequence goes on along the minus strand of NZ_JARACS010000005.1, from coordinate 241,235 downwards.
CTCTAAATGCCCTCCTTTTAGTAACACTGATTTTGCACCTAATTGACGAAGTTCATCAATGATGGCTGTCATTTCACCTTCATTTTTAGGAACTTTAACCCCAATTAATGCCGAAGCTTCAGGAAGATTTGGTGTGATCACATCAGCAAGAGGAAGAAGTTCAGATTTAAGGCTATCAATAGCAGATGCCTGAAGTAGCAAATCGCCACTGGTGGCTACCATTACAGGATCAACCACCACGTATTGAGGAGAATATTGTTTGATTTTTTTTGCGACAGAATGAATAACATCAGAATCACTTAACATTCCGACTTTAACGGCAATCACATTTAGATCAGAGAAAACGGCATCAAGCTGCTGTTCTACAAATTCACTGCTGATTGAATAAATGCCCGTAACGCCTTGGGTGTTTTGAGCCGTTAATGCGGTAATAACAGAGCACGCATAGCCTCCAGTTGCTGAGATGGCTTTAATATCAGCTTGGATCCCTGCGCCACCACCACTATCAGACCCTGCAATAGTTAATACAATAGGAGTAATAGTAGATAACTTATTTAAAACAGGTGATGCCAAAGGTGCTGTAGTAACGAATGTAGACATAATTATTTTCCCTAACTAACGCTCAGGAAAAACAGTCGAATGAGAATATCTCTACGTTGGTACGCAAGATCTCACCTAAAGAAACGGATCAGAGGCGATCGAGTCAAGAGGACCATTAGTTCCCTACGTCAGTACTAACTGAATCAGGTTCAACGGGTTCGCTATTGCGATCTCAGCCTATTGGCTCCCCGACTAATGAGGTCATACTATCACTAATTAATTTTGAGATAATATGATTTTTATAATAATGTTATCTGTATGGGTTAATTTTTATGCTGAGAACCCAATTTAGACGCTAATTGACTAACGATAGTTTTACGCATATCCGAGAGCTTTGGAGCTTCACCGATTTGCCACGGTAATGGACGCATTAAACTCATGGTTCTTAATCCAAAACGAGCCGTTAATAAACCAATCCCCAATCCTTGTGCTGCACGAGTAGAGAGCTTGCCTGCCAACCCCGTTGATAACATATCCACACCAACATCGGTCGCCATTTCTGTTGCCCCGGCAAAAGCCATGTTTTGCAAAACCATTTTAAACAAACGTAAACGTCCCCAGTAACCAAGCTCTACTCCGTACACTTGAGAAACTTGCTCGATTAATCGAATGTTACGCCATGCAACCAGTAACATATCAACGACAGCTAATGGGCTTAATGCCACCATTAATGCTGACTCACCTGCGTGTCTACTGATTAAAGCTCTTGCGCGTTTATCTTGCTCAGCTACCACCATGCTGTCATACATTTCAAATACTTCAGCGTTATTGTGATGAGATTCAATGCTGTTTTGCCAACGAGTATACTCAGCTGTTTTTGCTGTTGAGCCCTTGTTCGCTAAATCTTCACAAAACGATTTGGCTTGCCCAATACCATTACCTTCGACTAATTCAGTCACTTGCTGTTGAACTTCTGCTCGGTTTTTAAGCTTATGTAATATCCATAATTCACGACCAATCGCTGTCACTCCCATAACAGCCGCCAGACTAATTAACCCAGCCCAGCCCAGCGATAAGAAATCAGCCGATTGAATGGCAGTAATCACATGATCAACACTTTGCCATACCGTTAAACCAAGGAAACCACCAATTAATGTTTTAATACTCCAATGGGTTTTCTTTTTGATTAATGGCGTTTCAATATCCACACCATCCAATTCCTCTTCTTCGATAGCTTGAGGAACAAATTTAACATTCTCTTCAAATAGCTTTTGAGTTTGAAGGTTATCAAGGGTTTCGATATCTTGCTCTAACTCTTGAGACGAGGCTTGAAAGATACGCTGTTTTTTTAACTCACTCATACTAATTTATCCCCTAACAAGAATTGCATCGCCTTATCCATTCGGATGTGTTGCAGCGGTTTGTCATTCTCATTGTGCAACGGTTGAAAGCTCATAAAGTTAAATGGCTCTGTTTCCCAGTAGGCTTTACTCGGGATGCGTTTTGGCACCTCTCCCGGGAACATCATTAATGGTTTTTGTTCACTGTTAATCCCAGAAATTGCAGCACATAACTCACCATTATCTTCAATCATACCGGCCGTTGTCGCCTGAATGGACGCAATGCTCATGCACTCCATTTTAATGCCTTCGTACGCCGTTTCTTGCCATGTTTGATGGATCATCTGTTGCAGTAACAAAACCATGTTTGGGTGTTGCTCTGGTGTCACATGATCAGCCTTGGTTGCCGCAAATAGTACCTTATCAATTTTTGGCGAAAACAGACGTTTTAACATCGAACTTTTACCATATTGAAAGCTGTGCATCAGTTGATCAACCGCTTGGCGCATATCATTAAATGACTGTTCACCTGCATTTAATGGCTGTAAACAGTCGACCAAGACAATTTGACGATCAAAATGTCTAAAATGCTCGTTATAAAACTTCTTCACAACGTGCTGTTGATAATGTTTATAGCGTTTTTTTAGTATCGAAATATTCGAATCTTTCTTCACTTTTGCTAGCTCTTCTTCTGTGTATTTATGCAAAAACATAAATGGGAAAAACTGCAAGACCGGTGCACCCGCTAGTTCTCCAGGTAATACAAAACGCCCCGGTTGTACCCAGTGCAGACCCTGAGAATCTTTACAGCTATGAAGATACTGAGTAAATAACTCTGCAATATGACTGATTTGTTTTTCATCGACAGGCGCTAAAGGATCTAACTTTTTCGCCTCTTTTAGCCATGCTTCAGAGAGTATTTTTCTATGCCCAGTTAAGTTAACCTGCTGTTGCTTTGACCATTTAAGATAATCCATATCCAGTAATGGAAGATCTAATAGCCACTCTCCCGGATAATCGACAATATCAACGTATAAAGTCGCGCTGTCTTGCAAATGTTTTAACACACCCGATTTAGGTTTAAATTTAATAGCTAAACGTAATTCACTCACATCCCGTGTAGGTTCAGGCCAGGTTGGCGGCTCAGCAAGTAATGAATCCATCCCTTCATCATATGTAAAACTAGGAATAGAAAGATTTGATTGCGGTATGCGTTTCGCACCAATCATTCGCCCTTCACGGGTCACTGATAATAAAGGTAATTTATCGCTTGAAGCGGCATGTAAGCACTGATTAACCAAAGAGGTAATAAACGCCGTCTTACCTGCGCGCGACAACCCTGTAACCGCCAATTTGACGTGACGATCCATACTGCGGCTGACTAATTTATTCATTTCTTTGGTTAATCTACTCATTCATATTTCTCTCTTTCTACAAACAACAAATGGAGTGTACAGAACTGAATCTGAACACCCCATGAACAAGGTCTTAGTTATTGCTTAATTAAAGGTTACGAAATTCGCGGCGAACCTTGTATTCCGAAGAAGTAACATACCCTTCCATTCGGCGGATCTTCTCTTCCATTCTGGCCATGTCTTTATCAACACGCTTAATCACTTCTGATGCTGATTGACCCGCTTGCCATGGTTTACTTTTTACTGTGTGCTCACGTTTTTCTTCTGTGCGGTAGTACATTTCAACTGGTGCTTTATCTAAAAACAACATGGCTGCAAAGTACGCCAGCATAACAAGAAAACCCGCACTGAATAACGCGGCAGATACTACTAAAATACGTACTATCCACGGCTCAATACCAAAGTACTGTGCAATACCTGCACAAACACCACCAATTTTTCCGTTTCGAGTATCTCTATACAGTTCTTTTGACATTAGCGCTCCCTCCAACTTGGGGATTCTGCATCCAGAATTTTCTCTAATGTTTCAACACGACGTTGCATTTTATCCGCACGCTCTGTCATCGCTTTTAATAACTGTGTATCTTCTTGTGACAAACCTTGCGCTGTTTTTCCTTTACTTCGGTAATGTAAAAACAGCCATAACGGTGCAACAAAAATAAAAAATATGACCAATGGGAAAGCAAAAAAGCCGCTCATTGTTTTCTCCTTAGTAATTCAAATTCGATCAATTCTTGTAATCTATTATGCGTCTTTCTTCATTTGTTCTTTTAGGCGCTCTAATTCTTTTTCAATTTCATCTTGCGCTTGCAGCTCTGCAAATTCTTGTTCTAGTGAGTTTGCTTTACCCATTGAGTAAGTGTCTGCCTTTGCGTCCAATTCGTCAATACGACGCTCATATTGTTCAAACTTTGCCATTGCACGTTCTGTTTTACCTGAATGCGTATGCGCTTTAATGTCGTTACGATGCTGCGCTGTTTGTTGACGGATCACTAATGCTTGTTGACGCGCACGAGTTTCTGTCAGTTTAGTCTCTAACTCAGTTAATTCTGTGGTCAACTTCTCAATGCTTTCTTCTACAAGGATGAATTCTGTTTTTAGGCTTGATAGTACGTCTTGTACTTTTTGTTTTTCAATCAATGCTGAACGCGCTAAGTCTTCACGTTGTTTAACTAAGGCTAAACTTGCCTTTTCTTGCCAATCGATCACTTGCGCTTCAATTGAACCAATTTTGCGTGTCAGCTCTTTTTTATCTGCGATTGCTTTTGCGGATGCAGTTCGAACCTCAACTAATGTGTCTTCCATCTCTTGAATAATTAAACGGATCATTTTTTCTGGATTCTCGGCTTTATCCAGTAAAGAAGTTACATTGGCATTAACGATGTCTGCAAAGCGTGAAAAAATACCCATAATTTATTCCTCTCAATTAATATCAATTTAGATAACTATTTTTAAATCTACTATGACTATTACACAATACATGCCAAGTTTTCATTCATTAAAAATCAACAGCTTACAACAAATCGACGAGCATGCCATTTTAAGCTATGATTAAAATAACCATTATTTAGTAATATTGACCAATTAAGTTAAGGTAAAGCATGAGAAAAGACAGCTTAATCGGCGAATCGGATGCGTTTTTATCTGCGTTAGACCAGGCATCTCAATTGGCGACGATAGATAGACCAATCCTCATTCTTGGTGAACGCGGAACCGGGAAAGAGTTAATTGCTCAACGACTTCACTTTCTATCAAAGCGATGGGATGAGCCATTAGTGAGTTTAAACTGTGCCGCCTTAAGCTCTGGCACATTAGATTCGGAGCTTTTTGGTCATGACGCTGGCTCATTTACGGGAGCAAAGCAGCGTCATCAAGGTCGATTCGAACGTGCTGATGGTGGTTCCCTCTTTTTAGATGAACTAGGAACCGCGCCTTTAACCGTACAAGAAAAGTTGCTTCGAGTGATTGAGTATGGTGAATATGAACGCGTTGGTGGTTCTCGAACCCTAAAAGCAGACGTTCGCTTGATTTGTGCGACCAACCAAAACCCACAAGACTTAATAGCAGAAAATAAATTTAGAGCTGATTTATTAGATCGATTATCTTTTGATGTGATTCATTTACCCCCGCTACGATACCGAGAGCAAGACGTACTGTTACTTGCTGAACATTTTGCCATAAAAATGTGCCAAGAAATGAACTTAACGTATTTTGCAGGGTTTTCACGTTATGCTCAGCATCAAATCTTAGGTTATGACTGGCCCGGTAACGTCCGTGAGTTAAGAAACTGTATTGAAAGAGCCGTGTTTAAGCATAATCATGAAGAGGCTCAAATCGAGTCAATTCAGCTCAACCCTTTTGTTTCTCCATGGGCAGATTCTCAGTTAACCTCTTCTCCTTCAGCTATACTCAATGCTCAAGAAAGAGAAGAACAAGCGATATCGCTACCATTGAATTTAAAACAATTTCAAATAGAGCAAGAGAAAGCACTACTTGAACAAGCGCTATTAAAATCACAACATCATCAACGAAAAGCCGCTGAAGAATTAGGCATTACTTACCATCAATTTCGTGGATTATTGAAAAAGCACCAACTCTTGACCACAATCAAGGGATAATCTTAGATATTTAAGTGCAGAACCAGTCACTTGGGTATAAAATGGCAGGTTCATTAATTAAAATCGATAAAAAGCTGCGGTCATTATGAAAATTATTGCGCGCATACTCATAACTGCAACAGGATTATTTAGCCTTGTTGGTTGCTATGATGCGGGGATTAAACAAACAATCCATGAAACAGGGTTCGTTTACTGTGAGTCAGGAAATCTGGATTCTTTTAATCCACAAATCTCTGATGAAAACAGCATTCTGGAAGCCGTTAGCGCTCAGATCTATGATCGCCTGCTTATTATTGATCCCGTTACGCAAAAGCCATCGCCAAATTTAGCCAGCGAATGGCAAGTTGATAATACAGGAACGGTTTACACTTTTACTTTGCAACCTAACGTTGCATTTCATACTACTGACTTATTTACACCAACACGCTTTTTAAATGCAAATGACGTTGTTTTTAGTTTTGAGCGCATCATAAACTCTGATAATTCATATCACAATGTCAATTCAGGGCATTACCCATGGTTTGATAGTATCAATTTCCCTCAAACAGTGACCTCAATAGAAGCCATTAACCCGCATCAGGTTCAATTCACGCTTTCTTCACCTGATAATACCTTTTTATCTTCTTTAGCAACCTCTTACGCAGTTATTCTCTCAAAAGAATATGCCCAGCAACTTGCGGCCTCTGACGATAAAAACCTAATTGATTCACTACCTGTCGGTACTGGTCCTTTTAAACTGTCGCAATTTCAAAAAAGTGAAATGGTGCGTTTAAAACGACACGACAACTACTGGCAAGGTAAAGCTAAGATGTCGCAAGTGGTATTTGATATATCAAGTAGAGGGACAGGTTCATTAGCAAAACTACTGCGCCAAGAGTGCGATGTGGTAGCAAACCCTATATCCAGTCAATTGCCTATTATTATTGAAAATGACGAATTGACTTTGTATTCACAAACGGCAACTAACGTTGCTTTTATTGCTATCAATACAGAAAACCCATTATTACAAGATCAACGCGTGCGTAAAGCGCTCAATTTTGCGATTGACCGTTCAAGCTTAATTAACTCGGTTTACTATAATTCAGGTATTGAGGCAAAGTCGATCTTACCTCCAGCTTCTTGGGCTTATGGTAATGACAGCTCTTTTATTCGCTATAACCTAAATTACGCAAAAGGATTATTACGTGAAGCTGGTATAGAAGATGAAATTGAACTGACGATGTGGGTGCCTCTTGATAATAACTCTTATAATCCAAGCCCTAAAAAGTCAGCTGAAATTATTCAGAGCAATTTTTCAGACATCGGGATTAAGCTTAAATTAATTACTAGCGATTTGTTAAACCGTAATGAACTCGCAGAGAATAACATCGATTTAGTATTAACAGGCTGGAATGCTAACAGCTCAGACCCTGATACTATGCTTCGACCATTGCTTTCATGTGACGCAAAACAAGCGGGATTTGGTGTTGCCAATTGGTGTAATGAGGAGTTTGATTTCTTGCTTGATTTAGCAAAAGAAACGAATCAACCTCGCTATCGTATTAACTTATATCGTCAGATCCAAAATCTATTGAGCGAAGAAATGCCAATAATACCATTAGCACATGGCGTAAAATATCAAGCGAACCAATCTTCGTTACACGGTTTTACATTAAGTCCATTCAATACCTATCCATTCCATAAAATTATCAGAATTAAGGAGGAGATATAATGTGGATTTACACGATACGACGTTTTAATTTATTCATTATTACGCTATTGATCCTAACCTTAATCGGTTTCAATATTCTACGTCTTGACGATAGCTCTGCATGGGCGCAAACCTCTTTCTTCTCAGGGTGGTTCACCTACTTGGGTCAGCTAACTAGCGGAAACCTTGGTGTGAACGAATACGGTGTAAATATGCTAGATGAAATTCTGCGTGTTTTCCCTGCTACCATTGAATTGTGCTTCTTTGCCTTTTTTATCGCCCTTATCATAGGGACCCCTGTTGGGACCATTGCAGGTATGCGTCAAGGTAAACCAATGGATACCTTTATTTCATCCATTGCTTTACTTGGCTACGCTATGCCTTTGTTTTGGATAGCATTAATTTTACTCATGTTTTTTAGCTTGCAGCTTGGTATTACTCCTGTTTCTGGTCGTTACAGTTTGTTGTATGAATTTGATACTAAAACAGGGTTTGCCTTTATCGATGTATTAGCTTCTAACTCTCCGTACCGTGCAGAAATGCTCGAAAACATTATTCAGCACTTAATATTGCCTACGTTGGTACTTTCAATTGCACCAATGACAGAGGTCATTCGCTTGATGCGCTCTTCTGTTTCTACGGTAATTACTCAAAATTACATTAAAGTCGCTCATACAAAAGGGCTGTCTAAATTTCAAATTATGATTAAGCATATTATTCGTAATGCGCTCCCGCCTATTATCCCGAAACTAGGCATACAACTATCAGGTCTATTTACTGCGGCTATTTTAACTGAATCTATTTTTAACTGGCCAGGTATTGGCCGCTGGCTTTTGGATGCTATTATTAATCAAGATTTTGTTGCTGTTCAAGCAGGGGTAATTACTGTTGCTTCATTTATTTTATTCGCAAATATTCTGTCTGATTTATTAGGTGCCGCAGTAAATCCATTAGTAAGGAAAGAGTTCTATGCTCTCAAATAGTGTTTATCAAGAAGAACATATTCCAACGCAAATGGAACGTTTTTGGTTAAGTTTTCGAACGAATTCCTTAGCTATGTTTGGATTTTGGTGTTTATTATTAATTATTATAATAACCATCACTTCACCATGGCTGAGTCCTTATGATCCTCAATGGCAATCAGAGAATCTATTAATGCCGCCATCATGGAGTTCTGAAGGCGATGTTGCGTTCTTCTTGGGTACCGATGATTTAGGTCGAGATATTCTCTCTCGTTTATTAATGGGATCACAATTAACTTTTGGCTATGCTGTAATTGTGGCGCTATTTTCTGGCTTTGTTGGCTGCACCATTGGTATTTTTGCTGGTATGACTAAAGGGTTATTATCAAGTGCTTTAAATCACCTATTAGATACCATTCTCTCTATTCCTTCCCTATTGCTCGCTATTATTTTTGTTGCTTTCTTAGGGTTTGGGGAATTTAATATTTTGTTGGCAATCTGGTTAGCTCTCATTCCTCGTTTTATTCGCGCTGTATACACTGCGGTTCATAATGAGGTAGAAAAAGATTATGTCCTTGCTGCCCGACTTGATGGTGCGAACGACTTCTACCTTTTATGGAATTCTGTACTTCCAAATATTCTCATTGTTATCGTCGCAGAAATGACATTAGCGATTTCAGTGGCTATTTTAGATATTACCGCTCTGGGTTTTCTCGGTTTAGGCGCACAAGCACCAAGTCCTGAATGGGGAGTAATGTTAGGTGACTCTATTGAGTTAATTTATACCGCTCCGTGGACAGTAACGTTACCTGGTATCGTCATTACCTTTACGGTTATTATCATTAACTTAGTTGGTGATGGTATTCAGCGTGCACTAAATGCGGGGACTGAGTAATGCCTTTATTAGATATTCGTCACTTAACCATTGAGCTTGAAACGCCCCAAGGTATGGTAAAAGCTGTCGACCGTATGAGCCTAACACTTAATGAAGGTGAAATTCGTGGGTTGGTAGGTGAATCAGGTTCAGGTAAGTCTCTTGTCGCTAAAGCAATTTTAGGGATCACCAAAGATAACTGGAAGATCAGTGCTGATAGAATGCGATTAGGTAATATTGACCTTCTTGCATTGTCTCCAAAAGAACGCCGCCGAGTGATTGGGCGTGAAATGGCGATGATCTTTCAAGAACCGTCGACCTGTCTCGATCCATCAGAGCAAGTAGGTAACCAATTAAAAGAAGCAATTCCATCAAAGTACTTTACTGGCAGTTGGTGGCAGCGTTGGAATTGGCGTACGAAAGGCGCTATTGCTCTACTTCATAAAGTAGGGATCAAAGATCATAAACGCATCATGAAATGTTATCCATATGAGTTAACGGATGGTGAATGTCAAAAAGTAATGATCGCTATGGCTATTGCCAATAAGCCTCGTATCTTAATTGCTGATGAACCAACCGATGAATTGGATGCTGTGACCCAGTCACAAATATTCCGTTTATTAAGCCGCATGAATCAAGTTAATAACACCACGATTCTGCTAATCAGTCATGACTTAATCACTTTAACGCAATGGGTAGATAGAATCACCGTAATGTACTGCGGTCAATCGGTTGAGTCTGCTTGTCGTAAAGATATTTTAGAAGCACCAAAACATCCTTATACTAATGCGCTTCTACGGGCCATGCCTGATTTTAGCAAAGATGGGATCCCCCATAAGGCCAAGTTAGAATCATTGCCTGGAACAATTCCACCATTACAGCATTTACCTATTGGCTGTCGTTTAGGTCCTCGTTGTCCTTATGCTCAAAGAAAATGCGTGCAAGTCCCTGAAGGTCGTAAAGTGAAAGATCACAAATTTAGCTGCCATTTCCCACTAAACTTTGAGGAGAAGAAGAATGACTGCGCTTCTTGAGGTCACTGATCTTAAAAAAGATTACGTTTTTCGTACTGGGTTATTTCGCAAACAAGTACGAGAAGCGGTTAAACCCGTCAGCTTTTCGTTAGAAGCAGGACAAACAATAGGTTTTATTGGTGCGAACGGCTCAGGTAAATCAACCTTAGCAAGAATGCTTGCAGGTGTCGTAGAACCTACTTCTGGCATCATTAAAGTTAATGGTGAGGTTTTAGATTACAAAGATTTTCAAACTCGTTGTAAATTAATACGTATGATTTTTCAGGACCCTAACTCATCGTTAAATCCTCGAATTCAAATAGGCCGAATTCTAGAAGGTCCATTGAAGCGTAATACCAGCATGCCTCCAGAAGCAAGAGAACGCCGTGTTAAAGATACTCTGCAACGTGTTGGCTTGTTACCTGAACACGCTTACTTCTACCCACAAATGCTGGCGACAGGCCAAAAACAGCGGGTCTGTTTGGCTCGTGCTCTAATCTTACAGCCGTCTATTATTGTTGCAGATGAAGCGTTGAATGGACTCGATATGGCGATGCGTTCTCAAATCATTAACCTGTTTTTAGAGCTTCAACAAGAGATGGCGATTTCATTTATCTACGTATCGCAACATATTGGTGTAGTAAAACATATTACCGACAAAGTGATGGTGATGCATGAAGGGGAAGTGGTAGAGAAAGGTCCAACCCAAGAGATCTTTGCAAACCCTCAACACTCTATTACACAGCGCCTTTTAGCTAGCCATTTTGATGCCCCTACACATGATAGAAAACAGCGTATTAGTGCAGCGACACCTAAAATTGAGTGCTAGATTAGACTAAATAAATCCCATCTCTATTATCAATAATAAAGATGGGACTATGTAACCTCAACTCGGGATAAGAAAGTCGAGTAGTAAATTTTTCATGCACTTAAATTAAACCAATAAGTCAGTAATGTTAATTTAGATCGATACCAAGATTGCGCGGCTACTTAACCCACTTTCTAAAGTCAGTAATAACATCTGCGCAGGCTCGTCATTCAGTTGCTCACCTGTCCAAAAATCACGCCAAATTGAAGGCTGATCAGCCACTAACGTGTGCTCCATTGGCTCATCATCATAGTTAAAGACACAATGGAGCTCATGCTGATGATTAAGTCGAAGTGTACAGTGACGATTCGATAATGATTTAAACTGGGCTGAATCTTGTGTTAGGCGATGACGTGACAATAGATTCTTCCATGTCTTCTTCGCAAAGTTATTCAACTCAGGTAACGGGTCTCCAGATAAGGCTAATCCGCCAGCAGCTAAAATCACATTGCGGTGAAATTCATAATCTTTTCGTTCTGCCCCTTGATTAGGTAAGGAAATTAACGTGATGCAATCCGGATCAATTTGCCATAATTTACGATGTTGCCAGCTACGATAAAATGTTTCTTTTGCAATTTGCTCAAATCGCTCAGCTTTCCTTTCTACGTCATCAGAGACGCGCATTGCATCCACAAGACCTAAAGATGGCCACATTGGCGCATTACACCCTAGAATCAACGCCTCTCCAGCACCATTAATAATGGCTTGCATACCTAAACGATAGGCTTCAATTCCTGTGATCCCAGACTGAACACGAGCACCTTTTAATGAGCCCCAGTAATTTGCATCCAATTTGAAAAGTTCAACTCCCCACTCCTCTCTCATGGTTCGAATCACTTCAGTTAAATGAATCTGCACGGCTTGTTTTGAAGTATCAAGAATATACCAAGGTGTGCAACGCCAGCCTCCATAAGTGATATCTTCCGCTTTTAATAACTCACCGTTTTCATGACGTACAAACCAATCTGGATGATTTTTAAAGATCTCTGACTCCGGTTGAGCAATAAACGGAGCAATCCAAATAGCTGGCTTTTTACCTTTACTTTTTATTGCCGCTAATAAGCTTTCAATGCCATTAGGGAATTTATTTGACGGTGTTAACCAATCCCCCATAAATGCTTGGTAACCATCATCGAGTAAGACCCACTCAAGCTCTGCTTGTTCATCACTCATCACTTCAAGGTTATCTAAGACGTTTTGTTCGGTTACATCTGCATAATAGGCATACCATGAACACCATCCGACAGGCGCATTTTGCTTTACTCCTGCTCTAATCGGGTGCTGTTGCTGTACTTTTGCGGCATAAAGTTCATACATTTCATCAAGTGAATCCGCTTGAATAACAGTAACCACTTCCATTTCATTACTCGCCCAATCCTGAGGGTGAGTATGCTCCCCATCAAGAAATGCCATTACGTTCATTTCGCCTTGATGTTGATGGATTTCAAAATAACCAGCAAAGCGATAGCACGATGTGAACCCAAATAGTGTAAAACCATCGGACTGCTCAATGACTAAATAGTTATAGAAACGTTTTTTAGCGTTTTCTGAATATAAACGATAACTGGCGTTATTATCTGGGCAACGACCTATATCTTGAGGAGAGCTAACCTGACCACCCGTTTGAGATAGCATTTGAAAGCCATCACCTAAAATCTTAGCATCATGCTCTAATTGTGTAGGGAACTGTAAAACAAGATAATGATCATTGATAGGCAGGTTATGAATGCCAGCAAAACGCATAGTAACTTGGTCGTCTTGCAGTTCATAAACTAAATCGGTTTGAACAGGAATGGTTTCTTGTCCGCATAAGAAAAATAATGGGTTCATCATGCACTTCCTACTGCTCGTTTCTATAACGAAATTAATCAGATAACTGTGTAATTTCCATAGAATACTACTATTCAAGATACAAGCAACAATAACAGATGAAGGGCGAGAGTTTGGAGGGGTTAAATATTAAAAATACCAAGCCAGTATCATTCATACTGACTTGGTAAACTAATCAATAAATTTACACTTTAAAGAATAACAATTGTTCTCTTTGGTTTTCAGAAAGTTCAGATAAATGCTGGCTAGCTTGCGCAGATTCTTTAATCCCTTCTACGTTCTGGTTAATACTCTCAGTGATCACATTAACGTTTTCACTAATAGACTCTATCGCTCTACTTTGCTCGTTGGCTGCTGTTGCCATTTCTGCATTAGTTTGAGAGATAAGCTCTATTGAATCAGAAATACTTAATAATTGATTATTTGTATCAAGACTCATCTGAGCAGTTTTATGAATCATATTAATAGACTGATTAACTGAATCAACCACAGTCAATGATTTTTGCTGCAAGTTATTAATGATATCTTGAATATTCTGAGTTGATTGTTGAGTCTTAGCAGCAAGTACGCGAACTTCATCAGCAACAACCGCGAAACCTCGACCACTCTCACCAGCACGTGCCGCTTCAATCGCTGCGTTTAATGCTAGTAGATTCGTTTGCTCAGAAATAGAATCGATAACCGTAATCACTTCACTAATGCGATCCGTTTGATCTTTCAGTATCATTACTTCAGAAGAGGTTTCATCCATCTGAATCGCAAGATCTTGACTTAATTTCACACCTTCTGCAGCAGATTGAGCGCCATCTCTGCTCATTCCTAATACTTCTTTAGCTTTAATATCCGCCTGATTTGCAGATGCATCTACTTGATTTGCAGAAGCAGCCAATTCAGTAATTGCCGTTGCAATCAAATCAACTTGAGATTTTTGATCTGATGCATTCGCTTCACTTTGTACCATAATTGCAGCGAGTTCCGTTGACGATGAAGAAACTTCTTCACCAACGTTACGTAAACTACTAATCATATCTTGTAAGCGAACTACTGTGCTGTCTGTATTTTTACATAGCTCACCAATTTCATTGTCACTTGATTGATTATTCAATGAATCTAGACGGCCATTTGAAATATCTGACATCTGCTCTTGAAGTACTAAAATTGGTTTAGTTACGATCTGAGCAATAACAACACCAATAATTAAAGAAATAATTACAGTAACAATTAGAGCAGTTAACAATAATGTCTGACTTTCAGAAATTAATGCCATATTGTCTTCTGAAATACTGCCGTTCATCTTAGTTAGACGAACTCTTTCATCATTTAACTCTTGATATATTGTATTTCCAAGAGCAATTAATGCTTTCTTATTTTTATTTATTTCGTTAGTAGCATTCCATAATACCGTATTCATTTCAGATTGAGATTTAAATGCAGAAGCAAGGATATTTTTAGCTTCTTCATTCTCTAATGGTTCAATCAGTTTAGCTAATGCATCAAAGTCTCTATTAACGATATCGATTCTTGGTGTTTTACTTACCGATGTATATAAATCTTCATTAAATAGAGAAGTCATCTGAATTTCGATGCTATTTGCTTTATTGTATACTTCAGGTACTACCTTTCCCCAATATAGCTGTGATTCTTCACTTTGTGATGGTGAGAATATTAGCTCACTTGCCTGTTGAATTGGCGTCGTTAGATACAGTGAGTTGCCCCATTCTTTTATCTTTTTATCATTATATTTTATCATCTCATCTGAATGCTTTTTGTAACCATTCAATTGAGATATTATTAAATTCAATTCAGATTGAAGCTGCTCAGGAGACTTAACGGCTGCCCCCATATTTTGCAACGTTCGTTGTTGGTTTACCATGTTGGTAAAGTTAACGTTAAGCTCAGAAATAACAGCATCAAAATCGATTGATTTTAATGACTCAAGGTTTGTAAATGTAGCAGATACATTTAATCGAAGAAACAACAATTGCGCCTCAGCAATAGAGACACTACTTAGTTGATAGCTTCGATGATCTGATATTTGAACATTACGGTTAGTTGATTCTAATTTTGAATTAACCAAATAGATAGCTAACATCATTACTACGATAGTAGCTAGAACTGGTACTAATATTTGATATTTTGTTTTTAAATTTGAAAGTAACTTTTGCAGCATTCTTGCATTATCCTAATGATTTCACCTATGTGAAATTTTCGGCGAGAGGATAATACATATTTTGATTTTCTCATAGCAAAATCACATTGATTTTAAATTAATTTAAAATCAATAAAAAATAGAACGCTCTTGTTATAAGATAGTATTGTTTTTATATTTATTTTATATATTAGCAACCTTTAAATATATGTAATTGTAATACATAAAATAAGAATATATAAAAAAAGCACCCAAATGTAGGTGCTTTTTAAATTAATTTACTTTTATTGTCTTATTCAACAATAATTGGGCCACCAAATGAAGTTACTGGTGGTACTTTACCTTTGAATTTCTCAAAGTTAACTAGACATGTATTCGCTGATGTCGCCTGAGCAAGCTCAGATGATGGAATATCTTGTGTTAGTGTATTTGGATCACCATAAGTACAGATTGCGCCCACTTTTTCATTCAATGGACCGTACCATGCACCTTCTTCGATACGGATAACACCACGAGGGTAACTATCAGTAAGAACAGCACCAGCAAGAAGCTGACCACGGCCATTGAATACGCGAACTAAATCACCATCTTTAATGCCTTTTTCTTTAGCATCTTGAGGGTTAATGTATACCGGCTCACGACCTTGAACAGCGTAGGTTGCACGGAACTCTTCAGATTCACACATTTGTGAATGCAGACGCTTGTCAGGGTGACAAGATTGCATCCAGAATGGGTGTTCTTTAGAACCTGGACCGCCATGTGAACGTTCTGATTTCTCGAACCACATAGGGTGACCTTGACATTCTTCGTAGCCAAAACGTGCAATCTTACGGCTTGTGATTTCAATGAAACCAGAAGGTGTACCTAGTGCATTTACTTCTGGGTCTTTACGGAAATCAGCGTGACGAACCCATGGTTTACCTTCACCGAAGTCTAGAACGCCTTTTTCCCAGAATACATCAAATTCAGGCATATCAAATTTGCCTTCGTTTGCTGTACGACATTCAGCATAAAGTGAACGAACCCACTCCATTTCATCCATACCACGAGTATATTCTTTATGACGGCCAAAACGACGAGTCAGTTCAGTCATGATCTCAAAGTCAGATCGTGATTGATATAAAGGATCGACAAGCTTATGCATTGCAATTAAGCCACGTGCAGAGTATGAACCGTATTGGTCAATATCGTTACGTTCCCATTGCGTACATGCTGGAAGTACGATATCAGAGAAACGACATGTTGCCGTCCAAGCAAAATCAATCGTTACAACCGTTTGAAGTTTTTGGAATGCTTGCTTCATACGGTTACGATCTTGGTGGTGATGCCAAGGGTTGTTACCAGAAATAACCATCATTTTGAAATCAGGCAGTACAACTTTAGAACCGTTATAACGGATCTCTTTACCTGGTTCTAATAGACAGTCGATCCAACGTGCTACAGGAATAGTATTGCTGTAACCATTGAAGTCGTTGTTATTCCACTTAGGCTCATGACCTTGATCCACGTTACGTGGGAAGCCACCAGGACCTGCAAAACCAGTAGAAGGAACACCAACACTTGAGTAGTGGTGACTGTAAGATACACCACCACCAGCAAGACCAATTTGACCCGTCATTGCAGATAGAACGGTACCCATCCAGTATGGTTGCTCACCGTGCTGCTGACGCTGGATACACCATCCAAATAGGATCTGTGTACGACCAGTTGCCATCATTTTTGCAAAGTCACGAATTTGCTCAGGTGATACGCCACAGATTTCAGAAGCCCACTCAGGAGTTTTAACTACTTTATCTTTAGTTTCACCAAGCACGTATTGCATAAACTCATCAAAGCCTAGGCAGTAAGTATCAATGAATGCTTTGTCGTACAAGTTCTCTGTATATAGCGTGTAAGCCACAGCCAGCATGAACGCCACATCAGTTTGTGGGTTTAAGTACATGTGGTCATTTTGTAGGTAACGCTGTGTTTTGTTTTTAACTGGATCAACAGAAAGCACATTTACTTTACCCGCAGCTACTTTTTCTTTTAGCTTTTCAAGGTATGCGTAAGATTCATGAGTCTCACAGTTCCAACCTACTTGTAGGTTTTTAACTGGATCCGTTGCCCATAAAATAATGTTATCTGAATGCTCGATGATCTCAGACCAAGAAGTACCTTGTGCATATACTTCTGTAGAACCAAGAACATAAGGCATGATTGTTTGACCTGCACCCGTCGAGTAGTCACCTACTTTCTTGATGAAGTTACCATGCATACCAACAGCACGTTGCATTTGAGCAGTACAGTTGTGGAAAGAACCTGTTTGGTTCCAACCAGTTTGACCAGCATGAAGCGCCCATGGACCGTAGTCTTTTTGAACACGCTCAAGCTCACGGTAGAATAAATCTAACGCTTCATCCCAAGTTACACGCACAAAACGGTTGTTACCACGAGTCTCAGCTGAGTACTTATGTTTTTTCAGCCAATCTAAGCGTACCATTGGGTAACGTACACGGCTTGGGCTATAAATAATCCCTTTGATACCATTCAACATATCTGTTGGATGCTTATCCATTTCTAACGCTGTAATTTCTTGTACTTTGCCACCATAGATGTGCGCACGGAACGCACCCCAGTGTGAGCCAGATGTACGCCATGTGCCAGTTGTTTCTGCAGCATTGGCTTTTGAAGACATTAGTAGGCTTGGACCTACTAAAGATACTGCACTTGTTGTTGCAACACCTTTTAGAAAACTTCTTCTGCTAATAGACATAATTCTATCTACTCCATTAATTCTTAGTGTTTTTCGTCAGAAAAATCTGAAGAGTGTTTTTGTAGGTATTTCAATACAAGTGACTTACTGTCTGTATCGAAGTTAACGAATGCCATCATACCGTCAAACATACCAGGCCATGTGTTAGAATCGAAGTGCGCTTCAGCTGGTTGTGTGTGACATACAGAACAGTTTGTTTTGTATGACTCTTCCGCTTTCTGCCAAACTGTAGTGTAATCAGGTAAGAAATCTTCTTTCTTCATCCATAGATTTACAGTTACACGCTGCCAAGGTAGACCTGTTAGATCATCTTCTTTAGTTTCAAATTTCTGAACAAATTTATCGTTCTGAGCTGCATCTTTAAGTAAAGCTCCTACCGCAATGTTCATACCAAAATCTTCTTGGATAACACGACCGAAGCCTTTAACTTTACGCCAACCTTCAATTGCAACTTTCATTGCATCGCCTTTCTCTTCAAGTACAGTTACTTGAGAGGCTGGATTTAATAGGCCTGCTTCAATTGTTAATTTAGCATCTTCATACATTGGAAGGTGACGAACAGAAACATAAGTTTGGCCATCTTCGTATTTAGTGTTGCTTGCTAGTTGAGTTAACTCACTAACCATACCGCCAGAGCTATCCATATTTGCAGGAAGGCTATGTGCAATACCTTTATGACAATCTACACAACTTTGATCACGCTCTTTTGCACCTTGCATTTGAATACGTGCTGTAGGTTGCATTTTAGAGAAATCCATGCCGTCATAGTCATGACAGTTACGGCACTCAAGAGATTTGTTTGCGCTAAAGCGATCCCATTCATGCTGGGCTAAAACGATACGACGCTCTTCAAATTTCTCTGGAGTATCAATAAAACCGAATACGTGTGCGAATACTTCCTTACTTGCTTGCATTTTACGAGCAATCTTTGAAGTCCATTCATGAGGAACGTGACAGTCAGGACATGTAGCACGAACACCTGAACGGTTTTTATCATGAATAGTACCTGCGTATTCAGGTGCAATGTTATCAGCGTGACAGCTTACACAGAACTCTTCAGTGTTCGTTGCTTCTAACGCAACATTAAAGCCACCCCAGAAAATAACACCTGCGATGAAACCACCAAGGGTAAGTACACCCAAGCTGATATGAACACTCGGACGGGCAAAAACCGACCAAGCTTTTTTAAGTAATGACATCATAATTGCTTCTCTTTAAATAATTCTAATTTGTTATAGCTGGTGATACTTAAAAAAGAATCAACCACCGTGACCTGGCATACCAAAAAACAGCATCTGCATGAACCATACAGAGAAACCGTAAGCACCAACCACACCCACACTTAGAATTGGGAAAAGAACAACCGTAATGAAGAAAAATGCTTTCCATTCAGAAGAACGTTCTGCTCCATCGTTTTGCTTTATTGCATTGCTCATAATTTTATTCCTAGTTATCTTTCTACTTTATAAATATAGAAAATGTTAACAAGTTGTCGAACCTATCTGACATAGATTTTAATCCCTCACAAATAGTGCTTCAATTAAATTTTTAAGATAAACCCTTTTATTGACTAGTTTTTTGCGTTCATCCAGAGATGTATTTAATTGAAAAATAATGTATAAAAATATTAATACTTGTGACAAATTAATTTTATGTAAATATTGTTAACAATGTTAAATACCTCTAAAGGATAGGTAACTTTGATAACTTTACCAATTGATCTATATCAAATTTAGGACCCTATTTATAAGGTAGCACGTAAATATCACGCTATCGGTTTCTTTGTTAAACAATCTTGGCATAAACATTCAGAATTCTCAGAAACAATACCTACATCGCGAGTTTCGACCTCAAAACACCAACACGTTTCTTTACCCATTTTGATATCACATTGAGCTGGCTTTGTGCATTCGGGACAAGTATGTGTTGTTGTTTTTCCTGATAATCTATCCATTACTCTGTCTCTTTCTTCATCAGTCATTGATTTCCACTCTATGATCTCAGTAATGGTACGTTTACAACCAATACAAATGCCATCTTCGTTTTTACAAGCTGCAATACAGGGTGTTTTCATCTTTACTTCTCTCTATATCCTTTAAATCCCATACAAGTCATGGGATAATCATTGGAATTCAATATCGTTATTATTAGGAATGATTTATGGCACTAAGCTTACAAGAGCAAATGCTAAAAGCTGGGTTAGTGAACCAAAAGAAAGTAGCAAAAGCAAAAAAAGCTTCAAAAAAATCACGCGTTCAAAATCGTGAAGCAAAAGCGGCTGTAGAATTGAACAAAGCAGCTCAAGCTGAAAAAGACAAAGAACTAAGCTTGAAACACAAAGCCGAGAAAGATCAGAAAGAATTAACCGCTCAAATCAAACAATTGATCACTGCAAATAAACTAGATCGCTCTCACGGTGACATTGGTTATAACTTTACTGACGGTACACTAGTCAAAAAAATGTATGTTGATAAAACAATGCAAACGCAATTAGTTGCTGGCCGTCTTGCTATCGTGCACTTTAATGACGATTATGAAATTGTCCCTGCAGGTGTGGCTGATAAGATTACCTTGCGTGATGAATCAGTTGTTGTGCTTAACAACGTAATAGCGGAAGATGCACAGGATGAAGACGACCCGTATGCGGAATTCGTTATTCCTGATGATTTAATGTGGTAATACAATGAGCCGTAAAAACAAAGTTAAAGAGACTCTTTTAAAGAAACACCGCAGAACCCAAACAAAAAATAGCCGTTCGCATAATAAGCCAAAATACATCAGTAAAGCTGATCGTGAAAAAATGGCTCTTGAAGCAGAACAAACAACAGTAGAGCCTGAGAACACAGAACAAGTAACACCATCAGAAGAGTAATATTTCTGGTCAAGTGATACAAAAACACCTCATTGCTATAATAAACAATGAGGTGCTTTATAATAATATAGTTTACTGCATCAAAAGCCTTCTAAGCATTATGTAACAGTACTTGTAACTCATTCAGGTTCTTAACTGTATAGGTTGGTTTAACCCCTTCAGGGCACGCTTGTTGTGTTGCATTTAACCAGCATGTGTCAATACCTACATTCATACCACCAAGAACATCTGAGTCTGGGTTATCCCCTACCATTAATACTCCAGGTAAGTTTACTTCTCCCATTTGAGAAAACGTATGCTCAAAAATACGCTTATCAGGTTTCGCTACACCAACTTGCTCAGAGATAATAATCAACTCAAAGTAGTGGCTAAACTCTGTTTTTTCTAAACGAATTTTCTGTAGCTCAGTAAATCCATTAGTTATGATCCCCATCTTCACATTATTCGCTAACAAAGAATCAAGTAATTCTCTTGCGCCATCTAATGGTGTGCAAATATCTGCCATTGCCATCATAAAAGCACTGTTCATCGCTTTTGGTGTAACGCCGACTTTCTTTGCCCACTCTTCAAATCGCGTTTCTTGTAGCTGCTGAGCGGTAATTTCATTATCTTGGTATTGCACCCACAATGGTTTATTTACCAATTGATATTCAATGAATTGTTCTTTACTGAAATGAATACCGTATCCTTCAAACATACGTTGCAAACCTGCAAACGCATCGAAATGAAAGAGTGTTTCATCGGCATCAAATAATATCCATTGGTACTTCATATTTACTTCCTTTATGAGGCTTATATTTTCAAGATCTTTATTTTGAGCATAAGTCTGATTGAGTCACACTTACACCTTTAATTTGTGCAAACCAGTGTTGCCCAACGTCTAATGCCAGTTCTTCTTGTGCCCAACGTGTAATATTGGCCCACAGTATATGTCCAGATAAATTCAATTTAACTGCCACTACATCGTTTTCTTTATCTTCCGTTAAACTGTCGATGATTACTGGAAGAATATTACGAATAGAGCTTTGTTCTGGTTGCTGTTTAATTAAAGAAACATCATTAGCTCGAATACGTAATCGAATTTTTTGCCCTTCTTCCGTACACTTGCAAGGCGCCTTAACCCAGATACCCTGCTGAGAATTATTTAAGGTGACTAATGTCATAGGGTGATCTGAATGTAACTCAGTAATAAATCCTTCTAATAATGCAGAATGTTCTGATGCATTTAACCAAGGGCGCATTAATGGCGATCCCCATACATCAGTAATGTCTCCAGATAGACTCACTTTACCTTGGTTCAATAAAACCATGTGATCGGCTAAACGTAAAATTTCATCTAAACTGTGGGTGACATAAATAATTGGGGTTTGGATTTCTTTTGCTAACCTTTCTAAATAAGGCATTACTTCATGTTTTCTTGGTAGATCTAAAGAGGCTAATGGCTCATCCATAATAAGTAATGCAGGCTCTGATAAGATAGCTCGGCCAATCGCCACTCTTTGTTTCTCACCACCAGACAATGAATGCGGATAACGTTGCAGCAGAGATTCAATGTCTAACAGCTTTACCACATCATCAAATAAATGCGTTCTTTTTCCATTGCATCCATACAGCAAATTTCCTTCTACTTTATAGTGGGGGAATAAGCGCGCATCTTGAAAAACATAACCAACATGACGCTGCTCTGGTGGTATAGATACTTTCTTCTCAGAATCAAATAATACGGAGTTATTAAGAGTGATTCGCCCTGAATCTGGTGAGCTAAGTCCACTAATTATATTAGCAAGTGAGGACTTACCTGCACCCGAACGCCCGAAAACGGCGCTGATCCCAGATGAGGGTAACGTTAACTGAACATCAAGATTCAAATCACCTAATTGTTTTTTTATATCAATGACTAACATGAATTAACCCATTAACCTTTTTTTGCTGGCACGCGCTAACCATTCTGAGAGTAATAATGAGATTAAAGCAACAATAATAGAAATAACACATAGGCGTGCAGCCTCCATTTCGGCCCCTGGGATTTCAATATAACTGAACATAGCAAGAGGAAGCGTTCGAGTCTCACCCTCTATATTTGAGACAAAACTAATCGTGGCACCAAACTCACCTAAACTTCGTGCAAAAGCCAATACCGCACCAGTTAAAATTCCCGGTAACATTAATGGTAAAGTAATCGTAGTAAATACTTTAGAACGTGAAGCGCCCAATGTTCTTGCGGCTTGCTCTAACTTTTGATCGACGGATTCTAGAGCTAAGCGAATTGCACGTACCATTAAAGGTAATGCAACGATAGCGGAGGCAAGTGCAGCACCTTTCCAATTAAAACTAAACGTTAAACCAAATAGCTCATATAACCATTTACCAATAACACCTTGTCGCCCCATTGAAATTAACAGTAAGTAACCAATCACTACCGGTGGCAACACTAAAGGTAAATGAATTAAACCATCAAGTAAGCCCTTTCCTTTAAATTCACAACGAGCTAATACCCAAGCTAGGAGAATACCAATTGGCAAAGAAAAGCTAACGGCAATACCTGCAATTTTTAAACTTAATAGTAAAGCCTCTACTTCGTAATCCGTTAATATCATTAGATAGTCGAAAATCCATAAGAGATGAATGTATTTTTTGCTTCATCAGACAATAGGTATTGGTAAAAGCGAGTCACCTTATCTGAGTTTTTATTTTTTATGATAGCCATTGGATAGACAATCGGATCATGTGAATCTGCAGGAAACTCTTCAACAATCGTAACGCCTTTCGATAACAATGCATCTGTTTTATATACAATTCCGACAGGCGCTTCATCACGCTCAACAAACAATAAAGCCGATCGAACATTGTTACCTGATGCTATATGATCTTTTACTTCTGGCCAACGATACTGTTTTGTAAGGCTTTGTTTTCCATAGATTCCAGCAGGAACATGTCTTGGATCAGCCATTGCAATACGAAAGCCTTTTTGCCCAATAAACCAGTGCCATGTATTTTCTTTTGGTGTTGTCTTAGAGGCAATAAGAACCAAGCTATTTCGTAATAAATCAACTTTGCTTGCAGTATCAATTTGATCTTGCTCTACCAAGTATTCCATCCATTTAGTGTTTGCAGAAAGGTAAATATCTGCTGGTGCACCATTGGCTATTTGTCGAGCCAGTGACGATGAACCGGCATAGCTAACACGAACTCGATCACCCGTTTTATCTTGATAATCATCAACAATGTCATTCATTACATTGGTTAAGGACGAAGCAGCATAAACAGTAACATTCGCTGATACCGATAAAGAACTAAACACCAATACTAAAAATAATGTCAATCGAGACATACTTATACCTTCCTTAATAAGCCGCTTTTTTTTCAAATTCATTTGGCCAGATCTGCGATAGATCTAAACTCTCTTCTATAGACTCAGCAATGCGTTCAATCGCTTCTTCTTGGATCGCATCCATATCTATCGCTTTATTTTCTTTTAACCCAGCCCAAGACAGAATTGCTTCAAACGCGCTTGGTTCATCAAAAATACCATGTAAATAAGTACCAAAAATGGTGCTTTCA
The DNA here is from genome assembly GCF_028765525.1 of Aliivibrio sp. S2TY2. Taxonomy (NCBI): domain Bacteria; kingdom Pseudomonadati; phylum Pseudomonadota; class Gammaproteobacteria; order Vibrionales; family Vibrionaceae; genus Aliivibrio; species Aliivibrio sp. S2TY2. The sequence goes on along the minus strand of NZ_JARACS010000005.1, from coordinate 216,748 downwards.
TTATTAAGTGTACCATCATGCCTTACAATACTTTCATTTGTAATTGAGATAGGGAATTGATTATCATCCCCTTTTTCCTCTTCTTTTATGTAAGTACTTACTCCTGCATGAATCTCGTATCCTTTGACTTTTACTGTCTCTTGGTTTGGTAACTTAAGCTCTCCTTCGACCAACGTTAATTGTTTTTGTTTTTTAAGTTCCGTCGTAATAGATAAATACCCTAAACCTGCAATAGATGAGGCTTTTCCTTCAAGACCAAGTGGATCGGAAAGGTTTTCACCTAACATTTGATAACCACCACAAATGCCCATGATTTTGCCACCAAAACGAAGATGCCTTTCAATATCTTTATCCCAACCTTGCGATTTAAGATAATGTAAGTCGGCTTGCACAGACTTACTCCCAGGAAGGATAATAAAATCAGCACCTGATAATGATTGTCCTTTGCCAACAAACTGAAGATCTATTTCTGGATGTAAGCGTAATGGATCAAAATCAGTATGGTTACTAATTCGAGTCACAACTGGCACCTTTACAACAAACTTACCTTTCTCTTGTTGCTCGCTCTTAATTGCATCTTCAGCTTCTAGGTTTAACCCATGCAAATAAGGAATAACGCCTAGTACTGGTTTACCTGTTTTTTCTTCTAACCACTCGAGACCGGGAACAAGTAAAGAGATATCACCACGAAAGCGGTTAATAACAAACCCTTTTACTCGCGCTTGTTCTGATTCTGAGAGAAGAGCTAATGTACCATAGAGATGAGCAAAGACACCGCCACGATCGATATCGGCAACAATAATAACCGGAACATCAGCCGCTTCAGCAAACCCCATATTGGCTATGTCGTTTTCACGCAAGTTAATCTCTGCAGGGCTTCCTGCCCCTTCGACAACAACGCATTGATAATTATCAGTTAAATAAGAAAATGATTCCAATACATAAGGCATGGCTAATTTTTTGTAATCTTGAAAGCCCCAAGCATCCATTGTTTCAATCGCCTTACCTTGAACAATTACTTGAGCACCAATATCTGTGTTAGGTTTTAATAAAATAGGATTCATATGAACATGAGGCTTAACTCTTGCGGCATCAGCTTGAAGCGCTTGAGCACGACCAATTTCCCCTCCCTCTTCGGTTACTGCACTGTTGAGTGCCATATTCTGTGGTTTAAAAGGGGCAACTTGGATCCCTTTATTGGCAAGAACTCGGCATAAGCCTGCCACCAGCACCGTTTTACCAGCATCAGAGGTGGTTCCTTGAACCATCAGTGGAGAAATTTTATTCATAATTCCATCTATTTACGTTAGATATTAAGCCACTGATATTATCATTATTCTCTGTTAAGAGGGAGGATCAGTTTATCTTCTTCACTTCTTAAGTTTAGATGAATGGAATATGAATAATTTACTCACGATAGATTCAAGCAGGTTTTGTTTTAATAGCTCTATCGAAGCGACATCGCTTAAATTAACTCTTACGCATCACTTAAGGATCTATTATGAAAAAGACAATTATTGCCATTACCGCAGCTCTAATCTTATCTCCAACTATCGCTCTTGCTGGTAATGATGGTCACAACAACCATAAACAAGCACAACTTAACTATACGGGCCCTGTAAGTACAATTACCGTTGCTGAATTACTGAAAGACACAAGTATGTTTACAGAAAAGAATGCTATTGTAGATGGAAAAATCATTCGCCATATTCGTAAAGATAAATACCTGTTCTCTGACGGTACAACAGAAATCCAAATTGAGTTAGACGATGATATCTCATTACCATCCGCTATAAATGAAACCACGAAGGTGCGTTTATTTGGTGAATATGAAGGTGGTAAAGTACCTGAAATAGAAGTAGATAGAATGCAAATCCTGTAAAAAATTAACTTATCATAACTTGGCCTGCATATTGCAGGCTTTTTTATAGATAAAATTCATGAATGTTAGGTTAATAGGGTATGGAATCAACAAAACACATTAAAAAGGCACTTATATTGGCAACAGCATTGACTTCTTCAACAGCGATGGCCAATAACTTCCCTTATAGCTTTTTTGAAGCTCGAGTAGGAACGAGTCCTGGTACATTTGGAGCCCAAATTAACCAACAATTTACAGAAAATTCGCACTTAGTTGGACAAATTGAAAGTAAATTTGAAGGTGATTGGGATATAAATGGTGGTATTGGTTTTAACGGTCCTATTAATGAATTTGCTGATATTTATGGCCAGTTACTACTTCATAACGTAAAAGATAAATCAAGTGACAAATTTGGTGATCAAATGCTCACTGAAGTTAATTTCGGTTTTCGTACTTGGTTAGTGCAACAAATTGAAGTGGGTGCAAAATATGGCCAACTCTTTAATAGCAACACAAACAAAGATATTGGTAGCGTGCATTTTCGCTTCCACTCCACAGAGCAACTTTCTGTTGGCGCTGAAGCCAAATTCAGTGGTATTTATGGTGATCAGGTAATGATGACAGCAAGATTTACGTTCTAGTAAACTTAAGAACAATTTAATGACTCCATACATTTTTAAGTAACTAAAAAGCCTAAATAATGGCTAATCAATTTACTTAAATATTAGCCTTTCAAGTCAATTTTAGAAAAATCAGCATAAAGTCAGTGCAATTTATAATTAATTCACTGGCTTTTTTGTTTCAAAAATAAGCATTCTTTAAATCAACAGAAAAACACTTGATTTCACTTCCTTTTACACCTAACTTGTTACTATGTTGTTAAAAAGGATGTTACGACATGAAAGTGTTGCATAAATTACTATTATTACTTTGGTTTATTCCCTACTTGGCTTTTTCTATTGAGCTGTCTCCATTAGCTCAAGTTCCCTATGCTGGAGACTTAAAAGCACTAGAAAAGAAAGGGACTATACGAGTTCTTGTCTCTGCCGATCTCGGTTTTTATTATATAGAAAAAGGTCAGCCTAAGGGGATCATTGCTGAGTTTGTTCATCACTTTGAACTGCATTTGCATAAAAATAAAATTCATGTCAATGTTCAAGTCATTCCCGTGCCACGAGATGATCTACTCAATGCACTCGAAGCTGGATTTGGTGATATTGCAGTAGCAAATTTAACAATTACGCCTCAACGTCTTAAATATGTAGACTTTAGTGACCCAATTATAAGTAACAGCCAAGAATGGCTTGTGACATCAAAATCAACAGCTACAATTGCATCATTTGAAGAGTTATCAGGTAAAGAAGTATGGGTTAGAGCAAGCTCAAGCTACTTTGAAAGCCTACAGCAAATTAATAAACAACTATCTTCTGATGGCATTCCACCTATCCATGTCCAATTTATTGAAGAAAACCTTCAAGATTACGAATTAATGGAAATGATTAATCAAGGCATCCTGCCAATAACCGTCATCGATAGTCATAAATCTCAGCTGTGGACAAAGATCATGGATAATATAGTGATTCATGAATCTCTCCCTATCCGTACTAACGCTAATATAGGATGGGCAATCAGAAAAGACAGCCCTCAATTAAAATCTGCGATCAACCAATACGTAAAAAAAATCAAACAAGGATCTTTTCTAGGTAACGTTATTTATAATAAATACCTTGATAATACCAAATGGCTAAAAAATGCATTAAACCCAAACACTGTGAAACAATTTAATAATCTTGCTCTCTTGTTTGAACAATATTCAGAACAATACCAATTCGATTGGCTAATGATTTCAGCCCAAGCGTATCAAGAATCAAGATTTAATAATCGACTGGTTTCTCATATGGGGGCCGTAGGCATTATGCAAGTCCTACCAAAAACAGCAAGAGAACCTTACATTAACATTAAAAACTTCAGAGAGTTAGAGCACAATATTCACGCAGGAGTTAAATATATGGATTTTGTCCATAAACGCTACTTCTTAAAACCTGAGATAACCAAAGAGAATCAAATGTATTTCTCATTGGCTGCTTATAATGCGGGGCCCGCTAATGTAAGAAAAATGCGTAGAATGGCAGTAAAACATGGATATGACCCAAATGTTTGGTTCAATAATGTGGAGATAATGGCCCGTAAATACGTCAGCAAAGAGCCTGTGCATTATGTTGCAAATATTAGCCGTTACTATGTTATCTATAAGCAGATTGCGCTACTACAATCACTTAGAGAACACCAAAATGCCTCTAACTACAAACTGTTTTAGTCATACAAAAATGCCCAAATCTAATTTGGGCATTTTTTGCTAATTATACTTATACCATTCTGGATAAGTAGTTGTTCAGATAATTGCTTAGGAAAAATCGATTAGAGCAAGGCATAAATTACAGTAACTAGTGGATCTAATTACAAAATTTATAACGCAGATATAATCGATTTTAACAAGCAAGAATGATCAAATACTTATGTAGATTGGTATTAGATAACCTAAACCAGAATAAATAGGCTTTATTTAGCTAATTTCACTTTTGGTTGAACAAACTTTTTGCTTACATCAACAACTGCAACATCACGGAAGAAAGTTCGCCCTAACAGTACAGGAAAAGTCATGTGCGTACGATCATTCAATGTAAACTCTGTTTTGGTCTTTAAATCACCAATTTGAACCCAAGCGTCAATAACAGGACGATCTGTTCGCTCTTCTGTACTTGACTGGCGTATTGTTACAATACGTACAACAGGTGATTCAAACTCTTTTGTTTCTTTATCGTTATGCGCTAATTTAAACTTCACCCAATCTTTTCCATCACGCTCAAACATCTCAATATCAATCGCTGAGATTGATGATGTGGTTGCTCCGGTGTCAATACGAGCTTTCGCATTATGATTAATCGCCTTGATGTACATCCACTCTTCTTCACCTAGAATTAATTTACCATCTGCTGTTTTTAAATTAGTCGCAACTGGTTTCTTAACTGGTGGTTTTGGATCAACTTGTGGTTTTTGCTCAGGTTTTATCTCTGGTTTTTTTTCAGGAGTAACTGGTTGCTCAACTGCAGGCTTCTCCACCGCCTCATCAGGTGTCGTTGTTGCTGTTGTAGACATACAACCAGCAAGTAAAATAGGTAAAAGTAACGTTGACCATTTTTTTGTTATTTTCATGCGCTTTCCTTTACTGTCTCATTTGTAATCATTCATTTTAGTATAGTGAATATCTCAAAAATATCTGTTACTTATTTGCAACAGAAGCAATAGATTTGGCAATATAATCAATATGCTGCTTTTGCATTCCCGCAATATTAATTCGTCCATCACCTACCGCATAAATACCATGTTCCGATTTTAAACTTGCCATCTGATTAGGATTAAAACCGATAACAGAGAACATACCTTTATGCTGCTCAATAAAATCAAAATCTGTCGACTGAGTCTCAACTCGTAGCGCTACACACAGATCGGCACGCAAACTTAGCAGTCTTTTTTGCATCTCATCAAGCTCTGTACGCCATGATAAGGTTAGCGCCTCATCATTTAGAATACGTCCAACAATCGCAGCACCATGATCGGGTGGCATGGTATAAGTAGCACGTGCCATTTGTAGAAGTTTTGCTTTGGCATTCATTGCGATTTCGATATTGGCAGCAATAACCATCGCTGCGCCAGTACGCTCACGATATAAACCAAAGTTTTTCGAGCATGAAGTAGCAATAAACATTTGAGGAACACGGTCAGCCATAAAACGCAGACCTGCAGCATCAGCTTCTAATCCATCACCAAACCCTTGATATGCAATATCGACAAACGGGATAAAACCATTCTTTAGCGCTAATTCTGTAATTGCAATCCAGTCAGAAAGACGAATATCTGCACCTGTAGGGTTATGACAGCAACCGTGAAGCAAAATAATATCTTTAGGGCCTGCTTTTGAAAGGTCAGCCATCATAGCGGCACTATCAACTTGTTTTGTTGCAGGATTAAAATAATTGTAGTGCTTAACCTTTAAGCCAGCCGCTTCCATTACTGGCTGATGATTAATATAGCTAGGGTTACTTATCCAAACCGTTGCATCAGGCTCAGTTGATTTGATTAAGTCTGCAAGCATGCGTAAAGCACCACTCGCACCAGGAGTTTGAATCGCAGAAACACGCTCATACGCAGAGGTATCACGTAGTAATAAATCAACCATACTCTGATTAAAAACTTCACAACCAGCAAGACCTACGTAGGCCTTTGTGATTTGCTCTGCCGCAATAGACTTAGCCGAATCACTCACGGCTTTCATAATTGGCGTTTGGCCTTTGTCATTACGATAAACACCAATGCCGAGATCGACTTTGTTGTCACGATCATCAGCACGGTATTCAATAGAAAGGGAAAGAATAGGATCTTTAGCAGGAGTCGCTATATTTTGCAGCATATTTTCATATCCTTATGATCTGTAATGTATTTAAGTTACCATTCAGATAGGAAAATATCACGTTTTATTGTTTAGTTTTTTACAATTTTCTTACAACACATTAATTGTGTGAATAATTTGATTGCTCGAACCACGCCACTCCAATGACGGATCGGCTTTATCTTGTTCAAAGCGACCATCAATGAGTGTATCAATCAGAGCCACTATCTCTTTTTGTGTCTCATTAAGCTCGTTTAATTCGTAACCCGTCCACATCCAAATGTCTTTATTTTCGCATTCAGATTTAACTCGTTTCACTAACTTAAGTACCGCTTCGCAATTCATTGGGTGCAGCGGATCACCGCCTGATAATGATAATCCTCGGCGATAAATACGCGTATCATTCAAATCAGCAATAATCTTATCTTCTAGCTGCTGACAGAAAAGATGCCCCGAATTTGGATTCAATGTGGATTTGTTGTAGCACCCTTTACAGTTGTGCTCACAACCAGAAACAAACAGGGTACAACGCGTACCCGGCCCGTTAATCACATCAATCGAATGATAGACGTGATAGTTCATTATAAATGTTTCACTCGACGTTGAACTTCTTCTTGTTTACCGAAGTTGAATGGACGTGCATCAGGACTCCCTAAGTAACCACAAACACGACGTGTCACCGATACTTTTGTAGAATCATGGTTGCCACATTTAGGGCAAGTGAAACCTTTACTTGTACATTCAAACTCACCGGTGTAACCACATTCATAGCACTCATCGATCGGTGTGTTGGTTCCATAATAAGGCACACGGCTATAACTGTAATCCCATACATTTTCTAATGCTTCAATATTGCGCTGCATGTTAGGGAATTCACCATAACAAATGAAACCACCGCTTGAGATCTCTGGGTATGGCATTTCAAAATCAATTTTATCGTATGGGTTGACTGTTTTTTGTACATCTAAATGGAAACTGTTTGTGTAGTATCCCTTATCTGTCACTTTATCAATCACACCAAATTGAGTGTTATCAAGTTTACAGAAGCGAGAACATAAGTTTTCACTTGGCGTACCGTATAAACTAAAGCCGAAGCCTGTTTCTTTGGTCCATACTTGAACTGCGTCTTTTAGATACTGAATGATCTCTAATGCTTTAACTTGAAGTTCAGCATTGTCATACAGGTGATCATCACTGCCAAATAGCGCTTCGATTGTTTCATGCACACCAATGTAACCAAGCGATACCGAAGCTCGGCCGTTTTTGAAGATATTAATAATATCGTCATCTGGTTTTAGACGAACACCACATGCCCCTTCCATATAAAGAATAGGAGCTACACGTGCTTTCACGCCTTCTAAACGAGAAATACGTGATTCTAAAGCGCGACGACATAGCACTAAACGCTCATCAAGCAGCTTGTAGAATGCATCTACATCCCCTTTTGCTTCAATAGCAACACGAGGAAGATTTAAGCTCACCACACCTAGGTTATTACGACCATCGTGAATTTGCTCGCCGTTTTCTTCATATAAGTCTAAGAAACTACGACAACCCATTGGGGTTTTAAATGAGCCAGTCACTTCAACTACTTTGTCATAGTTAAGAATATCTGGATACATACGCTTAGAAGCACACTCAAGAGCAAGTTGCTTAATATCATAATGCGGATCAGATTTCTTATGGTTCAATCCATCACGAATTGCGAACACTAATTTAGGGAATACCGCTGTTTTACGATTTTTACCTAAACCAGCAATGCGGTTTTCTAAAATAGAGCGTTGGATCAATTTTGATTCCCAACTTGTACCTAAGCCAAAACCAAAGGTAACAAATGGAGTCTGGCCATTTGCGGTATGTAATGTATTGACTTCATATTCAAGCGATTGAAATGCGTCATAACACTCTTTTTCTGTTTGTGCTTGAGCAAACGCTTCTGCATCAGGAATACCCCACTTCTCAGCAAGTTTTAATGCTTTTTGATAGCTGATAGTGACATACGGAGCAAGGATTTCATCAATACGGTTAATCGTTGTGCCACCGTAAATATGACTTGCTACTTGCGCGATAATTTGTGCGGTTACCGCTGTCGCAGTTGCAATCGATTTTGGTGTATCAATTTCTGCATTACCCATTTTAAAGCCACCAGTTAACATGCCTTTTAAATCAATCAGCATACAGTTAAACATTGGGAAAAATGGTGCGTAATCTAAATCGTGGTAGTGGATCTCACCACGCTCGTGTGCTTGTACAATATCACGAGGTAATATATGACGCGTTGCGTAGTGCTTAGCGACAATACCCGCTAATAAATCACGCTGAGTAGGGATAACTTTACCGTCTTTATTCGCGTTTTCATTAAGTAGTTCAGCGTTGCTTTGTTCTATCAGGCCGCTGATCTCTTTATTTAGTACACTGATTTTTTCACGAGCGATATCGCGGTCGTGACGATATTCAATATAAGCGCGGGCTAATACTTTGTGTGGGCCTTGCATTAGTTCGTTTTCAACCAAGTCTTGGATCTGGCGAATACCTACTTCTTTTTGTCCCTGTAATGCAATTTCTACTGCATGAGCCACTAACTGCGCATAACTCTCAATCTCAGGAGTTACCTGCTCTGACGCGCCTTTTACAGCATCAATAATACGAGAATTGTTATAGGTTGCACGGCTTCCATCTCGCTTTATTACAGTTATATTCACAGTGGCTCCAAATACTAAATAGTGGGTGTATTAGATCAGCTAACACAAGATGTGGTGTATTAAGCTCGATCTGAGAATAAAATACCTTGATCTAGATCAAGCTACACCTGAGGGTGATTCTAGTTTCACCACTGCTTTATGATTGTTCTCAAATTTGCTGCAATGTATGAAAATGAAACATTTTTTTATGTGCTATATGCGTAATTTTTAATTAAACTGCTTGCGATTTCTGGAGGACTTATGAATCAACGAATTACTCATTTTTTTAGCTTTTTCATTCTTATTTTTAGCTCATTTTCAAGCTATGCGATCACAATTTCGACATGGAATATGGAGTGGTTAACCCTAAACTCTAATGAAAAATTTCAATCTTCAGAAAGGCACCCACAAGATTTTGAACAACTAAATCACTATTTTTCATTGTCCAATAGCCAAGTTTTGGCCTTCCAAGAAGTCGATTCAATAGAAGCGATTCAAAAAGTTGTTGGTAATGACTATCAAATTTTTATCTCAGATCGCTCAACAAACCCTAAAAAGCAATTTAATGACATTAATCAATACACCGGTTTTGCGATCCACTCTTCAATCCCTGTCACTGATCCTACAGATTTTTCTCTTCTTCCAAATAAAAAAAGCAGTCGATTACGTTACGCTACTTATGTAATTGCAACCATTAATGAGCAACCTGTCCACTTACTCTCTGTACACTTAAAGTCAGGCTGCCTAGGTCAAAAGAAAAATAACTATTCATGCTCTACGTTAGAGCTGCAAACAGAAGAACTCACAGATTGGATAAATGAACGAGAAGATAATAATGAAAAATATTTAATTTTAGGGGATTTTAATCATACACTCGCTCATCCAAGAAGTTGGTTATGGCGAAATATTGATAAGCAGGCAAATAAAAAACCTATTTTATTAACAAAAAACACAAAAGGTAACTGCACTGCAAAGCAGTGGAAACGAGGCTGGCCTAAATACACCACATTTACTCGTTTGATTGATCATGGCATTTCAAATATTGCACCAAACAACTTCACAGTAACTCAGCAAGTTTTTAAACAATCTGATGTGAAAAAATACCAGTTAACCGATCATTGCCCGATTTTGTTTACCTATCAATAAAAGAGCCAAATAAAAGAATCCAATAAAAAAGGGACACTAATAATTAAGTGTCCCTTGTTATATTGAAAAAGAAAGAATTTAAAATTTCATATTACTGTCCATCTTTGTTTGACTAAAATTAATACTCTCTTTTTTATCGTCTTCTCTTTCTGTTGATTGCGTCATTTCTTCTGATTGTGACTCTGTTTTTTTCACATCACTTTCTTGTGATCCTTTTTCTGACGTTGATCCGCCAACAACAAACTCATTACCATCTGGAAAATAACTCTCACGTTGATAAAGTTTATCCAGTGACTTGATAATGACGTGTTTTTTTACTTTACCTTTTGCCATTTTTTCAAAAAGTGGTTTTGCCATACTTTGTAGACCAATCACAGCATCAACACCCACTAGATGCCCGACATGGTCTCGTCGAGTGGCAGCCGCTTCAATACCATTTTTTGCCGCTAACCATAACCAGATATACGCAATCGAATTACCTTTTTCGTTGGTATCTGCCCCCATCTCACCAGCAAAATATTGTGCTTTAGCGTCCCCAGCTTCGGCAGCCACCTCCAACCAATACGTGGCTTTTTTAGGATCAACCTCCACACCTCGGCCTTCAGCATACTGTTTACCGATGCGAATTTGCGCCTCAATATTATCAAGCATTGCTGCTCGTAGGTTCCATTCAGCGGCAAATTTGGCGTTTGGCTGAGGGTTTGATTCTGCCACGTACCAATCCGCAATAAATAATTGAGCTGGAATATGATCTAACTCTGCAGCTTCAGTAATATAAGAAATACCTTTTTCTATGTCTGCCTCTACCCCATTACCTTGTAGATACGCAATTCCTAGTGCCAGTTTCTCTTCTGCTCCCCCTTCTTGAGCAGCAACAACTTTCGCCCAAAACTCTGATTTCTCGCGTAACTCAACATTATCACGACGACCATCACATAAGCGTATAACCGATCGCATTGCTATATTATTATCTAATTTTGCAGCCATCTCATACCAGTGCAAAGCCTCTTCAAAATTGTTCATCTCAGCTTCTTTTGCTAAAAACAATTGTGTTGATATATGCCCTGTTTGTGCTTTATATACGCGCTCTTGGCGCTCTGCTGCTCGAGCCTCTGCTAAAGCTCTACGGTACGAACTTTCATCTCGTTCTTTTTGTTGTTGCTTTTTCTTTTGCTTACCATTCGCAAAAAAGAAATTAATACACACTAACACGAGCAAAATAACAAGCCCAACGACAGCGATTTGAATCCAATCCATGCTACACCATTATTCTAAATTTTTGATATCACCAGTTATTATCGGCCTTAATGACCAAAACATGAAAAAAAAATCGTGATGTATATTCAAAAAATTCACCTAGGACAAAGATAAGTTTATAAATTAATTTCATTTCACGTATTTTTTATTTGTATATTTTAAGAATGAAGATTACTATCCAGATCTTGGGGAGTAGTCACAAGATTTAATACTTAATCTTGTTCAGATATCGTCATCCCGAAGCTTCGGCTTCCGGTATCTGTAAGTGGGCAAAGAATGCCAATCACTTTGACAAGACCAATAACCATAACGTTAATTTTATTGTTTATGGTGAAAGGTTTACTCACTCATTTTTAGCGGGATTCCTTTCACCTACCTGTAAGGAATTATTATGTCACCGTTAACTTGGGAACTTTTTGGTTTAGTTGTTCTCGCTTTATTTGCCCTTGATCTATTTCAAACAAGAAAAGAAGCACCTAGCTTAAAAAAAGCGCTTGTATGGTCACTTTTCTGGTTCATTCTTGCTTTTATCTTCTGTGCGGCACTTTATGTTTACTGGCCGTTAATGGCTCCAAACAGTAGCTACTCACCAAAAGACGCAAGCATCGCTTTTATTACTGGTTACCTACTTGAGAAAATGCTTAGTGTCGATAACTTATTTGTCTTCGCATTAATTTTTAGTCAATTTGCCGTACCTGAATCAAGCCGACCTCGAATTTTATTATGGGGAATTATTGGGGCACTTGCTCTGCGTGCAGTAATGATCTTTGTTGGTGCAGGGTTACTCGCTCAATACCATTGGATCTTATACATCTTCGCGGTGTTCTTGATCATTACTGGTGTGAAATTATGGTTTGCTAATACTGAGGAAAGCAGTGATTTCTCATCATCAAAATTGGTGAAGTTCGCTAAGAAATATATTCCATTTGATGACAAATACCACGGTCATAAACTACTTGCTAAAGTAAATGGAAAAACCATCGCAACCCCATTAATGTTGGTTGTTATTGTTATTATGTTTACTGACATTATGTTTGCTTTAGACTCAATCCCTGCGATCTTTGCTATCACTCAAGAACCTTTCTTAGTGTTTGCTGCAAATGTATTTGCACTGCTAGGCTTGCGTTCTTTGTACTTTGTACTTCAAGGTATGTTAGACAAGTTCTGTTATTTACAACCAGCATTAGCATTCATCCTAAGTTTCATCGGTATTAAGATGTTCTTGATGGGTACTGCTTATGAAGTTCCTACCATCATTTCACTATTAACCATTGTCGGTATAATTACCTTAGCGATCCTTGGTTCAATGATGAAAAACCGATCTCAAAACGCTTAATACGAACTCAGCGGTAACCAAATATGGATACCGCTGATTCATTTATTAATTTTGCATTATTCTGTCTTATTCTTTACATATCGTTGAACTCAATTCATATTTAAACGTCTATTATTAATAGATACTTCTCATTGGATAAAATTTACAATATTAAAGGCATTCATGAAAAAACTAATCCTCTCAACGTGCTTATTGTTACTTTCTACTTCTGGCTTTGCAGCGGAGTCATGCTCAAATAAAACCATTGTTGGCCAAATCGAAACCATTCACATAAAAGAATTAAACACCAATTATGAAGCTCGTATTGATACAGGAGCCGCAACCACCTCAATTCACGCCACTAATATCCAAATTATTGGCCAAGATGAAGAGAGTGAAAATATGCGTGATCACTTGGGCGATACGGTTAAATTTACAACTTACAACGAAGACGGTGAAGCAACTCAACATACCAGCCGTATCATTAAAGTAAGTAAAATACGTAATGCTCAAGGAGTAGAGCGTCGATATGCTGTAAGAATGCATTTAGAATTTGATGGTAAAGATAAAAAAGTAGCCGTGAATCTACGTGATAGAAGCAAATTAGACTACAAACTTTTAATTGGTCGTAACTGGTTAGAAGGTGATTATTTAGTCGATGTGGAAAAAAATGCAGAATAACGTTTATTTTTTATACGGTTAAGTAATTTTCTTCAAAAAGTGCTTTACATAAAAATCAAAGCTGACTATTATTCACCGCACTGGAGGGATGGCTGAGTGGTCGAAAGCACCGGTCTTGAAAACCGGCAACCGTTAATAGCGGTTCTAGGGTTCAAATCCCTATCCCTCCACCACTTTTGAAAATTCAGATAGAGTCTGGGTTTTACAAATTGGAGCGGTAGTTCAGTTGGTTAGAATACCGGCCTGTCACGCCGGGGGTCGCGGGTTCGAGTCCCGTCCGCTCCGCCAACACAACGAAGGCATTGTCGAAAGACGATGCCTTTTTTGTATCTGTCGAATACAGAAATAACCACTTTTAAAAATTCAGATAGCGTCTGGATTTTACACATTGAAGCGGTAGTTCACATCACTACCATTAATTATTTCTTTAGACTATTACGCAGGAAAAATCTTTTATATCAAGGCAGAAATTGCAGAAGCTAGTGGGCCTAACTACAAAATTTCTAACACAGATAAAAAAGATTTTAACCAGTAAGAGCAAAGAGATAATTAATGATAGTGGTGTCAGATTAGACTTTCTATTGGAGAGCTTAGCGGCCTGACACGCCGGGGGACGTGCTGCTCTCAAGGTGAGATAGAAAGTCCCGTCCGCTCCGCCAACACAACAAAGCCTTGTCAGAAATGACGAGGCTTTTTTGTATCTGTCGAATATAGAAATCACCACTTTTAAAAATTCAAATAGCGTCTGGCTTTTACAAATTGAAGCGGTAGTTCACATCACTATCATTAGTTATTTCTGTAAGCCATCCGTAGATAAACCTTTTAGAATCAAACAATCTCATTAATTTCTTCTAAATTATTAATACTACAAGCATCACACTTTAATTTATGCTTTTGGGTTTCTTTATACTTAACAAAGGTATAGCATGGATGCTTGGATATATAAGCTAGGATAGGCAATGAAACCAATACATATCGACTCCACCTATGGTGTTGTTATTCATCGTAATTTCTCACCTCTTTATGCTGATGAAAAATACGCACAAATGTTTGGTTTTGAATCCATTGATGATGTAATGAATTTGAACTCTTTATTTGACATCATCGACCCAAAATTTCATTGCGCTGCCCAACAAGCCTACAATGATGTAATGTCAGGTAAAGAACTGCCTAAAGTTCGTTCCTACGCAAATCAAAATGTGCATGGCGAAATATTCTCAGTACTTACTGTAGATCATGTCATTGAATGGGAAGGTCAACCCGCTCTTCAAATTACGGTTATTGATATGTCAATGATCGACCAAGCGAATGAACAAATCCTAGAGCAAGAACAAAAATATAAAGATCTTATTTGGCATTCATTACAAGGGATCCTTGTTCATAGAGATTTTAGACCATTAATGATCAACCCTTCTTTTGTTGAAATAATCAGAGCAAAATCCGTAGCTGAAGTCATGGCTCTAGATAATTTCATGCGTATTATCCCTGAACGTAACCATGATTATGCTAAAAATCGCTACCAAGAACTTATTAGCGGAAAAGTTAAATCAACAAATTCGATTGTTGAAAATATCGCATTTGATGGCGAGATACGCTACTTTCATTTATTTGAAAGTGTCATCAATTGGGACGGAGAACCTGCCGTTCAAAGCTCCATGATTGATGTAACGGAAAAGTATAATTTAGAAAGACAAATCAAATATCAAGCATCACATGATGATTTAACAGGATTGTTAAACCGCAGAGCTATTTCCGAAAAAATAACACAGAAAACGCTAGGTATATCTTGCCCTTCAAAAACATGCCTATTAATTGACATAGATAATTTTAAGCTTATCAATGATCAATTTGGTCACTATGCTGGAGATGAGGTGATTAAGCGGTTTTCTCAACAATGTAAAGCCATTGTCGGTGATTCAGGGTTAGTCGGTCGATGGGGCGGTGAGGAATTTATTGTGTTCCTACCACAAAAAGATAAAGAACAAGCCTATACCCTTGCAAAACGTATTCTTCAGGGATGTAAACAAGAACACTATGAGTTCTCAGGAAATAAACATACCGTTACCGTAAGTATTGGTATCAGTACTTGTTCATCTAAGCATTGTCATATTGAAGCTCTAATCCAAGACGCAGATAACAACATGTATCAGGCAAAACAACAGGGTAAAAACCAAATTGTTATGCCTGAATAGATCATATAGATTAATAAAACTCGATAGCAATACCCAATTCCTGAGCAAGTATCTCTAATTGCTCAGCATTATCGAGTTTAATTGACCACTTCATACCACTTCCTACGGCACTTATTACATTAACCCCACCAATTAAAGTCAGTGCGTCTGTTTCAGCCTGCATGGTTACTCTTGAGGTGTTATTAAGCCTCACTACCATCTCGTGTGGATTTACAATTATATCGCCTTCGGAAAACGTAACTTTCATTCCCTACTTCCCAATTTTAGAATGCCTACAACCTCAAATTATACTCTTTTCTCTGATAGAAAGTGCTCTTTTACACCATACTCGTTATCTCATATTTTTTGCTCATCACATTTGTTACATATTCATCACAGCCTTTTCTTGACTATAATATCGGCACAAACTATTCTAGCGCACAACTGTACGCTTAAATGGAATATTTATTATGCATCAAGGATCAAAACCACCTATTATTTGGTTAAATGTATTTATATTTACATCAAGTTTATTACTCGCTTTAGTCGCGACTCCTCTTTATGCCTATTACAATAGCCTAGGCAGTGAACATTGGATCTGGCTATTAGTCGCTTTCAGTTTTTGTAATCTATCTATCACAGCAGGTTACCACCGTTTATGGTCGCATAAAGCCTACAATGCTCATCCAGCCCTTCGTTTTATTTTTGCTTTAGGTGGTGCGTTCGCACTACAAAATAGTGCACTACATTGGTCTTCTGACCATCGTGTTCATCATCGCCATGTTGACAATAACGACAAAGATCCTTATTCAGCCAAACGTGGTTTTTGGTTCTCTCACATAGGCTGGATGCTACGTCACTACCAACCTGCTACTTATAATGATTATGCAAACTGCCGTGATCTACAAAAAGACAATATAGTCATGTGGCAACATAATCATTACGTGCCACTTGCTCTACTAATGAATATAGGAGTTCCTGTATTACTTGGCATGATTTACGGAGACATTATCGGCATGCTACTTGTAGTTGGTGCTGTGCGTTTGGTATTGAGCCATCACACCACTTTCTTTATCAACTCACTTGCCCATATTTGGGGTTCTCAGCCTTATACTGAAAAAAATACCGCGCGTGATAATGGCATTTTAGCTGTATTTACTTTTGGTGAGGGGTACCATAACTATCATCATATTTTTGAGAACGATTATCGCAATGGTATTTACTGGTGGCAGTATGATCCGACAAAGTGGTTCATCAAAAGCTGTTCATGGTTCGGCTTAACAGACAAACTTCGAGTAAGTCCGCAAGCAAAAATAGAGAAAGCTAAAGCCCTTATGTTACGTAAGAAAGCGGAAGATAAAATTGCATCTCTCCATAATTATCATGTCGTTAAAGAACATTTAGAAGCAGAGTATGATGCGCTGATTGAACGTATGTCTGAGTATTATGATTCTAAAAAGAAACTGCTTGAAAACAAAAAGAATGCATTATCAAAACAATATGAATTAGCATTACTTCGTGTGCAGCATAAGCAGATCAAACTACAGTTTGAGCAGCAGAAAAAAGCGTGGAACTCTTTGGTCCTACAATATGTTTAATCTTATGTAGACGTTAAAAAGGACAGCTTATAATTGGCTGTCCTTTTATATTATTGATATGAATATAAAAAATTAAGAATATTTACGGCGATATAAACTAAACAAAGCCAATGAAAGTAAGCTACCAAAGCCAAGAGTGCCACCAGAGCTATCACTTAAATCTGTCGCTGTTCTTGTTGCTGCTATTTCACCGCTCTGCGCTTTACGTATCCAATCGGCATATTGACTAACATCGGTAAAAACGGACTGAGCAGCTAAAGGGTCCCCATTAGATTGATTAGGTTGACCACAAATACTCGGCCCAAAACTAACAATTCCTATTTGAGTTTTAACTCCATTATCACTCCAAACTAAAGGTCCACCGGAATCTCCTTGGCAAGTAGCTGTGACTAAATTACTACCGCTAATAGGCTTACCTTTTGTACATATCTGCTTATCTGACGTCGTAAAATTAGTCCATACATCACAGTCAAGAGGGTTAACATACTCAACTTCAGCTTTCAAAAAATCTAAATCTGCATTTTGAGTATTTGAATCTAAACGACCATAACCAATAATCGTAAACTTCTCATTAGCAGAGCGGTAACCTTGCTCAGAAAGATCACTTAATTTCACTTTGTGGTTCGTAGAATAAGTCGGTAGAGGCTCTGATAGCTCAAGCACTGCTACATCATTAAGTAATGTTGAGTTATTATAATCGCGTGGATAATAAATATTTTTCACTGAGACTCTTTGAACAGCAAACATCTCTTGTGCATTATTAGCCTCTATGGCTACTTTCATATTTCTAATACGGTAAGAAGCCACATCATAAACGCAATGTGCTGCGGTCAATATATGAGTTGCATCTAAAACAGAACCACCGCAAAAAGGATAAATCGTATTCGGTTGACTTTCATACTCAAACATTAATGAAGCCATAAATGGGTAATTTGCTACATCAGCATCATCGCCACCAACAATATATGGGGCCACTGTAACTTCTTCCGCTTGTAAAGCAGACGAAAAAAGAGATACTGATAATAATAATCCTGTAAGTGTTTTCATGTTTAGTCCTTAATACCGCAGTAAAACATGTTAATAATACATTAAACCAGTGTTATAATCTTAGCTTGCATTTACTCTTTGGTCATATTTTGAATCTAATTAACAAATATACAAATACTTACAATATATAAACATTGACTGATTTTTTTTACGATATAAGCAACCAACAAATTCTGATTATAAAAAGTAGGAAAGTATGGGAAGAGTTTTCTTTTTTGATTTACTAAGATGTATTGCCGCAGTTGCAGTCGTGGCGATCCACGTATTAGCTCCCTATCGACACGAGTTAAATGCCATCCCTTTTAATGAATGGGCAACGGCGGTTTCTGTAAACAGTTTAAGTCGCTGGGCTGTTCCTGTTTTTATTATGATCACCGGCGCATTGATGCTCAGTGACAAAAGAGAATTTGACGCCTCATATTATGTAAAAAAACGGCTTGGTAAGGTTTTTGTTCCTTTTATTTTCTGGTCGGTTTTTTATGCGTTATTTTCAGGGTTAACTGCGCAAGGTTATGACTTTGAAGCAGCAAAAAAAGTTCTTATCGATCTTCCTTTTGAGTACACTTATTACCATCTAGGCTTCTTTTATTATTTCCTTCCACTGTATATCGTTATCCCTTTCTTTCGGGTGATGGTTCAAAAAATGGATAACACCACTCTCTTCTCAATTATTGGTGTGTGGTTACTTACTACCTGTTTCTTTCTTGTTAAATTTGAAGGAGTCTGGAGCACAGAGATCTGGTTGTATAGTGGTTACTTACTGTTAGGCTATGCGTTATACCAACGAGTTTCATTAACTAAAACGAACACCATAATCGCACTGTTAATTGGTATTACAGCATTAGTAACGACGGTTTATATGGTGATAAGCCAAAGTCTGCTATTAGGAGAATATACGGTAGGTAGATGGTTATCTTATAAGACCATAAATACCGTTGCAGCCGCTGGAATGCTGTTTTTTGTTTGTCGCTATTATGGTGAATCACTGTCTGATAAATCCCGCACTATTGTCGGTTTTATTAGTACCTACAGCTTAGGTATTTACTTACTTCATCCACTATTTTTATGGCCAATGAAAAATTACGAGTGGTACCAAGGACATAACCCGATGTGGGTTATCCCTGCTTGGGTTATACTCAGTGGTGCTGGTGCCCTTGGATTAAGTTGGTTACTTTCTAAATCCAAGAAAACAGCCTGGCTTGTGCCTTAATTTATTAACCCTGTTCGGCTGTGATGATTAGTTGTCGCAGCCATTGATTCGCTTTGTTGTTTTCAAATTTCGTCGCCCAAAGCATATGGATTTTTGTTGCTCGCACAGGAAAAGGGACATCCAATAGTTGCAAGCCAAAACTCTCTTTATACTGAGAAATCAAACGAACCGAATTAATACCAATAACATCCGATTGAGCAACACACGCCATCATTCCCATCATAGAAGTATGTTCACTGCCCATTTTACGGTTCGGTAATGCCTCTTCAGCTAAGTAGTCTGTTATTGTTTGCTTAAAACGACGAATGTTTAAAAACGCATGATCTTCTTCAAAAAATCGATCTCGAGTAATAGTTCCTGATATTCTTGGATGACCGCACCGTGCAATACAACATATTTTATCTTCTGATACCACCATGCTTCTCAATGACGACTGTCTTGGTTTCATCACATCCAATGCCAAATCTACTTTCTCTAACATCAAGGCATCAATAATCTCTTCTTCATTACTCGGTAACTCTCTTAATGTCACCGTAATATCACTCTCTTTAAGCAATGCTTTTAATCGTATCTGCAACCGAGGTAATACTGACTCTAACGCATAAATAGAAAAGGTACGCTTCGATGTCTTAGGATCAAATGCCTCACCTTCGTCACCGACATTTGTTAAAACCATAATCGAAGGCTCAACTTGTTTAAACAAACTCGCACCATAATTTGTCATCTCTATGCCACGACCTGAACGCACAAATAATTCTCTGCCTAAAGATTCCTTTAAACGACGAATCGCATTACTCACCGACGACTGCGTTAAATCAAGTTCTTCTGCCGCTTTAGTGAATGAACCCGTTTGACATACAGAAACAAAAACTCGTAATAAATTCATATCGAAATCTTTTTTCTTTGGCATTTTCTGCTCCCTTCGATTCCTGCAATTAAACCGATCAATCCATTTATATTATAAATATCAAGTATACAGTTTTCTCTATTTTTTAAATATATAGAGATCACTAATATAGATTCCAGCACTGAGGCAAAGCATTAATTCCTCATATCATTTTATTATTCAGTTCTAATTTACTTACACAGGTGGATTTATGAAAAAGACGATTTTAGCTGTTGTTATCTCATCAATATCTTTAGGTTCAATCGCAGCAGAGCACAACCATGAACACTTTAGTGAAATTGGTAAACAAGGCGGCAAACCAGCAACCAAAACAACCATTGAGAAAAATGACGCTTTCGCAAAAACATTAAACTTTTCTGATACTCGTGCTTTTGAAAATAATAACAAAGGTCTCATTGCTTCATTCGATAAAAAGACCGGTGACATTATCCGTAATAGCTTTGACTTTATCGACCCATCTGTAGCTAACGCTGATAATGCACCTGACTCAGTAAACCCATCTCTATGGCGACAAGCCGTTTTAAACCAAGCAGCTGAAGGGTTATACGAAGTAATTCCAGGTAAGATATACCAAGTTCGTGGCACTGATTTAGCTTCAATCTCTTTTATCCGAAGTGATAGTGGTTGGATCGCTTATGACGTATTATTAACACGAGAATCAGCAAGCCAATCATTAAAATTCTTCCAAGAGAATGTACCAGAAGGTGGTGACTTACCTGTTGTTGCCATGATCTACTCTCACTCACATGCCGATCATTTCGGTGGTTCAGCAGCGATTAAAGAAGCCTTTCCTGATGTGAAAGTGTATGGCTCAAAACACATAACCAAAGAAATTGTTGATGAAAACGTATTAGCAGGTAACGCGATGTCTCGCCGTACCGCTTATCAATACGGTGCGACACTGAATCGTCATGAGCATGGCATAGTTGATGCTGCGTTAGCTAAAGGCTTATCAAAAGGCGCAATTACTTACGTACTGCCAGATTACGAACTCAACCATAACGAAGAAATTGAAACCTTAGTTATTGATGGGTTAGAAATGCAATTTATGGATGCGTCAGGTACAGAAGCGGCATCAGAGATGATTACCTACATTCCAAGTATGAAAGCGTTATGGTCAGCAGAGCTAACCTACCAAGGCATGCATAACCTTTATACGCTTCGTGGGGCAAAAGTACGTGATGGACTAAAATGGTCTAAAAAAATCAATGAAATGCTAGTGACATGGGGAGAAGACACCGATGTTCTGTTTGCTTCACATTCTGCACCTGTATGGGGAACAGAAGAGATCTCTGATTTCTTAAAGATGCAGCGTGATGCCTACGGTTTTACGCATAACCAAACTCTACGTCTAGCGAACAACGGTGTTGTTTTACAAGACATGGGTGATGAAATTTACACAGTAATGCCAGAAAGCATCCAAAAAACGTGGCACACCAATGGTTACCATGGAACCTATTCTCATAATGCTCGTGCCGTTTACAATATGTACTTAGGCTACTTTGACATGAACCCTGCAAACTTAAACCCACTACCCGTGAAACCTGAATCTGCAAAGTTTGTAGAATACATGGGTGGCAGTGAATTAATTCTAGAGAAGGCAGAGGCTGACTTTGAAAAAGGCGAATATCGCTTTGTTGCCACTGTTTTGAATAAAGTTATCCAAGTTGAACCAAAAAACAAGGACGCTCGTGAATTACTAGCAGACACGTACGAGCAACTAGGTTATCAATCAGAAGGGGCTGGTTGGAGAAATATTTACCTAACAGGTGCTCAAGAGCTGCGTGTTGGCACACTGCCTGGTGCACCAAAAACTGCATCTCCAGATGTTCTTGCAAACATGACGGTTGAAAACTTATTAGATTACCTGGCAGTACAAGTGGATTCAGTAAAGGCTCAACACACACCATTTACATTAAATGTGGTTCTGCCTGATAACAAAGAAACATACTTTGTGGAAATGTCTAACGGTAACTTAAACAATATTTTAGTAGATAAAGCAATGAAAGCCGATGCGACACTATTCATTAACCATGCCGATATCTCGCAAATTTTACTAGGGAAAACCACATTAGTAGAACTTATTGAAAATGGAAAAACAGGGATAAAAGGCGATAAGTCAGTACTACAAAAACTGACAAGTTCACTAACTCATGCAGATGAAAGCTTTGAAATTGTCCCTCGCCCTAAAAAAGGTGAAGAGGTAGATGCTGAGTTATATGACAACACTCATAAACACTAATTACAAAGCATAGTAAGATCTAAACAGCCGATGTATAACACATCGGCTGTTTGGTATTACGCTCTGAACTTATGGTACAGACTCATCACAGCAAGAAGAATAAAACCACTTACTAGCCCTACCACCCCATTTCCAACGGTTGGAAATGTCACGGAAACATAAGGAATAGTAGGAAGTAAACTAACTACGCTTTCTAACGCATGGTGAACAAATGGAAGACTGTGCACCACAATGCCACCACCTACTAAGAACATTGCGATGGTGCCAACGACAGTTAAGAACTTCATTAACTTTGGTGCCATTGCAACTAAGCTATTCCCAATAGAGCTCATCACGCCTTTTCCTTCACTTTTACGTTGAAGATAAAAGCCTAAGTCGTCCATTTTTACAATGCCAGCCACCAAACCATAAACACCAATCGTCATTAAAATAGCAATTAAACTCATCACTAACACTTGAGTTAAAAACGGATGTCCTTGTACCGTACCCAAAGCAATAACAATAATCTCAGCGGACAAAATAAAATCAGTTCTGATCGCGCCTTTTATTTTCTTCTTTTCGTAGTCTTCAATATCTTCTGGCGTCGTTTGTTCTTCTTTTTCATGTGCTTTTTGAGCATCATGGTGATGAAAGAATTTTTCATGTACCTTCTCTGCGCCTTCAAAGCAAAGAAATAAACCACCAACCAATAATAACGGAGTAATTAGCCAAGGTGCTATTGAGCTGATTAACAACGCTGCAGGAACCAAAATTAACTTGTTTCGAAATGAACCTTTTGCTACACCCCACACTACAGGAATTTCACGTTCTGCTCGTACACCAGACACTTGCTGAGCATTAAGCGCCAAATCATCACCTAATACACCCGCAGTTTTCTTTGCCGCCACTTTAGACATCAAAGCAACGTCATCAAGAACTGTCGCGATATCATCTAACAACGTTAATAAACTTAGGCCAGCCATTTTGTTTCCTTTTTAATAATTCTTTTGAGTTCTCATTAAATAGTAAGCCGAATTTATCAATTATGATGACTTATTTTTTAGATAAGGCATAAAAGAAAAAACCACTGACTTATTAAAGACAGTGGTTTTTAGGATAGCTACAAATTAATCGTTGTCTTTACGTTCAATTTCACTTGCTATGTACTGGCCATTGATCAAATAAGCATCAACTTCAATATCCATTCCAGTGTCTAAATTTAAGATCGTTAAATTATCATCAAATTCAGTGTTTGCTGTCATATATATTGTTTTATCACCTTGAAGTGTATTCATAATAAAAGACTTCGTTGTATTAATATCAACATTATCAGATACTATCTTCCCAATAAATTCAATATCATTCGAATCAGGCCAATCATTCCCGTCAGAATCCTGTGTTTCAAATTCAATTTCTAACACTTGGTTTTTTCCATTAACTTCTTTAGCTGTCACTTCAAGATAAGTCCCAACAACTAGATTTTCTTTTTTACCATCTTCATATATCGTATTACTTGTAACAATAAAACGACCTTTGTAATTCAATACAAATGAAGATTTATCCTTTGTCACACTAGTAATAACACCTTCAATATCTGTATATTGATCTAGATTATCATACTCTTCAACTTCAATTTCAGAAGCAATAAGTGTCGTACCATCTGTCATTTCACCGGTTACTTCAACCCATTGACCATTACTTAATTTAATATTATTTTCAATTACAGCTTGACTGTAAGTAATTGTAAAATTAGAGCCTAGTGTAAATTGATTGTCATTAATATGATTTACTATCCCTTCCATTTCAACTTCACCATTTAGAGGATCAGATTCAAATTTCACGATAGATAAGACATGATAGCCCGCGTTAGCTGTTGGTAATGACGATATCATCACCCAATCATTATTGTCGATTTCAGCTAACATTGATTTCTCTGCAGAAAGAACCATACCATTGATTTTAAAATCGCCAGTATCTTTATTAATATTAGTGATAACACCAACCATAGTTGGCTCTAAAGTTAACTTAGCATTACTAACAGTTAATAAGCCAGACTCATTATTAGTAGATAATCTCACCATCATATTATCTTTAAGAGCATTAAATGAAATATCATCATTATCACCAAAAGAGACACTTGTAACATGATAATCAACACCATTCATTGTTACTTCATTAGCTAAAGGATTAATAGACTCAATAGTGCCTTCAATCACGTTTGCTTGAGCATGAGAGGATACAGTATCTCCCGAATCATCCGACCCACAGCCAGATAACATTACAGTTCCTAATAATAAAACAGCGACTTTTTTCATTTTTTAACCTAATTATTATAAATTATGTACTTTATAGGAGTACTATATTGAAATGACTGTGAAGGATTCGTGAAGAAGAAAAATGAAAGTATTAATTGTTGAAGATAATCATCATGTAGCAGAAACCATCGCTGACTACCTAGAACTAGTCGGTATCGATATTGATTGTGCCTACCACGGTGTTGCAGCAATTGAGCTCTTAAAAAATGAGAGCTTCGATGTTATTGTTATGGATATCATGATGCCAAAACTAGATGGGATCAGCACCGTTGAAACATTACGTAATGATCACGCCTGCAGTACCCCCATTCTTTTCTTAACTGCAAAAGACACCTTAGAAGATAAAATTCACGCCTTTGAAGTTGGTGGTGATGATTACCTTGTAAAACCATTTGCAATGGAAGAGTTGCATATGCGTTTACTTGCTTTATCTAATCGCGGTCGACGCACTGATATTGGAAAATTGACGTTTGAAGATATGGAAATGGACGTCAAAGCAGGCACTCTATATCGCCAAGGAAAACTCATTAAATTGGCACCAATTCAGCTAAAAATCATTGCGTTATTAATGAAAAAAGCGCCTGACATTGTCAGTAAAAACGAACTTGTAGAGCACGTTTGGGGAGAGGAATCTCCGTCAAGTGATGCATTAAGAAGTCATTTATATACCATTCGAAACGCCGTAGACAAAGGCTTTGATACACCACGACTAGAGACCATTCATGGAAAAGGTTACCGACTTAAATAATCACTCGCAGCAGCCGAGCTTTTTTAAAAAAATCCGTTGGACATTTGCCATTCTAACCTTTTTAATGTTTGGGCTTTTCTGGGCAGTTATTTATATTGCAGAAGATCAATTAGAAATCATTAGTTTACACCACTGGTTAGATACAGAAGCCAGCCAATACACTCGAAAATACGCTCAATTAGGTAAAGATACCCCATTACCTAATGAAGAAGAGTTTTCTACGTATTGGAGTGAAAGAGAACATCCACTTTGGCTTAATAACTACAAAAAAACGGGGTTATATGAGCAACTGCTAGGAACAGAAGATAAGCACTTTATTGTTATCGACCACCCATCAGGTGATGGGCTCCTCTATATTCTCTTTCAAGATGATGCCGATGATTATCTCGATGACTATGAAGCCAACTTGCATTACATTACTGTTGGTTTAGGCATTATTACGACTATTTTAATGGTTTTATATGGGATTTACTTTGTTCGTAGTATTTCAACACCTTTACGACATATTCAGCATAAAGTAGATTTAATGTCACCAGAACACCCAGACTTTACTATTGACACTAAATACCAAGAGACCCAAGATATTGAACGTTCCTTATTAAAAAGTAAGCATCATATTGCCCAGTTTTTCACTCGTGAGAAAGAGTTCAGCCGCTTTGCTTCTCATGAATTACGCACTCCTATCATGGTCATTCAAGGATCTGCCGATTTACTTGCAAAGGTGCCAGACCAACCTCGTGTCGCACTCAAAGCAATTAATCGATTACATCAAGCAAGTGAAGAGATGACTCTGCTTACTGAAACCTTTTTGCTATTAGGTAAACAAGAAATAGAAGCGCATCATTTTCATCATTATCAAGTGGAAGAGATCTTACAGACACAACTTAACCATTTAGAACCCCTATTTGCCAAACAAGAAATGGGCGCTCAGTTAAACATAGTTAAAGGTGAAGCATGTCTTGCTCCAAGTAGCTTTATTACGGTTGTGATTAATAACTTAATAAAGAACGCCTTCAGCTACAGTGTAGGCGATATACAGATAAGCCTAGGCAACAATAAATTATGTATTATCAACTGCCATGATGGTAACGACACCTACAATGCTGGCTATGGCTGCGGCTTAGTTATTGTTGAGCGGATCTGTGAACGAATGACTTGGGAATTTGATATACAAAAAACGGAGAAAGATTTCATTACTACCGTCACCTTTAGCTCATATGATCTTTCAGAGTCATAATGAATAGATAATAGACAGTAAAATAAAATAGACTTTGATACACTTTACGTAAATAACTGAACAAAGAATGGATGCTATCGTGAGCCAAATTAATTCAACGCCAAATTTATCAAACATCAATGTATTCCCTGTAAAATCAATCGCAGGGATTTCGCTATCTACTGCTCAAGTTGAAAAGCAAGGCTTACAATGCGATCGCCGATTCATGGTTGCATCATTAGATGGAAAAATGATTACCGCTCGCACTCATCCACAAATGGTAAAAATTAAAGCCATTATTGAACCTGATGGGTTAATCCTTTGTTATCCAGGGTTGATTGATCTACATTTCACCTTTAATGAATTAGAAATGAAAGAGATCGATACAACCGTTTGGAATGATACTTTTACGGCTTACTCCACCACAAAAGAAGCCAATCAGTGGTTCACTTCTATTTTAGGCACTGAAGCACAACTGCTGTTCTCTGGCGAGCAATCCAATCGTATGCGTGAAAAAATTCAAACCAACGTGAGTTTTGCCGACGGTTACCCATTGCTAGTGATCAGTGAAGCCTCTCTTACTGAACTAAATAAACGCAGTAGCAGTCATCATACTATGGCTCAATTTCGTACTAACTTAGTCGTTTCAGGTAATGAGGCTTTTATTGAAGATTCTTGGAAGCGTATTCGTATTGGGGAGGTTGAGTTTGAAGTGGTTAAACCTTGCCAACGCTGCATTTTAACGACAGTAAATCCAAATACGGCTCAGTATCACCCAAATAAAGAGCCATTAAAAACCTTCTCAACATTCCGTGCTGATGATTCTGGTAATGTGTATTTTGGTCAAAACCTCATTGCTAAAAACGAAGGGACGATTAGCGTCGGTGATAAGATCGAAGTATTAGAAACCAAAGAGAAAGAATACTATTCAGATTCAATCTCTACTGTTGCAACTCAACAAGTCACAGTAGATCCAATCAACGTAACAGAAGACACTAAATCAAAAGAAATTACCATTAGCTTAAATGGAAACCTGTTTAAAGGTAATACACAAGACCCATTATTGAACCAAGCGGAAGCAGCAGGGCTTAGCATTAATAATAGTTGTCGTGCTGGTTTATGTGGTGCTTGTCGAGTCACTTTAGAATCAGGTGAAGTTGAGCAAGAAGACTCTCCTGCACTAAATCAGCGCCTTAAAGATGCAGGAATGATCCTAGCATGTTGCTCTGTACCTAAAACGGATATTGAAGTGGTTGATTAATGCTTTCCTTCATAGGCAGAGAAAGGCACTAGGACGATGCCTTTCTCTCAGTTACAATAGCCATAATTCGTAATCCTAAGAGACCCACATGTCAGATCAAGAAGAATTTGAAGTAGAAGCGATTGGCGTTGAAGTAAATGTTCAACCTATCGAACTCTATAAAGTATTAAAAATTGCTAATGTTGTGAATGGCGGCGGTGAAGCTAAGCACATGATTAGTGAAGGCTATGTAGGTGTGAACGGCGAATTAGAACAACGTAAACGTCGTAAAATGTACGATGGCGATGTTATTGAATTCAATGAAGAGTATTACGTTGTTATCTGTGACACTCCTGTTGGTGAGCTGCCAGAAGTTGAAGAGAAACCTCAATTTATTCCAGTAGAACCTGAGTATAAAGACTCAAAACCTAAAAAAGAGAAAAAAGAAAAGAAGAAAAAGCAGAAACCAGAAATTCCAACAACGGTTGACCCAGAAAGTGGTCGACGTTCAATTAATTTCTTCTAATTCTGTTTCAATTTCAAGCCCCTATCTTCAGGGGCTTATTTATTATGTCCACTACAAATATTTTATCCTCCCTCCTTATTATTACAAATATGCAAAAGTAATTATTTATTTAATCTATTATCATTAAATATGAAATAGCTATACTCTTCTCAACTTAATAACACCTTGACTCTAAATAGGAATAATAAAATGGGATGGCTTTTTCTCTTTCTTGCAGTTACTTCTGAAGCGCTTTCACATGTCGCCCTAAAAGCAACGGATGGTCTTTCACACCTTGTACCTAATGTGATT
This sequence comes from Aliivibrio sp. S2TY2, assembly GCF_028765525.1. Lineage (NCBI taxonomy): Bacteria > Pseudomonadati > Pseudomonadota > Gammaproteobacteria > Vibrionales > Vibrionaceae > Aliivibrio > Aliivibrio sp. S2TY2. The sequence goes on along the minus strand of NZ_JARACS010000005.1, from coordinate 187,870 downwards.
GTTATTACCGGACACTTAGGGGCTTTTTACTTTCTTAGCCAAGCGATGAAAACATTACCGGTTGGTATCGCGCACGCTTCTTGGGCAGGTTTGGCTATTATTGCTGTTACTCTTATTTCAAGTGCGTTTTATCACCAACATTTAGACAGCAAAATTTGGCTAGGTATTGGATTTATTAGTATCGGAATTGCGATCATAAATCTTTCATCGGTTCCACATACCCATTAAGCCCCTTTTATTGCTATGATTGTAAAGTATGCCAGATTTACTTTATAAACTTAGTAAAAACAAAGAGGTTTTATGACAAAGCAACCCAAAAAAGTATTGATATTATTTGCTCACCCTTCTCAACATCGTTCAGAAGTGAATGTATCACTGATTAAAGCAGCAAAGAAAATCGAACATGTCACTGTGGTTGATTTGTATCATGACTACCCAAAATTTAATATCGATATTGATAAAGAACAGCAACGCTTGCTTGAGCATGATGTCGTTATTTTTCAATTTCCACTTTACTGGTATTCGACCCCTGCGATTTTAAAAGAATGGCAGGATATGGTACTTGAATACGGATTCGCTTATGGGACAGAAGGTAAATCGTTGGAGGGTAAAATTTTTCTATCAGCCATTACAGCAGGCGGTAAAGAAGAAGCTTATCAAACCAATGGTTATAACCAATTTACCATTCGTGAATTGCTGCACCCTCTTGAACAAATGGCGTCTTTAACCAATATGGAATACATCGCCCCATTAGTGTTATTTGGTGCTCGAACTGCGCTAGAAGATCAGCGTGTAGAAAGACACACAGAACGATTTAAAAACTTACTCTCTGCGTTAATTAATGATCGCGTGGATATTTCAGTGGCTAAAACCTTACCTAAGCTAAACCATTCATTCGATAAATTTATTAAGGATTAATGCATTATGACGGGATATTTTTTACAAGCTTTTATCTATCTCTTTGCCGCTGTTATTGCTGTTCCTATTGCTAAACGTCTTGGTCTTGGGTCTGTACTTGGCTACTTAATTGCTGGGGTGGTTATTGGCCCTATCATTGGTTTAGTGGGTGAAGAAACAACAACCATTCAACACTTTGCTGAGTTTGGTGTAGTAATGATGTTATTTCTTGTCGGCCTTGAACTTGAACCAAAAATGCTATGGGGAATGCGTAACCGCTTAATGGGATTAGGTGGCTTACAAGTGAGTGGAACAACTGCCATTGTCATGGGTATAGCTCTGTTCTTTGGTCAGCCTTGGACCATTGCCCTCACCATCGGTTTAATCTTCGCCCTCTCATCAACCGCGATTGTATTACAGACCTTTAATGAAAAAGGGCTAGCAAAAACTGAAGGCGGTCAAAATGCCTTCTCTGTATTATTATTTCAAGATATTGCCGTGATCCCAATGTTGGCTTTTATTCCATTATTGGCATTGCCTGAATTAATAGAAAAAGCACAGTTAGCCGCAGCAACCGCTGCAGAACACCATGATGAAATAAGCATAGTGGCGGGATTACCGGGCTGGGCTTATGGTTTAGTGATTACCGCATCGATTGCGCTTGTTGTGGTTGGTGGTCATTATCTTAGCCGTCCACTGTTTCGCTTTGTGGCAAGCTCAGGCCTGCGTGAAATATTCACCGCAACGGCATTGATGCTTGTGATTGGTATTGCGGCTCTTATGAGTTTAGTGGGGCTATCTCCTGCTCTTGGGACTTTCTTAGCTGGTGTGGTATTAGCGAACTCCGAATTTAGACATGAACTCGAATCGAATATTGACCCATTCAAAGGACTGCTGCTCGGCCTGTTTTTCATTACTGTTGGTGCAGGAATTGACTTCGGTATTCTGTTTGATGATTTCTTTACCATTATCGGTTTAACCATTGGGGTAATGGCACTAAAAGCGGCTGTTCTATATGTTTCGGCCTTAATCTTTAAGATCAAAAACAGTAATCGTTGGTTGTTCACCTTAAGTTTGGCTCAAGCCGGTGAATTTGGATTTGTACTATTAAGTTTTACGGTTCAAAACCATGTATTACCACCAGAAGTCGCACAACCATTATCATTAGTGGTAGCCCTTTCTATGTTCTTTACTCCAGGGTTATTTATTCTTTTTGATAAAGTGATCTTACCTCGTTTTGAACAGAAATCGAATGATAGAGAGTCGGATAGCATTGATGAAAAAGGCACAGTGATCATCGCTGGCGGCGGTCGATTTGGTCAAGTAGTCAATCGCTTCTTAGTATCAAACCATGTAAAAACCGTTGTGCTTGACCATCAAGCCGATCAGGTAGATACGTTACGTCAAATCAATACCAAGAGTTATTTTGGGGATGCCACTCGCCCTGATCTACTGCATACGGCAGGGATTGAACATGCTGCAATGTTGGTGGTTGCCATTGATAACCAAGAAAGCAGTGTTGAACTGGTTAAGTATGTTAAGCACACTTACCCACAAGTAAAAGTGCTCGCTCGTGCTTACGATAGAGGCCATTCTTATATGCTTCGTTGTGCTGGTGCAGATTTCATTGAATCAGAAACCACCCGTTCAGCACTTGAAATGGGTGCAGAAGCCATGCGTGGATTAGGTCAACACCCATTCCATGTAGAACAACAAAAAATAGCGTACAAAAAGGTCGAGAATCAAAGCTCTGATAAATTATATCAAGCGTGGTTAGATGATTCAGAAGGCGAGCGATTTGATAATAACTATCGTAAATTGTTTATTGAACTTGAAAGCACAATTAAACATGCCATGAGTAAAGATCGTTCTGATAAACACAACCAATCAGAGCGTGCATGGACACCACCACCCAAAGGCTACGCTGATGATCTTGATGAATAATCAAATGATATCAATTCCATTAATTATCTGATCTATTTAGTTACATTGGTATGAATCAATAGCTCAAATATCTATACATAAAAATGCCCTACTCATTACTGACTAGGGCATTTTATTTAAAAAAAACGTTCTAATCTTTACAGTCAGAATAACAACTTGGTTTTCTTGGGCAAACAGCACCACGAGAACAAATTACTCTCGCATCCGTTTCTAACCCACGCTCAATCCAATTAATATTTAATATTTTAGCGACACTAATTAACTCTCTTTTTATTCCTTTTGCTATAGGGCTCTCACCACCATTTTTTACACATGCTTTTTGTAAATCACGAGCTAATGACACCGCGTCTTTTCCCTGAGCTTCAATTGCCGGATTCAAATCAATACCAGCGCATAACACGCGATTATTACCTGCAGGATCAGTCATATTTACCGATTCACAACAATAGATACGAGGTTCGTTATTTACATTAAGAATCGATATTTGTGCCGAACTCCCTTCTTTTGGCTCAGATAATCGGCGAAATACCGCCCAGTGATGACAAGGATCATTTACTTGTTTCATATTTCCCCAAGGTAAGGGAATACCATTTCCACGATAAACCGCTTTCAATTTCCCTGGTGCGTACGCATCAAAATAATGCCAATGAGGATACGGAGAGACCACAGTCATTCGTCTCATCGCCACAGAAGGAGAAACCCCAGCTAAACGATGTGCATCAATCTCATAGCCATAACGGTCTAATAACTGCCTAAAGGGAACTCTTGGGCACAATAAAGCGCCCGCAAAAAAGCTAGACTCAAAATCGCGCCATGCATGTAAAATATCTTGCGCGTTTAATGAACTATCTGTGTGGTGTATTTCATCATCAAATACTCGATGGCTACCCACAGACAAAGAACTCTTCAAACCTTCTTTGTTATGTAAAACACAATGACCAATGTAGACCGCTAAATCGTACTTCAATCGTGTCGGGTGATGCTTTAAGACTTCATTTAGATAGACTGTACAAGGTGGTTCAAAAAAAGAAGTCAGTAGTTCTTTGCCATTAACACCAAACTCATCGACAACGGATTTTGGCGTATCTTGTACCCATTTCAGAGTTAATCCATGAAATGCCGCCAAGTCCATCATCTGCTCGACACTTAATGGTAATTGTTTCTGCCCTACCTCTTCTGCTGCTCGTTCTAAATCAGGAAAGTGATTTTGATTATTTTCTTGATGGGCTCTAATAAGAAGATGTGCGAATTGACGACCAGTCACTCCTGTTTGGTTCAGCATTTCAGGGATCGCTATTTGAAGAATATCATTAGAGAATAAAAAACTCGGTTCAAGTGCCATACCGCTGATCCCACCTCTACGTCCCTTATCTGGCGTAATGGCTTGTGCTTCTGGCTCGCTATCTAAGAACCACGATGACTCTTTTTGAAATACCGTAGCGATAACTTCCAACATATCAGCGCTGGGAACCCGCTTTCCTCTCTCTATCATTGAAAGATAAGAAACCGATGGTGAATTCTCAGGATCAACTCGAATACAGCGAGTGGAGAGATCTTCCATCGTTAAGTGATTGCGTTTTCTCAGATTTCGAATTTTTGTTCCAAGAAAATGACTTTGTCTAATAATACTTTTTGACTGGCGCATCTTGTAAAATTCACACTGTTAAGTTTTTGTTGTGAAATTGTAGCAAATATTAAGCTAAGCTTCAATACAAGTAAGCAAACAACTCTGACCAGTGTGACTTACTTATCTTTCAGGACGAAAATTGAGGGCAAGACTATGGCTATCACAAATATAAACAACACGAATAACGCACAACAAGAAACTCCGTTTATGGCTGAAGCTGTCTATGCCGTAGAAACGATGGATACCAGCAAACGAGAAGAAAAGCAGAATCAAATTAAGTCTCTACTTGATCAACTATTCCCTTTAACTAAAGGCTCACACAAAGACGTAACTAATTATCTGTTGGATTACCATCACTTAGTGGTTTTCTTTAAAGATGGTGGATGCAGTGGGTTACGTAACCCAGGAAAATTTGTTGCTTTTACTGGCCATCGCTCATCACCTGATACCATTCTTTTAAAAGACAACAGTGGTAGCCATGTAGAGATCATTTTTGGTCATCATGAACCGGGAAAACACACTTTGGTAACTATTGAAGATATTGAGATGGAAACTTGTACGACCTTTACTCAAGACTTTGGTCTAGCAGCCATGCGTCATTGGATTAGCCTACTGAAGCGTGATGAAAAATCAAATCATAAAGCACATAGAGAAGATAAAGAATACACTGCAAAAAATGGGGATGATTATCAACTAGCTTGCTGTTTTAGTATTTAATAAAAATAAAAAAAGTAAAGGCCACATCAACTAAGTGGCCTTTCTTGTGTTACCTATTACTAATACCGTTTATTAAAATACATACTGCGATCTGCCTTATGCAGTAAATCATCCAGAGACTCCATTTTAGTGTCAAAACAGCTATAGCCAATGGTTGCATTCACATTAAAAGAAATGTCTTTATAAACTATCGGCTCATTACTGATCTCATATTTGATTTTATCTATAATGAAGTAAATATCTTTCTTCTGGTGGAGTCTTGGCAAAAGAACAAGATATTCATCACCACCAATACGAGCGACGACATCATTACTTCTTAGCGCAGTCACTATCCTTTTTGCTACTTCTCTTAATACCTCATCTCCCGCAGCATGACCGTAGGTATCATTGATATTTTTAAATTTGTTTAAATCTAAATTCAATAATGTAAAAGGCGTTCCTTGCTTTTTAGATTTAGAAAATAAAGAATTTAATGTGTACATGAAGTATCGACGGTTAGGTAACTGAGTCAGTTCATCCTCGAAAGAACGAGTTGTTGCCATAACATACAATCTAAAAATAATCGCAATAGACAGCAATGCTAAAACAAAAAAAGAATAACCTACTAACCGAATAATATTAATTCGATACCAAGGATAGATCTCATTTAGTTTTTTCTCTTTAATGGCCATTTGCCAACCACCATAGGGAAGCGTCACTGTCTCAGTAATGATAGGGTTATCGAATATCTTAGGGTTGCCAAAAAACACATCGCCTTCAGCCCCTTTACTGTCTCTTCCTCGCATTGCGAAATGATATTTGGTTTTTAAATCAAAAATACCAGACTCATAAAACAAACCATCAATATCAAGGACAATACTAATTGAGCCCCAATAATCCTGATTATAAGGAGGATCAGAATATACTGGCATTCGCGCAATGAAAGCACTTCCTCCTTGAATTAAATCAACAGGGCCAGCAATAAAAATAGTCTCTAAATGGCGAGCTTTTTGTACCGTTAACCATTGATTCTGTACACTTCTAAAGTCTAAACCTAACGCTTTTACATTTCCTTTTAAAGGATAAACATATTTCACGATGTCATTAGGGGCGATTGCCAAATGCCGAATATTCAGTGAATCTCGGTACAGCTCTGCGGCAATCAAATCCCATTGTTTAATCGTAGAGTTTGGGTTAACGGTAAGTAACGTGGATAAACTATTAGCATAATAAATATCAGAATAAATAAAGCTTTCTAAAGTCGCCCTTACGGTAGCCAACTCAGCTTTAGACTTACTATTAACTTGATTTTTCAAATATCGATTTTGTTTTATATGTAAATCTTCAACCATCCAGACAACGACAAAAATACAACAACTTAGCAGCATTATAATTGTAGATTTTTTAGCTAAAAATAGTTTAACCTTCATTTCTGCTCTCTATCTGAAATACATCCGTAACACAAAAGTGATATTGCGCTAAAAAATAATTGTATTTAAACATAATATTTGTATGTTTATCAATCAGTTCTATTTATAGAATCATTATACTCAGCCAATGTAGTGGTATCTCAGTTAAGATTTTTATTAGATCATCATTTTCTGTGTTTTCGTTAATTTAGAGGTGATAAGAGAATAAGAGTTATCAATCCAGTCTTCTAACATTCCAATAGACACTTCATTATTGACTGCGATTGTAATCCAATGTTTCTTATTCATGTGGTACCCCCGCTCAATGCATTCAAACTCTTCACTTAAAAAAGTAACATTCTCTGGCGAGGCTTTAAGCGTAATGGTTAGTTTTTCATTACGGTAACCAATTAGAGCAAACATTTTACCAAAAACTTTAAAGACTTGTGCATCCGGACCAAATGGGTAAGAGTCTTCACTACAAGGTTTAGCAAGAAGATAATCTATCAATTCTCTTTCTGTCATTTGCGTTGGTTCAATTACAAGAGTGTCATTCAATGTTAATATCCCTTTAATTATTATATTACTGGAGAGTGGCCATGCCATCAGAACTCAAACTTATCCCTATTGCTCTGTTCTGTGCGTTTCTCTCTATTATAGGTCACTTTATTCTCAGTAGCCTTTTTTCTGATGCTAACTGGCTTGAATACGCAGCGGCAATCATCCCATTAAGTATGATTATCATTGTTTATTTCGCTTTTAAGTTTGCGATAAAAAATGATGAGCGATAACGCACCTCAAATTGAATGTTTCAGTTTATATTGCTCTGGTGTGCAATCAGAATAACGCTTAAACATGGTAATAAACGGGCTAGTTTGATTATAGCCTAAGCTAAACGCGACTTCTTTAATTGACATTTTCTTTCTTAGTAACTCTAAAGAGTAAAGGTATCGGATCCTTAATCTCCATTCCGTAAAACTCATCCCTAACTCATGTTGGCAATGTCGGGATAACGTTCTCTCTGTCGTATGATTTTTTGCAGCCCACTCAGCTAACGATGTTTCATCTGCGGGATTCGCTTCAAGCGTTTCAAGAATTGGTTTTAATAATTTATCTGTAGAGGTAGGTAAAAAGCGTTCACTTTGTTTAGCAATTAATAGTTGGTCAAACAGTACCTTAATTAATCTATCTTGCTGTTCATTTTCTGGCTTTTGGATTTTATGCTCTCGTAGTTCTTCAATTAATGCCTCAACTAACGCACTCACTTCTAGTAAACAAGTATGCTCAGGAAGTTTTTTAGCTAATTCTGGGATAATATTTACAGAGCAGTAAGCAATAGGCTTTCGGTTATAGCTTTGATGTTTTACTCCTGCTGGAACCCAAATTGCAAAATGAGATGGAGCAAGAAAACGCTGCCCCTCGGCTTTGAGTTCTAAAATTCCCCCACTGATGATTTGTAATTGCCCCCATGAGTGAGAATGAGCACGAGTTTCGGTATTTGAGCGAAAAGCGTCAAACAACAAATAAATGTCTGAAGGCAACGTATCAAAAGTAACGGATGCTTGTATATGTCGTTGACCTACCATTCCTTAACCTCAATTAACTAGAGTTAGTGTATCTAATCATAGTTATTTACAGCGAACAAGTTATATTAATACAAATGAATAAATCTACGTAACCCTCTAATTTTTTATATTTTAATATATATATATTAACAATTGAACTCGTACATTAAGTCATTAAATTATTTTTTGAACAAACAATTTGCATTAAATGAGCAATATGATTAATATGCATTCACAAAATCAATCCGATACCTTCTTATTGGATACTTATCAATAAAATTAATAAGTTACATCAAGTTAACATTTAATTTTAACATGCAACATCAAACAGATTATTACTAAAAATCTGCTCACTTAAATAAGTTTATCTACAATTCAACGAATATTAAATAAAAACTTATACTCTATAAGTTAGCTAATGAAGTTTATTTCGCTTGTATCTAAAATAGTTGGAAATATAATTTCAATTAGATGTTGAATTGTTATCATTCTATTAAATTTACAATTCCGAGGTTTATTGTGTTAGATGAAAGCACCTCTATGGAAAGTATCTCTCGACGGATCGAGGCAAGAAAAAAAGAGCTAGGACTTTCCAATACTCAAATTGCTACCGCATGCGATGTGTCAACCAGAACGGTTATTAACTGGACAAGTGGCCTTTCTAGCCCTCATATATCCAAATTGATTCCATTAAGTTTTACTCTGAGAAAAGAGATTGGCTGGATTGTTTCAGGTAGCGACAACATCCCTGATTGGCTAGGTGTCACTATGTCTGATGTGATCGAGTTCCATCAAGAACTATCAAAATACTCTAAATCAGAACGTACAATGCTGTTTAAATCAATCAGTAACTTAATTAGCCAATTCGGCTTTATTTTAAAAACAAAAGACAACAAATAATCTGTATGAGTAGCGCGCAAATGTGCGCTACTCCAATTTACTTTTTATGACCCATCGCAATTATTCATCTTCTTTTTTGATCCATACTCATTCTTTGCCTTCTTTTCAACTATATAGAGTGACTATCATGAAAGATCTCGTAGAACGCTTTCTTCGTTATGTAAGTATCGATACGCAATCCAATCCTTCAGCACCTCAATGCCCAAGTACAGAAAAGCAGTTTAATTTAGCAAAGCAATTAATCGCTGAATTAACTGAGCTTGAACTTTCTGATGTCTCTCTTGATGACAATGGCTATGTCATGGCTCGCTTACCATCAAACGTCGACTACGATGTGCCAGCGATTGGTTTCATTGCACATATGGACACAGCCCCTGATGCATCTGGTAAAGATGTAAAACCACAGCTTATTGAAAACTATCAGGGGGATATTATTACGCTTGGCACTAGTGGTGAAGAACTAAACCCAACTCAATTTCCTGATCTTAAGAATCTTATCAGTCATGATCTAATTACGACTGACGGAACGACCCTACTTGGTGCCGATAACAAAGCAGGCATTGCTGAAATTTTAACAGCAATTGCTGTACTAAAAGCAAATCCAGAAATACCACACGGGGATATCTGCATTGGCTTTACTCCAGATGAAGAAATTGGCCGTGGCGCAAACCTATTTGATGTTGAGAAATTCAATGCCAAGTGGGCGTACACTATCGATGGTGGCCCTGTGGGTGAATTAGAATATGAAAACTTTAACGCTACTAGTGCAGATGTTATTTGCCACGGTGTAAACGTTCACCCGGGTACAGCTAAAGGTAAGATGGTTAACTCCATGAATATCGCGGCTCAATTTCAAATGATGATGCCAGCAAATGAAACCCCAGAAGGCACTGAAGGCTATGAAGGTTTCTATCATCTAAAATCAATGGAAAGCGGCGTAGCAAAAACAGAATTAGGTTACATTGTTCGCGATTTTAGTCGTGAAGGTATGGCTGATCGTAAAGCCTTTATGCAGCAAAAAGTAGATGAGCTAAACGCAAAACTAGAAAAGGGCCGTGTTGAATTAATCTTAACCGACAGCTACTTCAATATGCGTGAAATGGTAGAACCTCATCCACACGTCATCGAATTAGCAAAACAAGCAATGACCGCTTGTGACATTCAACCTGATATTAAACCAATCCGAGGCGGGACTGATGGTGCTCGTTTATCTTTTATGGGTTTACCTTGCCCTAATATCTTTACGGGTGGTTATAACTTCCACGGTATTCATGAATTCATTACCATTAATGGCATGAAACAAGCCGTTGATGTGATTGTGAAAATTGCAGAGTTAAACGCGCTGAATAATAAGTAATTTAACTCTGATCAAAAAAAAGTCACAAACAAAAACGCCCGATGATTGTATAACCATCGGGCATTTTTTATTTTAACGTATAATGATTATTCACACATTTCTGGTACTACGATCTTCTCAACCTTCACCGCTGCCACTTTAAACTCAGGGATCTTCGCATGAGGATCAAGCGCTGTTGTGGTCAGTTTATTCGCTGCCGCTTCCACAAAATGGAACGGTACAAATATCACGCCTTCTTGCATACGCTTAGTCACAAATGCAGGCGCTTCAATCGTGCCACGGCGTGTTGATACTCGAACCATCTCACTGTTTGAGATACCTAAACGCTCAGCATCAGCCACACTCATCATGGCGCGCGGACCAGCAAGGTTGTTCAACCCTTTAGTTTTACGTGTCATAGTGCCTGTATGGTACTGCTCCAATAAGCGACCCGTTGTGAGCACTAATGGATACTCTTCATCAGGCAACTCAGCCGCATATCTAAATGGAACCGCTGCCATTTGACCTTTACCACGTAAGAATTGCTGATTATGCATAATGCGAGTGCCTTGCGGATTCGCTTCATTACATGGCCATTGAAGTCCATTCTTACCAATCGCATCCCAATGCATGCCTTGGTACTGAGGCGTCACTTGAGTGATCTCTTCAGTAATGTCTTCAACCGATTGGTAGTTCCACTCGCCGCCCATTGCATTGGCAATTTCTTGGATTATCCACCAATCTTCTTTCGCTTCACCCGGAGGATTAACTGCAGGTGAGATACGCTGAACACGACGCTCAGTATTGGTAAAATGACCCGCTTTTTCTGCAAATGAGCACGACGGTAAAATCACATCAGCATACGCTGCGGTTTCTGTCATAAAGATATCTTGTACAACTAGGAAATCTAATTTCTCTAAACCGTGAATAACGTGTGCTTGATCAGGGTCACTCAATACTGGGTTCTCACCCATGACAAATAGACCTTTTACTTGTTCATGGCAGGCTGCATCAATGATTTCTGTTAATGTTAAGCCTTTCTTACTTGGCAATGTTGGCTTATTCCACGCTTTTACAAATTTCTCATAAACTGCAGGATTCTCGACCTTTTGGTAACCTGGGAAATCTGTTGGCAACGCACCCATATCACACGCACCTTGTACGTTTGATTGGCCACGAAGTGGATTAATACCACCACCTTCAATACCAATGTTGCCACACAGCATTTGTAAGTTAGCAATAGATCGGACGTTATCATGGCCCGTCGTATGCTGCGTAATACCCATTGAATAATAAATAGCAGTACGTTTAGCAGTACCAATGTAACGTGCCATTTCAATCACATCTTGTGCTTTTACGCCTGTGATTAGCTCAATTTTTTCCGGAGAATATGTCTCTGACATCACTTCTGATTTCAGCTCATCAAAACCTTCAACACGTTCAGCGATGTACGCTTGATCGTGCCAGTTGTTTTTAATGATCTGCTGCATAATACCGTTAAGTAACATCACATCCGTACCCGGACGTTGCGCTACATACAGCTCAGCATGATCAGAAATATCCACTTGTTTTGGATCCGCAACAATCAAACGAGCACCGTGATGACGGATGGCTTGTTTAATGTGAGAAGCAATAATCGGGTGAGCAGATGTTGTATCTGAACCAATAATAAAGATCAGATCAGAATGTTTGATACTTGGAATATCATTGGTCATCGCCCCACTACCAATAGACGCTTCTAAGCCCGTTACTGTCGTTGAGTGACATAAGCGTGCACAGTGATCAAGGTTATTGGTTTCAAACTCACGACGTACTAATTTTTGGAATGCGTAGTTATCTTCATTGGTGGTTTTTGCCGACGAGAATCCAGCTAGCGCATTGCCGCCATATTGAGATTTAATGGCACTGAACTTATCAGCAACTAATGTGATCGCCTCTTCCCAACTTGCAGGAACTAACTCACCATTTTTACGAATTAACGGTGTTTTTAAACGCTCATCACTGCTGACAAAATCAAAACCAAAGCGACCTTTAACACACAGCATGCCTTCGTTTACCGGAGACGATTTCGCACCTTGAACGTATTTAATTTTGTTTGTAGATTCATCAACCATCATGGTTAACTTACAACCCACACCGCAGTATGTACAAATGGTATCTACTGGTTTTAAAATTTCGATTCGACCTTGAGATTTATCACGAGAATCAACCAATGCACCAACAGGACACGCTTGAACACACGCACCACATTGCACACAGTTCGAGTTACCCATTTGATAACCATGTTCAAAACCTGCACGACATTCAGGGCGAGAGGCATTGGTTCCATCTTCATTTTTCATGAAGCTTAATACGCCATGCACGCCCTTCTCGTTACACGCTTCAACACATTGGCCACAACTAATACAACGGTTGGCATCAAAAACAATAAATTCAGAGCTGGTATCAATAGCAAACTTTTGCTTACTTTCGTTGGTTAAATCCGTTTCATCGGCTTTGTATTCCGTCGCATAATCACGCAAACCACAATTGGTGTTTGCCTGACAGGCACACTCTAAGCAGCGCTCAGCTTCACGAATCGCATCTAGATTATCAAAGCCAGTTTCAACTTCATCAAAGCTTTGCTCACGCTGCTCAGCGGTTAACTCAGGCATGATGACGCGCATTGCTTTTTGAATATGTTCAAAATGCTTAGGATCAACTTGCTTAGTTTTCTTCTCTTTTTGAGAATTAAACGGTTTAGTTGGAATTTTCTCCATGTCACCGTTAAAGAAACGATCAATCGCTTCTGCAGCAATACGGCCATCAGCAACCGCTTCAATTGCCGTTGCAGGACCACGACGAAAATCACCGATGCTAAAAATATTTTTCACACCACTGTGCATTGTCAAACTGTTTGCATCAGCGGTATTCCAACGAGTCAGTGGCAAATCAATCGTATCGTTCTCTAAAAAGCTTAAATCCGGTTTTTGTGATACCGCTGAAATTACGGTATCAAACTCTTCAATGAAAAATTCACCGGTTGCCTGAGGACTACGACGACCAGACGCATCTGGTTCACCTAATGCCATTTTCTCCAAGCGAACTTGAGTTACTCGTCCATTTTCATCAGCAATATTTTCAACCGGGTTGGTTAAGAAATGGAATTTAACACCTTCGTGTTCAGCTTCAATCACTTCATAATCTTCTGCTGGCATCTCTTCACGAGTACGACGATAAATAAGCGTTGTATCGGCACCATCACGTACCGCTGTACGAGCACAGTCAATCGCCGTGTTGCCACCACCAATAACCGCTACTTTTTTACCTGTCGTTAATTTAGATTCTGTTACGTAATCTTTTAAGTAATCAACTCCTAAATAACAACCACCAAGCTCACTGCCTTGATAATGCATTTCAACCGCTTTTGAAGCACCGACTGCCAAACAGACAGCATCATACTCATCACTTAACAGTGTTAATGAGAAATCCTCACCTAATTTCACAGAGGTTTGAATTTCCATACCGTTACGACACATCAATTCGATTTCTTTATCTAAAATTGATTTTGGTAAACGATATTCAGGAATACCATAACGTAGCCAACCGCCCGCTTTAGGCATCGACTCAAACACCGTTACGCTGTAACCCTCATTGGTTAGGTAATAGCCACAGGTTAATCCACCAGGGCCGCTGCCAATTACAGCAATGGATTTACCTTTATCTGCTTTTTTCGGTGGAACGTAAGATTCTTGAGCATGCAGATCCACATCAGCGGCGTGACGTTTAAGTTGACGAATAGCTAATGGCTCATCAACCAAGCCACGACGACACTCTGTTTCACAAAAAGCAGGACAGACACGGCCAATCGACAATGGCATTGGTAATGTTCGTTTGATGACTTCAATCGCTTTTTGATGATCATTTTGCGAAATATGGTACAGATATGATTGTATATCCACGCCAGCTGGGCACGCAGTTTGGCACGGCGCTTCGCAATCTGCGTAATGATCAGAAAGAATTTTATTTAATGCACTTTGACGACGTTTTGCTAACGCTTCAGACGAAGTGATCACTTGCATACCATCAACGGCTTGAGTTTCACAAGCGCGTTGAATTCCTTGACCATCAACTTCTACAACACACAGATCACATGGTATTTTTTCGCCATTAATGTTGTTTCCACACAGTGACGGGATCTCGACATTGCATTCCTTTGCAGCTGCTAAAAGTGTTAACTCTTCATCGATAGTGAATGTTTGGTTATCTATAGTTATTTTCATCATTCAGTACCCTAGATTTATTACTAATTATTCCAATTATATCATCTGTTCTTTATAAAATTTGATATGACTCGCAAATCCGCCGTCCTTCTATTCGAAAACGCGCAAATTATTCTCTTTACCATCGGGTTAAACCCCTAAGCCCACCTTCGTTTAATGAAATTCATGTGACTTATATACCAAAACGAAAATAACACGAATGCGCGAACGAACATAATTGCGCTAAATCAAAGAAAGTGCAGAAGATAAATATCATCATAGAACCATACATCATAAGTGGTAAAAAGAGAGTGAATTATGGATAAAACGTCTCGATTAGAAACGTCAGTGATCATCATCGGAGGTGGTGCGACAGGCACGGGGATCATGCGTGACTGTGCTCTGCGCGGTATCGATTGCATTTTAATTGAAAAAGACGATTTAGCTTCTGGAACCACAGGCCGAAATCATGGCTTACTTCACTCTGGGGCTCGCTATGCCGTTACGGATAACGAATCAGCTAAAGAATGCATTCATGAGAATAAAATATTAAAAAACATCGCAAAGCATTGTGTTGAAGATACACAAGGCCTGTTTATCTCTCTTCCTGATGATGACTTAGATTTTCAAAAGCAGTTTATTGAATCATGCCAAATTGCTGGTATTGAAGCAAAACAACTCACCCCTAAGGAAGCCTTACTACTTGAACCAAACGTCAACCCTAACCTAATTGGAGCGGTTCAAGTGCCGGATGGAACACTTGACCCTTTTCGTTTATGTGCGGCAAATGTGCTTGATGCGAAAGAAAATGGTGCGCGTTTGCTCACTCATACTCATGTTACGTCTCTTATTCGCCACCAAGATACGGTTCTTGGGGTTAAATGTATTGATGTTAGAACCAATCAAAAATTTGAAATATTCGCATCAGAAGTCATTAATGCCGCAGGTATTTGGGGGCAAAACATTTGTGAATACGCTGATTTGAGCATCAAGATGTTCCCAGCTAAAGGCTCATTACTGATCTTAGATTATCGTATTAATAACTTAGTAATAAACCGTTGCCGTAAACCTTCTGATGCCGACATTTTAGTACCGGGTGACACTATTTCATTAATAGGAACCACATCAGAGCATATTGATTATGACAAAATAGATGACCTTCACGTTAGCGCTAAAGAGGTGGATATTCTACTAAGCGAAGGTGCCAAACTTGCCCCTATTATGGCGAATACTCGTGTACTTCGCGCTTATGCTGGTGTACGTCCTTTAGTCGCGGTAGATGATGATGGTTCTGGCCGTAATATAAGCCGTGGAATTGTCTTGCTTGACCATGGTGAAAAAGATGGACTGAACGGATTAACGACCATTACCGGCGGTAAATTAATGACATCACGCTTAATGGCAGAAATGACCACGGATCTTGTAGCTAAAAAACTGAATAATACCCAACAATGCACAACACACAGCCGTCCACTCCCGGGGTCAAACAGTGCTTCTATCGCAGCGAAAAAAACCGCAAGCCTAGCAAAACCTGTTTATCAAAGTGCAGTTTATCGCCATGGTGAACGAGCACAACGTTTCTTAACTGATAATGCCAAAGATCAAGCGGTTATCTGTGAATGTGAGATGGTAACTCAAGGTGAAATCAACTATGCCATCAATCAATTAGATGTGCACAACTTAGTCGATCTACGTCGTCGTACCCGTTTAGGTATGGGACCTTGCCAAGGCGAGTTATGTACGTATCGCGCTGCTGGGCTTTTTGAAGAATGTGGACAAGCCTCTGGCAATCAATCAAGCCAATTATTGATTCACTTTTTAGAAGAACGCTGGAAAGGTATCAAGCCCGTTTTCTGGGGTGATGCTCTGCGTGAGGCTGAATTTAGCTATTGGATTTATGAAGGCTTATTTGGTGCAAGCGATATACCAACCGCGAACACCAGTACTGATACAGCGATAACGTCAGAACAAACAGAGACGTCTCGACAACAAAAAGAACAAGAGGCAACATTATGAATTTCGATACCATTATCATTGGCGGCGGCATGGCAGGATTAAGCTGTGCTCTTCGCTGCTTAGAAGCTGGGTTAAAAACAGCGGTGATTGCCTCTGGTCAAAGTGCCCTACACTTCTCATCAGGCTCTGTTGATGTATTAGCAAAAACACCTGACGGCACGCATGTTATCGACCCTATGTCAGCAATTGATGGATTTTCGACTCATTATCCTGAACACCCTTATGCCACATTAGGAAAAGAAACGGTAAACCGTGCGATTGATTGGTACCAAGCGACGCTATCTAGTATTGGTGTTCCACTAACCTCTCAAACAAACGGACGTAATCATTATCGATTAACGCCACTAGGCACAATGAAATCAACGTGGTTATCGCAACCTTTTGTTCATCAATTCCCAATGGCACTAGAAAGCAATACAGTGCAAAAAATAGTATTGGTGACGATTGATGGCTTTCGTGATTTTCAACCAAAGTTAGCGCAAGATAACCTAAAGCAAATCACTCAATTATCTGATGTTGAAATTTCAACAGCAACCGTATCTTTGTCTGCTTTTAATGATATTCAACGCAATCACTGTGAATTACGCTCTATTGATCTTTCTCGATTATTAGCAAAACGAGCGAACCTACAAGAATTTGCACATGCACTGCAGCAACACGCGAATCCCGGCGATCTTGTCGTAATCCCGGCTATTTTTGGTAATGGCAAAGGTTTGGGGCTTTTAAAGGAGATTGAAGCGTTAACTCAATTGACCTTATGTGAAGTTCCAACTATGCCACCATCATTATTGGGTATTCGATTAGAAGAAACCATGAAACACGCTTTCATTGAACAAGGTGGAACCCTACTCAATGGGGACCACGTTATTCAAGGTGAGTTTTCATATGTTGATAGAGAAGATCCTGAGCATTCGCACTACAGATTAAACCGTATATTCACTAAAAATCATGGTGACTTCCCACTGCAAGCAAAGCAGTTTGTACTAGCAACCGGCAGCTTCTTTAGCCAAGGTTTAAAAGCAAGTGCAAGTTCAATGGAAGAACCTATTTTTGGTTTAGATCTTAATCAAAGTAACACTCGAACGGGTTGGTATAATCCAAGCTTCTTTAGCCCTCAATCTCACCCATTTTTAAGCATGGGCGTAACAACAACCTCACAACTACAAGCAATAAAATCAGGTCATATTATTGATAATCTGTATTGCGCCGGAGCGATCTTATCGGGTTATAACCCTGTATTAGAAGGCAGCGGCAGTGGTGTTGCAATTAGCTCTGGGTTTCATGCTGCAGAATCAATAATCAAGCAGATAAAACCTGAATGTTTATCCCATAATAAAACAGAACAACAAGAGGTCGCATTATGAGCAGCCCACTATTTAATTCAAATCTATTAAAAGATCGTTTTGCAAAAGATAACTTAATCTTCAGAGCACCAGCAAATACGAGTTTTGATCAGTGTTTAAAATGCACCGTATGTACCGTGTATTGTCCTGTTGCTAAAGAGAACCCTGATTATCCTGGGCCAAAACAATGCGGCCCAGATGGCGAGCGTTTACGCTTTAAAAGCCCAGAATATTATGACGAAACCTTAAAGCTATGCACCAACTGCAAGCGCTGTGAAACCGCTTGTCCGTCAGGGGTTAAAATTGGTGACATGATTGCAGTTGCGCGTGGTAAACACGGAAAACCAGCTTATAACATGAAGGGGATCCGTGACTTCGTATTAAGTCATACCGATCTATTTGGCTCGGTAGCAACGCCTGTTGCCCCTATTGTAAACGCTGTCACGAGTGTACCCTTAGTAAAAAAAGTAATGCACAAAACCATTGGTGTTCATGACCATAAATCACTGCCTAAGTATTCTCACGGAACGTTCCGCCGTTGGTATAAAAAAGAAGTGTCTGATCAATCGATTTACCAGCAACAAGTCCACTATTTTCACGGATGCTTTGTAAACTATAACCACCCGCAACTAGGGAAAGACTTTATCCGCGTCATGAATAACATGCACATTGGCGTACAATTATTAGATAAAGAGAAATGTTGTGGTGTCCCTCTTATTGCTAATGGCTTCCATAAAAAAGCACAGAAAAACGCCGAGTTTAATGTGGCTAATTTAGAAGCTGCGATTGAACGTAGAGATGTGCCGATTCTATCGACCTCTTCTACCTGTTCATTCACCTTACAACAAGAGTATCCACACGTATTAGATGTCGATAACAGCAAAGTAGCGAAAAAAATAGAATACGTTACACGCTTCATACTAAAAGAAATAATGAATGGTCGTGGGCCTAAAATGAAACCCTTAAATAAGAAGATTGTCTACCATACGCCTTGTCATTTAGAGCGCAGTGGTGGCAATATCTACACTATCGAATTGCTGCGTGCTATCCCCGGTTTGGAAGTGCAAGTACTAGACAGTGAATGCTGTGGTTTAGCTGGAACTTACGGTTTTAAAACAGAGAATTACGATACCTCTATCGCTATTGGTAAAAATATCTTTGACCAAATAAAGGCGGCAAAACCAGATTATGCAATTACCGATTGTGAAACGTGTAAATGGCAAATTGAAGAGAATACCAATGTGACGACTATTCATCCTATTTCGTTATTGTGTGAAGCATTGGTGTAAATTAACCTCAACAGCCTGCCTCATAAGTGATCAGGCTGTTGTATTAGATATATCCAGCACCAAACAAACCCTTAAAAACAACACCAGAATTCCATATAATTAATGCAAATACATTCATTTTATAAATGTGACTTAGATCACAATTTAAACACCTATTAACATAGTAACTAAACAGCTAAGCGTGATAGATTAGCCACAAATTTAATCTGGAATATAATTATAATAATGCTTGAGAATACCTACTTCATTTATCAACCAAATTTCTTCGAAGGCTCCATTGTTTCTTATGAAGCATTAATAAGAGTTAAGGGCTCTGACGACTTACCTCTAGACTTTATTTCAACGATTAATAATAAAGAAGAGTTTGATAAAGCAGTAATTTCTCATATTATTTCCGATAAATTGAGTCTAAATAATCAAGATAATGTTCATATCTCAATCAACATATCAGTCAGCAGTTTAGAGTCTGAATCTTTTATTGAATATTGTGAATCCGTATTCAAACATCATAAAGGCTTCTCGTTTGAGTTAAACTTTAAGCATCAAAACGTGAATCTTGAAAAAATACGTTCAAATATGCAGCGGCTAAAAAAACTCAACCTGTTTTTTACGCTTGATGACTACGGCACAGAATGCAAAAATTCAGATCCATTATTAAGCCTTAACTTTGACTATATAAAGATCGACCGCTCTTTAATTAGCCCAATTGAAGATGACTACTTATCATTTTGTTTCTTACGCTCGTTGTACCAAAAGTTAAATAAATTTTTAGGTAATAACGTCGTGATTAAGGGAATTGAAAACGTTAATCAATTAAATTTGATTCAATCTTTAGGGTCAGTAATATCTCAAGGGTATTACCTGTCTTACCCTATCTCGCTTTCTGAGTTAGATCAAAAACTTAAATCACATGGTCCTACTATTGATAATCAATTAAATGACTCAATGCCACCAATTGATCGCTTCATTTATAATATCAATGTAGCAAAAGACAATACCCAGTTAAATCAAGCGTTAGAAGCCCTAAAACCACAGGACCCATTTAATTTATTAGGTATTGACTACAACAATTTCAACTTGCAGGCACTTAATACAAAATACCAAGAATTACTCGATGGCATAAAAAGTCCTTCGATTCTATTTACAACCAATCTAATGAAACACTGTAATTGTCTTTTTATTCTAAGAGATGAGCACGGTGTAGCAATATACAATAATAAAAAACACACTGACTACCTTGGTTGTGATTTAGTTGGAATGCCTGTATCTAAAGTATTAGAACGATTCCCAGACTATCAAACTTGTCTGCAACTTGATCAACAGTTACTCAATAATGAGTCCGATATATTAATGTCGAATGAGACGGTAGAGGTCGATTCAACAACAACGCATTTCCATACTTATCGCCAAAAAATAAAGTATTTTGATAAAACCTTTGTCATGATATTTGTTTATGAAGATAACCAAGATGTACAATCGCCGATTGACCCATTAACAGGATGCTTTACTAAAGCTAAACTTAATCATATTGATGTAAACGCCTATAACACCATGGTATTTATTGATTTAGATGGGTTTAAGAATATTAATGATCAATATGGACATCAATTTGGAGATCAACAACTTAAGGAAGCTGCACGATTAATCAATCAAAACTTAAGAAAAGAAGATCTTCTTATTCGTTTTGGTGGGGATGAGTTTGTGCTTTGTTTTGACTCTCATTCAATTCAAGATATTCAAACTAAGATGAGAATGATCCGAACCAATCTTGAACATCATTTTCAACAGAGAGAGATCTTTTTATCTTATTCTTTTGGGGTAACTCCATTAGACATGGATATCCAGCTTGCCTTAGATAGTGCTGATAAAAAGATGTACATTAATAAAAGAAAACGTAAAAAAATCATTAATAATCAAGCCTCATAGTGAGGCTTGATTAAAGAGTTATCTATATATCTGGAGTCACATCTTGAACATGGAATGTTCCTGAATCTAACAACCGTTTTTCTTCTACTTTTCCAGTAAAATTGATCTTATTTAAATCCACTTTTTTTATCGTACTATCACGCATGGTTTTATAAAAGAATAATCCATTTGTTTGGTCTACGACAGAAGTCCATTGCGTCGCACTTGGTAAATCAGGAATATGTGCTTTATCATTAAATTCGCTTCCAATCGGAATATCAAAATTATTTAAGATATGGAATGCCTGAGATACCGCATCGGATCCTTCCTTCATTACAGGCGTTGAATTTACATAAAAGGCAGCACGCACAAATCTTGACGGTGGCGTAATATCACCCGGCAACCCTAAAAAGCTAGAACCAACACCAAAAGAGAAAGCATCTACATCGTTGATCTTTTGTCCCGGACTTACTCCTGGAGTTAAATGAATATAATTATTTAAATTAGTTACCTGCCATTGGTAATCTGGAGCATTTGTCAGCACTTTAGCCACATTTTTATGGATATTAACTTCACCATTATTCATGATTTCAATAACAATGTTATTACCTTGCTTATCAGCTACGCGCCAGTGTGCTGTTGGTGATGGCACTCCTTTAGCATCAATATAAACTGGTACTATCTTTATGTGCTTAATCGCTTGTTCGACTTCAGCTACTGTTTTAAACTGCGATAACATCCAACGGTTAAAGTCCATATCAGTAATCGTTGTCTTAGTATCATTTGGGTTGTATTTCTCTAACGACCCATAATTTTTAAAATAAAATAGACCTGCCGTTAATCCTTCCTCATTAATACCATCAGCAATAAAACGATCATCGCTGACCGAGATACCAACAAATCCATACTTAGAATCCCACGTTAATCCCTGCTTTTGATCTGGCATGGTAGATACGTATGAATAATCACGAGGAGATACAATTAATTTACTGTTCAGATCATTTTGACCCCACTCAATCGTTCGAGCCTGAATGTAATCATGATTAACCGTTGAAAGAGAAATACCCGTACAGGCACTCGCTGAATACGCGACACAAGACGCAATAAGCACTGAAAGAAGTTTAATTTTCATTTTACGATCCCATTAATATGACCTTAAGATAGTACTCTTATAGATGATAAATCCAAGTATTTCTATAAAATCAAAAAAGCCTGAAACATACTTCAGGCTTAATCAAAAGATTTAAATTTAACATTAACTCACTTGCGCAAGTTTAGTTCCCTTCTTTTTTCCTAATTTCTCATTCATGTATTGAGCTACTGCATCTTGCTGGTCTTGAGTTAAATACAACCCTAACTTGGTTCGGCGCCACAATACATCTTCAGCTTTTTGAGAAAACTCATGCTTCATTAAGTAGTCGATTTCTGCTTGGTACACACCTTCAGAAAATACTCGGCCCATATCTGCTTCTGAAGTTACATTTTCTAATAACGTCCAAACCAGTGTTCCAAATTGATTTACATAACGAGTGGCTGTTTTCTCTGATAACCATGAGTATTGGCTGCAAATATTACTTACTAATTGCGAACGAGGGTAATCAAAATCACCGCCCGGTAACGCCACATTTCTTGTCCATGGTTTTCCCATTTTAGAAAAGTATGGGTTTAGCATTTTCATAGCTGTTTCACCCAACTTTCTATACGTCGTAAGCTTCCCACCAAAAATAGATAACAATGGTGCTTGATCTAATTCTTGCTCTAACTCCAGAGTATAATCACGAGTGATCGCTTGAGGTGAATCAGACTCATCATCACACAATGGACGCACACCGCTGTAAGTCCAAACGACATCATCGCGTTTTATTTGATCAACAAAGTGCTGATTTACAACATCAATTAAGTAATTTACTTCATCTTCTGAGATCGCGACTTTTCTCGGATCGCCTTTATATTCAACGTCCGTTGTACCTATGATTGAAAAATCTTCCATGTAAGGAATAACAAATACAATTCGGTTATCTTTATTTTGTAGAATATAAGCCTGCTCTTCATTATGTATTCTAGGCACCACAATATGCGAGCCTTTAACCAAACGAATATTACGAGGGGATTCATCTTCTAAACTGTCATCAAAAAACTGTTTAACCCATGGACCCGCAGCATTAACCAGTGCTTTGGCCTTTCGCTCAAAACGTGTGTTTGTTTGCTCATCAAAAATAGTGACATGCCAAATATCATCAATACGATCGGCTTTCTCAACTCGGCAGTAGTTTTTAACTTCTGCACCATTTTTTTCTGCAGCCATTGCATTTAGGATCACTAAACGCGCATCATCAACCCAACAATCTGAATATTCAAAACCTTTGATCATTTCAGGTTTTAGTAAGCCAGAGCTCGCTAAGTTAACTGAATGGCTTGCAGGAAGTGTAGTTCGTTTACCTAAATTATCGTATAGGAAAAGACCAGCACGGATCATCCATGCAGGACGTAAAAATGGGCGGTGAGGTAAACGAAAACGCATTGGTTTGGCAATATGTGGGGCTTTAGCTAATAACACTTCACGCTCGGCAAGCGCTTCAGACACTAAACGAAACTCATAATGTTCTAAATAACGTAAGCCACCGTGAATTAACTTTGAGCTTGCTGAAGAGGTTGCTGAAGCAAAATCAGACGCTTCGTATAGACTAACGGTTAATCCTCGACCAGCAGCATCAGCAGCAACGCCAGCCCCGTTAATACCACCACCAACTACAATTAAATCTAAAACAGCGCAGGTTGTGTGTGTTTGGTTTTCATTATTCATAGTAGTGACCTTAAAGACTCAAATGAGCGAACGAACATTAATTACGATAAAAACACGATAACTTAACTTTCGTTTTGAGTCACTTTTTATTTTCGATTCCGAACATTTACTGTGATACAGATACAAAAAATCCCTGATCTAATACCAGCCAGATAAGTAGTTGGTTAGAGAATTACGAAGAGAAAATGACTAATAGCAAGGCATAAATTGCTGTTAACTAGTGGTTCTAATTACAAAATTTATAACGCAGCTATAAGTCATTTTAGCAAGTAAGAATAGCCAAATATTTAGCTTAGTTGGTATATTTCAAAAACAGGGATTCTATATTTACAAAAATGAGAGCTACTTAGAAATTACTTCATAAGGAATTTCATTATCTTTTAGAATTGCCACGATCTCTTCTGGTGGCTCTTGATCCGTAATGATCATTTGCAACTCAGTAATACTGCCTAAATTCACCATTGCATTACGACCAAATTTTGTATGGTCAACCGCAAGGTATACGCTGCGGCTATTTTCAATAATGGCTTTTTTTACTCGAACTTCATGATAATCAAAATCTAATAGCGAGCCATCGTAATCAATACCACTGATCCCCAAGATACCGAAATCTAAACGGAACTGTTTAATGAAATCTAACGTAGCTTCACCTACGATCCCACCATCACGGTTACGAACTTCACCGCCAGCAAGGATCACTTTAAAATCAGGATTTGCCATTAAGATCATAGCGACATTGATGTTATTGGTTACTACTCGTAAATCTTTATGATTTTTTACCAATGCTTTTGCTACTGATTCTGGCGTTGTGCCAATATCAATAAACAAGGTTGCACCATCTGGAATATGCTTCGCAAGTGCTTCTGCAATCGTATCTTTCTCGTTTAACTGCATCACTTTACGCGTTGTATATGCCGTATTTACCGAGCTTAATGGAATGGTAGCTCCGCCATGATGACGGCGAATTTTGTTCTCGTCAGCCAATTCATTTAAATCACGACGAATGGTTTGCGGACTTACTTTAAACTGTTCGACTAAATCCTCAGTACTGACATATCCATGTTGTTGTACAAGGTTTACTATTTCTTGATGTCTTGATAATTGCTTCACGAATTACCCCCCTAATTTCGATCAATCAATGACTTATATTTTTAACTCGAATTAGTGTACTAAAGAAGGAATAAATAGTGGTAGTTTTTGATGTAAATATGCGTGATATATATCAAACAAAGTTCGGAAAAGAAAAAGGAGCACACTAAATGCGCTCCTTTTGTTTGATTAACAATCAGATTAAGTTAATTACTCTTCATCATGTAACTCTGCCCATGCTTGCGCACATTTTACTGCGCGTTTCCAACCACGATAACGTTGGTTACGCTTCTCTTCATCATGATGAGGTTCAAAAGAGCGATCAATGATGGCTTTATCTGCCAACTCATCAAGACTACCCCAGAAACCAACCGCTAAGCCAGCAAGATAAGCAGCCCCTAACGCCGTTACTTCTGTAACTTGTGGACGGTGAACTGCAACATCTAATACATCTGATTGGAACTGCATTAAGAAGTTATTGGCAACCGCACCACCATCGACACGAAGTGCTGATAATTTGATCCCTGAATCCGCTTGCATCGCATCAATTACATCACGAGTTTGATAAGCAATACTCTCTAATGTTGCACGAATAATATGGTTTGAACCACAACCGCGTGTTAGGCCAACAATCGTACCACGCGCATACGCATCCCAATATGGTGCTCCAAGCCCGGTAAAGGCAGGAACAACATAAACACCATTTGATGAATCCACTTTAGTGGCAAAGTATTCTGAATCTTTTGCGTCTGCCAGCAGTTTCATTTCATCACGCAACCATTGAATTGATGCTCCGCCCATAAATACCGCACCTTCAAGTGCGTAAGAGGCTTCACCGCGTGGGCCACATGCTAGTGTTGTTAATAGACCATTGCGAGACGTTACTTTCTCTTTGCCTGTATTCATTAGCAAGAAGCAACCTGTGCCGTAGGTATTTTTCGCTTGGCCTTGCTCCACACACATTTGACCATAAAGTGCGGCTTGTTGGTCTCCTGCAATACCAGCAATCGGAATACGTGTACCGCCTTTACCACCAATGTTTGTTTCACCATATACTTCTGATGATGATTTCACTTCTGGCATCATTGACAGTGGAATATCTAACTCTTTCAGCAGTTTTTCATCCCACTGAAGCGTATTGATATTAAACACCATGGTACGTGATGCATTGGTGTAATCTGTAACATGAACACGCCCCTGTGTCATCTTCCACACAAGCCAAGTATCAACGGTACCAAACAATAATTTACCTGCTTCAGCGTCTTTACGAGCGCCTTCTACATTATCAAGAATCCACTTAATTTTTGTACCTGAGAAATATGGGTCAACAACTAAACCTGTATTTTCACGAATATACTCTTCTAAACCTGCTTCTTTTAACTTTTCACAGGTGTCAGCAGTACGACGACATTGCCAAACAATGGCGTTATAAACTGGCTTACCTGTTTCTTTGTTCCAAACAATCGTCGTTTCACGTTGGTTAGTAATACCAATACCCGCAATTTGATCACTTCGAATGCCTGTTTTTGCTAAGGTTTCAACTAGAGTCGAACTTTGCGTTGCGTAGATCTCTAGTGGGTCATGCTCTACCCAGCCTGCTTGAGGATAAATCTGAGTAAATTCACGCTGAGAAACACTGACAATATTCGCATTGTGGTCAAGAATGACGGCACGAGAGCTGGTAGTTCCTTGGTCAAGTGCAACAATGTATTTTTGCTCAGTCATGATGGAATCCTTTTATGTATTAGTTGTAATGTATTAGCTCGTAGGGCTATATTTGTTAGTTAACTATTTTATTAAACTTCAGCAGTTTTGGTGTCTTCTTCCACATCACACTGGTTTGGAATCGTACAACCATGACCTGCTTTTGGTAGATAAGCACCAATCATTTTTGGGTAAGCCCAACCACCGAAACATGCGCCAGCAATTGGTGCTAAAATTGGAACGATAAAGTAAGGAATTTCTTTTGCACCCGTTAATGCATAATCCCAGCCTGCTAAATAAGCAAACAGTTTAGGACCAAAATCACGAGCGGGGTTCATTGCAAAGCCAGTCAGAGGGCCAAGAGAGCCACCAATAACAGCAATTAATAAACCAATAAGAAGTGGGTTCATTGCACCGCGAGCTGCTCCATTGTGCTCATCACCTAGGGCTAGGATCCCAAACATAAGAACCGCAGTAATAACAAATTCAACCGCAAATGCGCCTAGCATCGATAAAGAGGGATGTGGGTAAGTTGAAAAGATACCGGCTGTAGATAATGCTTCTTTACTGCTACGTAAGAAACCATTTGCAATTTCATAATCAGAAAATAAGTTACTGTATAACGCATAGACCAATGCCGCCGAGCAGAAAGCCCCTAATACTTGAGCAATGATATAAGGAATTATTTTTGCTTTATCAAACCCATGAAACGCCGCAAGAGCAATCGTCACAGCAGGGTTTAGATGAGCACCAGAAACACCCGCAGTACAATAGATAGCAATCGCAACACCTATGCCCCATATAATACTAACTTCCCACTGGCCAAACTCTGCACCAGTTAATACTAAAGCCGCAACACAGCCGACACCAAAAAAGATCAATAAACCGGCACCGATAAATTCTGCGATGCATTGTCCAAGTAATGTATGTTGTTTATTATTCGCCATTATTCATTCCTTTGTTTCGTTATGAACTCATTTCATCAAACATATATACAGATCTATATACTCGAGATAAACGGCCCAATTATTATTAAAGTAGGTATACAGCATTCACGTTAAGCAGCGAGAAATGTACTCCTTTTATTAATAATTTAAACACCAGAAAACACAAAAAGAGCGTTCGAGCACAAAAAATGCGTGTTAGAATATCAAAAAGAAGATCTAGAGCATAAAACAAGCAAACGAACAGGTTCGACCAGAAGAGTGATTTAAGAAAAGAAGAAAAAGAAATGACGAAAAATAAGGGCCTCTAAGGTATTAATTTCATTGAACCCAGCAATATATACAACAATAATAATAAAATTAACGAAGGAGTCTTTCTAAAATTTATTGCTTACGATAAAAACAAAAAATGCTCGAACTAAACCATATAGATTCAAAACGAGCATTTCATAGTGATTTATATGGTCTTTACTTTCCGTAGCGAACTAGCCACTCTTTCTCTAACGCTATCTGCCAACTTGGATGTGGTTCTGCTAAAGATTTGAATAGTTTCGTATTCTTCGCAGAGCCCGTTAAATACTGTGACGACAGCACAGATGGGTCACCCCAGACACTTAAATCCCCTTTGCGAGACTGTGCTTCAGGACTCAGTAAAAAGTTAATTGCGACTTGAGCGCCCTCTTTTGCTGATGCATTCCAAGGAATAGCTAAGAAATGAATATTTGATAACGCACCGGCTTCCATGGCATAAGCTTCTGTGGTGCCGACTAGCTTGCCACTTGCTTGTGCAGAAAAGACTTCATTTGGGTTAAACGTAACCGCAAGATCAATTTGACCGTCATCTAATAGCTGCAGTGATTGTGCTGTACCAGATGGAAACTGCTTTCCTTTACGCCATGCAGTTTGATGTAGTTCATCTAAATAAATCCATAATGGCTTAGTTATTTCAGCAAAATTTGCTTGCTCTACCGGCTCCATTAACTGAGGATTGTTATTGGTCAGCTCAATTAACAACGCTTTTAAGAAACTAGTTCCATGAAACTCTGGCGGCTTAGGGTAGGTAATTCGATTTGGAAAGGCCTTGCTGTAACTTAGTAGCTCAGCAAAAGATTGTGGCGGATTACTTAGCGTTTGCTTATCATGAATAAATACAAGCTGACCCACACCCCACGGCGCTTCTAGACCTAATGTAGGTTCAGAGAAATCACTATCGACTGGCAAGGTTTTATTTACAAACTCCCAGCTTGGTAGCTGATTGACAAATGGACCAAACAGCAGTTGATTGTTCTTCATGGACTTAAAGTTTTCACCATTAATCCATACCATATCAACACTGCCACCGTCGTTTTTCCCTGCAGTTTTTTCAGCTAATAAACGTGACGTACTTTCTGCAATATCCCCCACTTTTACATGTTTTAGCGTGACACCATAAGTACGCTGTAGCTCTTTATCTGCCCAACGCAAGTAATTGTTTATTTCTTGGCTTCCCCCCCAAGCGTGGAAATACACAGTTTGCCCTTTGGCTTTTTGTTCTATCTCTTTCCATGTATCTGCAGCATGAACGCTAAAAGAAAGTATTAGGCTATTGAGCAATAACAACCACTTTTTCATCTGTTTTTCCTTTATCCATTAAAGAGTATTTTTATTATGTTCGTCCCGATTATAGTGTATAAATTATGATTATTCAGAGCTTTGTGGTTATATTTAATAATCAAAAATATCAATATAAAGATGAGCATAAATGCATAATAAAGATCTTAATTTACTTAGGTTACTTATCATTCTCAATGAAGAAAGACAAACCGTGTTAGCGGCAAAAAGAATGAATTTGAGTCAACCAACCATCAGTATTATGCTCAAAAAACTGCGTGACCAATTTGATGATCCTTTATTTATCCGCGACAAAAACAACTTAGTTCCTACTATCAAATGCTTAGATATTTTGTCTACATTGCCTGACCTGCTAACTCAGCTTGATAAGCTATACAGTGATAATACTGAGTGGGATATCTCTCAACTTAATGGGGAATTGCATTTATTGATATCTCCTCCATTAATATCAACACTTGGTGCTCAGTTAATAAAAAAACTGACGTTATTAGCGCCAGATCTCACCGTTCAGTGTTCTCATTGGGACATCAATACACCACAAAAATTAGAGATGAATCCTCACCAAAACTTTGGTATTACCTATTTACCAATGGAAACCAATAAAACACTGATGGAGCAAGAAGTCGGAGCCGATGAATTTGCGTTTGTGGTAGATGATAAACACTCACTCAATGAAATTACGATTGAAAACATCCTTCCCCATCCTATCGCTATTTGTTTGATCCCAGGAGTCACTGGCCCATCTAAAGCCGAACAACTGATCCGCAATTTTAAGTTAAAGAAAAATATTAACTTAAGAACCAGTGATATTGCGTTAATGACAACCTTGATTGCTGAGAGTAAATACATTGGTATTATGCCGCGCTCTTTAGAAGAATCTATTGGTGATCAATTTCGTTTTTTATCTATTCCTGACTCACTTGTTCCTAAAGGATATCAACGTAAAATTGCCTTTTTTAGCCATCAAACTAACCGAAAACAGCCCCTAACTGAATGGCTTTTAACTGAAACAAAACGCTTTTTCTCTCAATATTAATTATTCATTTTTTTCAATCTAAAGATACTCTCTATTAAAAATACTAATAGGGAGTATAGGCACAATTTTTAATCGAAAAGCATAAGATAACTCAATCAATTTGAGAGGAGTTACTTATGTTTAAAAAACAAATCACTGCGGCTATTGTAGCTAGCGTCTTAATCAGTTCTTTAAGGTATAAACGCTCAGGAACTCAACACTTCTTCGCTAACTCCCTCGGCACAAATTCAACAAAACCAAGCCTCAACTTGGCTAGACCAAGAAACGTATTTATTAGCAACGAATGCTTATCTATGGGGGTCGACATTAGTTCGTATGGAACAAGTAACACGCCAATATACGGATATGCCAACGGCTAACCGCGATACTTTATATTCAAGTGCGATTGTTGATGTATCTAAAGAACCAATGATTTTATCTACCCCAGAAGTCGATAATCGTTATTTTGTCATTGATATCCACCGTTTTAATGTTAACGACCAAACTCCTATCAAGAAAAATAAAGATGGATCGTTTGATTTAATACTTTCTCACGATAAGCCTAGTAATAGCACACAACTTGCCAATTGGTTGCCAACGTCAGAAGGGAATTTCTATGCCATTACTCGTTTATATATTCCATCTCAAGAGATCTTAGATATGAAATGGACGGTACCAGCGATTAACCCAATCAAATAAAACATCAAATTAAGATCGAAAACTCTATTTTTATTCATAGGTATTTTGAAATGAAAACAAAAACCATCGCAAAAACTGCCTTAGCATTAGCTATCACCTCGTTTAGTGCACACGCAGCTCAAACTCAACCGAATATCCTTACCATCATGATTGATGATGTTAGCCCAATGGATATCTCTGCTTATCATCGCGGCCTAGGAGCAATTGAAACTCCTAACATCGATCGTATTGCCAAACGTGGCATGATGGTAAGTGATTACTACGCCCAAGGAAGCTCTACAGCCGGACGAAGTGCTTTTATTACAGGCCAATACCCATTTAGAACAGGCCTAACAACGGTTGGCCAACCGGGTTCTAATATTGGCTTACAAAAAGAAGATCCAACGCTTGCAGATATGTTAAAAGCAAAAGGCTACGACACCATTCATGTGGGGAAAAGTCACTTAGGAGACCGTAACAAGTTCTTACCAACAGTGCATGGCTTTGATGAGTTTTATGGCTTTTTATATCATCTAAATGTAATGGAAATGCCAGAGCAACCGAACTTCCCTAAAGATCCTGATTTTGTTGGACGCCCTCGAAATATGCTTCATAGTTTCGCAACAGAGAACAACGATAAAACAGTGCAACCTCGCTGGGGTAAAATCGGCAAACAGCGTATCGAAGATAAAGGGCCGCTTGGGTCTGAAAGAATGAAAACCATTGATGATGAGTTCGTTCAATTCTCTACCGATTGGTTAGATAAACACGAAGCTAACACCCCTGATAAACCTTTCTTTATGTGGTTTAACCCATCACGCATGCACCAACAAATACACGTAAAAGACGAATATTTAGGCGCAAGTGGTCATACTGAATATTTCGATGCTCTGAAAGAGCTAGATGATCAAATTGGCGTCGTCTTAGACAAATTAGATGCCCTTGGTGAAACCGATAACACCATCATCATGTTTACCGCAGATAACGGCATTAACCTTGATCACTGGCCTATGGCAGGTACTGCCTCATTCCGTGGTCAAAAAGGCACAACTTGGGATGGCGCATTCCGAGTTCCAATGCTGATCAGCTGGCCGGGACATATTCCAGAAGGCGAGTACACGAGCGGCTTTATGACCTCAGAAGATTGGGTTCCAACCTTAATGGCAGCTGCTACGGGTGATACTTCCGTTAAACAAGACCTCCTTAAAGGCAAAAAAATTGGAGATACCAAATATAAAGTTCATCTAGATGGTTATAACCAAATGGACATGCTAACCAAAAAAGGACCAAGTAAACGTAATGAGTTCTTCTACTATAACGAGCAGGACTTAAATGCAGTACGTGTAGGTGATTGGAAAGTGCACTTGAAAACCAAAACAGAATGGACAGAACCAGCAAAAGCATGGCCTTTGGGCATAATCTTAGATATCAAAGCCGATCCATGGGAGCGTAGTGTGGATACTAATGGTTGGTTCTTATGGATGAAAGAACGTTCTTGGATTGTACCTACATTACAAAAATCGATTGTTGAATATAAGCAATCTTTAAAAGCCTTCCCACCACGCCAAAAATCAGGTGGGATAGGAATGTCAGATACGTCAGTAAAATAGTAACGGATTGATATAAATAATATTAAAAACAAAGAGGAGCCTTCTCGCTCCTCATTTTTATTACCCCTGCGGTATCACAACCGTAAATGTAATCTCTCTACTCTCTTGATAATCAACCGATAAATCATAACCATTTAATTGAGCGATATTCTTTACAATAGCTAAGCCCAACCCATGCCTATCTGTGTGTGTTCTTGATTTATCTACCTGATATAACGGTTTAAATATGTTATTGAGATCATCATGAGTTAATGGATTAGAAGATGTATTTTTTATCTTAATCACAACACTTCCATCCCCCTCTTTTTCAATGCTCGCAGACACAATGGACTCTTCTACACTATAAAAAAGAGCATTATCCAATAAATTTTTAACTACGGTTTCTAAGCTAAAACGGTCAACATAAATCATCGGTGAAGCTAATGATGAAGAGAAAGCGACCCTCTCTCCCATCGTTGGATGCTTAAACTGTAATTCTGTACAAACCTCCTCAGTCAAGAGTCGAACATCCACCTCTTTCTTCTCAATCCCATAATTTCCTGATGCACTTTGGCTTAATGCCATTAATTGATTGACGATGGTTTTCATATTATTCGAAATCGATAGCACATCTTCTTTGTATGTCGCTGAAATGCGAATATCATCAGGAAAACGAATGTTCATTTCACTTAAACTAATGAGCTCTGCTATTGGTGTTTTTAACTCATGAGCAATATCAGAAGAAAGACGTTTTTCATTAGCTACATTTTGAATATTCAACTCAATATATCGATTGAGCTCTTTTCTAATTGGTGAAATCTCTTTGCTTTCTTTTGGGTTAGATTGAATACCTTGTGCATTTTCATCAAGCTCTGAAATTTCTTTATTGAGTAAATACAATGAATCTAATTCTCTATCCACCACTTTTATCACCACCATTCGAATACCAAAGATAACGGTAATAAAAACAAAGATAAGAGACAGATCTGCCATCAATAGAATATTACTCACTCGTTGATTCGATATCGCCAAGGTTAGGTACATGGTTTCAATATAAGTAACGTCTGTAGGATCAACATCAGATGACAACTGTGGCTGAAAACGAGAAGAAATAGCTTTACCCATGCTGCCATCAGGAAGTTTTATATCAAAGATACGACTCTCGTGAGTAGGGACATCTTGATAATCAAGGTCAACATCATCAAAGTAGCTAAGAGATTGCGACTTTGCAAAAGTGCTCTCACCTAACCAAATCTGAAAATATTGAGCCTCTTCTTTACGTTCAAATTGCGGCATAAAGCCTTTGTGGTATTCAAACTCAATACCATCACTTTCCACTTCAACCAAAGACTTAAAGTAGTTTGATTTTTCCACTAATGCATCGTCAAACTGCTGATCAACCCAAGCATCGAGAATAAAATCCAAAGATAAAAAGACCACCAATAAAATGATGCCGATGATCACGGTTAACGCATTAACCAACCGATCTTTTATTGAGTACATGAGCGTTTTTCCACATAGTAACCAAAGCCTCGTTTATTTTTTATTGGCAGTTCGCCACCAACGGCTTTCGCTTTTTTTCGGATGGAGGATAAGTGTGATTCTATGGTGTTTTTCGAAACTGAATCAAATGAACCAATAACATAATCACTGATATTTTCTGTCGTCATTACCTGATTGCGAGAACGAAACATACACTCGACAATCTTGTACTCATTTTTTGTTAGTTCAATCAATTGACCTGAGAATTCGAGTTCTTTCTTTGCTAAATCAAGCGTAAATCCTTCAACTTCCACGTGGTCGTCATTATGCTTTACTCCACCTCGACGAGCTACGGTTAAGATACGAGCATGCAGTTCATCAAACGAAAATGGTTTCACCAGATAATCATCAGCGCCAGACATTAAGCCTTCAACACGATCTTCTGGCTGCGATTTTGCCGATAAGATAATCACTTTTACCTCATTACCCATTTTACGAATGCTTTTTAATAGCGTGATACCATCAACATTAGGAAGCATTAAATCCAGAATAATAAAGTCATACTCATTGGTAATTGCCATCGAGAGCCCTTTTGAACCGTCTCCAGTTTCATCAATAGTAAAACCAAGGTTACTCAGACCCACCACTAAGCTACGACGTAAATGTTCAGAGTCTTCTATTAGCAATATTTTCATTTTTCAGTACCACTTTATTATTTTATATAACGATAGTAGCAAAAATGGGCTAACCATTCTCATGATTAACCCATTTCTTAATGCGATGAACTAAAAAGTAACTAGTTCGCCATAATGTCTAAACTATTGTCTTTCGCGCTAGTCTTCGCGCCATATAAGCCAAGTAACGTATGAAACAAATTATCATGGGAAAAACCACCCGCTGCTGCTTTACTGATAACACTGGCTTTATTTATGCCTTTTTGGTTCGCATAATCATCGCTCATCCAAATATAGAAAGGTACATGAGTTTGTTCTTTTGGCGCTATCATGTAAGGTGCACCATGAAGGTATAACCCATTTTCACCTAACGATTCACCGTGATCTGAAATGTATAGCATCACTACGTTATATTTATCAGAATACGTTTTTAGCTTTGCAATCGTCTGCGCAATTACGTAATCGGTATAAACTAAGGTATTGTCATACACATTAGTGATCTCTTCATCACTGCAATTTTCAATATCACTACGATTACATGCAGGGGTAAATACTGCCATATTCTCAGGATAACGCTTCCAATACGTTGGGCCATGGCTACCAATCATATGCAGTGCGTACAGCTGGTCACCCGTCGTATTTTGAATTCGCTCATCTAAACCTTGCAATAATACTTCATCATAACAACTTGAACCGTCACATAAATCAGAAGAAGAATCACCCGAAATCATCTCTTTTTCAATGTTCTTAGCAACCGCTTTATCACCACCATCATTATCAATCCATACTGATTTCACACCCGCATGAGTCAACACGTCTAATACGTCATCTTGGTTATTGGCACGGTCTCTATTGTAATTAGTACGCACCATATTAGAGAACATACATGGTAAAGAATGGGCTGTTGCTGTTCCGCACGACGACGTATTTTGAAAGGCAATCAAACCTAAATCTTTGGTGTATGGATTCGTTTCTCTGTCATACCCATTATAAGCACTATTTTGCGCACGAGCCGTTTCACCTACTAACACAACCATTAAGGTTGGCTTACCGTTTTTCGCTGGAATTACCTCTGCATCTTCACCGATTGTGATGTAGTCCAAAGGTGCGGTGAGATATTCATTATTAATGTACTTAACCGTATTAAAAGCGTCAGCAGGGTTAATCATTTTATTTAAGTACGAGTTATTGCGGCCAATCGAAGCATAGTCTTTAAAATAGAAAACAGAAATCAACAACAGCCCTACAATCGCAACACTCATTAATGCAGCACGATGAAATAGCTCTTTGCCCCATGAAGCATTGCGGATCACTTTTACTTTTAATAGAAACAATGATGGAAGCAGACCAAAGACAATAAAGTAACCGATAGAAGCTGAGCTTAAATAAGAGGAAGCTTCACCAACGTTGGTTTCAAAGATATTCTCGATCATCGCATAATCAAACATGGTGTTGTATTGCAACGCGGCATAAAACGCCATCGAAGAGGTGAGAGTCAAAATAATCACAACACCTTTGAACAAGTACGGCACAGCAATCATTGAGAAAATAATAATAAAAGCACAGGTAAGAATCGCTGGTGTTAGAAACAGAAAAAGACCATTACCTTGGGAGAGTTGGTAAATTTTTTCATTAATCGGATAGTTAAATACCACGGCAAAATACAATGACACCAAAATAATCAGTGACACCATGTTCATGGTTATTTTTTGGTTTTTAAGTTTTGAAATCAGATTGGACAACACAAGCATACCTTCAGGCTCTTAGAGAATGAGACGAGTGTTACATATCAAACTTAAGATCCACTGAAGATAAACTTATGGTTCGCTGTTTTTCATTAGCCAAACAAATAAATTCTTTATTTAAAATGAAAACTTATTGCCTAACAACTTGAGGAAGCTCATAAGTATTATCTAGCACAGCCTGAGTTGGCTCATATAAGCGCATGTGTAGATAAAAATCATCTTTTGGCGCAGGTAACCAGTTACAACTTGAATCAACAGGTTTACTGTTTTGAATACAGACGGTTAATGTGCCATCTTTATTATAAATAAGCTCTTCTTTACGATTGGTTGAGATAGAGTAGCGATCGATGCTGTTCGGCACCATAAATAGGTTTTTCGCATCATACATAGTTAAAGACCAAAAGGCTTTTGCCAGTGCATCGGCTGGCATCACCATACGATATTTATACTGACCAGACATCTGTTGATCTTTTGAGTCCGTATAACGGTTTGGATATAACGCTCGCTCTTTAGTATTTAAGCCTGCCGCTCGAAAGTTAATGCTCGCACGGCTTAAGAAATCATTCCCATATTTCCCACCTTCATACATCATTGCCCAACCGTTATTTTTTGTTCCTAAATCACGACTGGCGTATTGAATGATTTGTGGTGCCGCATTTAACGCTCGTAATAACCCTTTCTTCTGATCTTCAGTTAAATTATCAGCATTAAATGGTTTATCTCCCCCAATACCAATGTATTTAAATTGGTCGACAATTGGCGCGTCTGCTGCAATAGGGTTATTACGCAATTCTTCATCAATTAAACTAAACCATGCCAAACCTTTAGGGCTAGGCATTGGTGATATGCCTGTTTTTGCATGAGTTAACTTAACCGGTTTATGCTCTTGTCCCAGTTCAGATAAAGGATAATTAATAAATCCATCGTGAACATTAAGTGCTGCCGACAAGTCTTTATTTCCTGAAACACCAGTTCGCTGAATGTACCAAACTAAAGGCGTTCTCGATTCAATAATGCCATCAATACCATCAGGAATTCCCCCTCCGATTCCTTTCCATCCTTTATTTACCAGTAAGAATTTTCCGCCATCTTGCCCGACATTATCTTTTATTAAATTACCCACAGCTTCAGAATAATCATCTAATAATTGCACAATAAAATAGCGATCATTGGTTGGAGGGATCTCTATAACCAAAGGTCCTGTGTCATTCAAGTTAATATGAGATTGAGAGTACAAGGTATCATTATTAACGGTTGGAACCACTCTGTCTTCAGGCCCTGCGAGAGCCAGAGTCTTCCCCATCATGTTTAATGGCGCTGCGCCATTGTCCATTGGAGTATCTACTTTCGTCGACGCGGCTCTAACTTGTGCTACGGTTAATGGGCCAGCACCATAAATAAAGGCTTGC
Organism: Aliivibrio sp. S2TY2; assembly: GCF_028765525.1. Taxonomy (NCBI): domain Bacteria; kingdom Pseudomonadati; phylum Pseudomonadota; class Gammaproteobacteria; order Vibrionales; family Vibrionaceae; genus Aliivibrio; species Aliivibrio sp. S2TY2. The sequence continues at coordinate 149,959 of NZ_JARACS010000005.1, read as the reverse complement.
AGCCCTAAGGTATAAGCTAATTCTTCTTGAGGATTAACTGGCGCTAATTGTGCTGCGAATACAGCTGTACTGCTTAATAAACTGCTCGTAATTACCGTTGCTATGAGTACCTTTTTTATAGTAGAACCTCTATTTATAAATATAACTCCAGACTAGCGACTCTAAATAAAGAAGAACAATTGAAAGAATGAATAGCCTTTATTAAAAAATACAATTCGACTACATCTATATAATTCATTAAATTAATAGATATAAGTTATGGCTCATCAGAAAGGTAATCTAATCATGTCTGCATCGACTATTGAAGCAACCACTCCCTACAGTTTGTTTATTAAAGCTGAAAGTGCAAAGTGTAATCTAGATTGCCACTACTGCTATTACTTAAAGAATGAAGATAAAAAAAAGCCGAGAATGGATGAAGATACCTTAAATAAAACGATCTCTAATCACATACAATCTCAGCCACCACAAACTCCTGTTATCGATTTTATTTGGCATGGTGGAGAGCCAATGATGCGAGGGTTAGATTTTTATCAATCAGCCATTAACTTACAGCAACAACAAGTGTCAAAAACACCGATTCAAAATACAATTCAAACTAATGGCACTTTAATTAATGACCGCTGGGCTTCTTTCTTTGCTAAGCACCATTTTATGGTCGGGATCAGTATTGATGGGCCACAGCTAATAAATGACATTGCACGTATAGACAAATCAGGGAACTCTTCTTTTGAGCGAACTATGCGTGGTATGCAACACTTAAAAGATCACCATATAGAATTCAATACTCTAACGGTTATCAATAATAAAAATTACAAGCATGGCAAAGCTATTTATCAATTTTTAAAAGACAATGGCAGCACATACTTGCAATTTCAACCTTGTATTGACCATGAAATGGATCGTCGTTTTGATTACGATTGGACACTATCAGGTAAGCAATGGGGCCAATTCCTATGTGATGTATTTGATAAATGGGCAGCCAATGATATTAGTAAAACCTATGTGCAATTTTTTGAAAACTGCTTAATGATTTTAATGGGTCACCAAAGCCAAATGTGCCATCATGCGGATACTTGTGGGCAACAATTAATGATGGAGTCCAACGGTGACGTCTTTAGTTGCGATCATTACGGTTATGATGATTTTAAAATCGGTAACATTCACCATGACAACGCATCTTTAGCACAAATGGTAAGATCTGATGAGCAAATTAAATTTGGACAAGATAAGTACGAATCCCTAAGTCAAAAATGCCAGCGTTGTGATTTTAAACCACTGTGTAATGGCGGATGTCCAAAAAATCGTGTCAGTAAAACCAATAACGGTGAAGATCACAATGTATTATGTGAAGGCTATGAAATGTTCTTTAAACACGCCCTGCCTGTAATGTTAAAAATGGTTGATGCGATGAAACAAGGCTATTCACCAGTCCATTACCCTATGTTTTAAAACACTATTAATGAATAATTTACGCAAACCTCTATTTTATCACCCATACTAAATGACTAAGACAAGTTAACCGTCTGAGTCATTGGGTAATAAATGGAGGCTAGATTAGATGCATATAAAAGGGCTTTGGATTGCGTTCTTAATACTTCCCACTCTACTCTGGGTTTCACTCTCTTATGTAACAACTATTTGGTGGCTAGAAAACATCATTGGAATACCAAGTATTATCGCTTTTGGTTATGCTTTTCTTTTTATTGTTTTATTATTATGCCGCTATTACTTTTATTCCCTCTTAGCTTTGAGCTTATTCTTTGCTTGGCTCTATCAATCTCCACAAACAAGTTATTCAAACCAAAAGTGCCACAACCCTCTGGTAGTTGTTCAATATAATTTGTATTACACCAATCCTGACCTCACTCCTTTTCTTAACTATTTAAAAGTTAATGATATCGATCTTGTGGTACTTCAAGAAACAGCCCCGTGGCATGGTGATCAATTTATGGCATTAATAGATCAATACCCATACCAGTTTGGAGGAACGCCGGGGTTAGGCTATCCAAGCGGACAAATGGTTATCAGTAAACAACCATTGAATTTAAGAGCACAAAATACTCCAGCAGGTCATTATATGATCAGCGGTATATGGCAAAGCAGTGAACATCGCCCAGTGAGTTTATATACCGCTCATCCACCGTCACCAAGAACCAAGCAGCTTTGGCATGAAAGAAATGCACTCATCGGAAGTTTAGAACGCCTAGCAGATTACTCCCCTTATGCTGATACCTTAATTATTGGTGATTTCAATTTATCGGCAAATACACAACGCTTTAAACACGCTTACAAAGAATACCAAACAGCCCCTGTTCAGAGTTGGCCAAGAGAAATCAAAGGCATTCCTATCCCCACTTTTTCACGGATCGCCATTGACCATTTTTGGATAAGAAATTCTGAGGAACCATCGTTATCTATCTGTAAACGTGAAGCATTACCTCAATTTTCAGGCTCTGATCATAGCGCGGTGGTGACCTACCTTTCGACTAAATCAAAACCAAACTAATTACTTGGTATTTCCTTCTCCGCCCACTTATATAAACCAATCATGAGTAAAGAAAGAACAAAACATGCAATAAATAGAGGCGTTGCACCACCAAGTTGAATCAAGATCCCACCAACGAGAGGAGCAAGCGCAAAACCTAGCCCGTAAATCGCGGCGGCACCAAAATAACTACCTCGTAGATGTTTAGGCGCTAATTGGTCTATTTGCACATTCAACGTAGGAAAAGCAATCACCTCTCCCACACTTAAAATAAAGCATGCCATTAGCCACCCAACCGGAAAATCAATGGGCACCATTAAGAAAGCAATTTGTGCCAAGGCCATCATCACCATACCAATCCGAGTACGTGTAAATAATGGTACATTCTCAAGCAGCTTTAACATCGGAAACTGCAATACCACAATCGTTAATGTATTTACTAACACCAAACCACTAATAAACTTGGCAGCATCGACAATATCGGTACGTACAATAACTTGAGGGATAGATGATTCGTATTGACCATAGACAAACATCATAATTAAATTTGCGGCAATCAATTTAATAAATAGCTTGTCTTTACTTATGATCCGAACTGTTGAGAAAAAAGACGTTACATCACTTGTACTTTTAGACAGTAATGTCTCACTCTTACTTTTAGCAAAAGAGATAAACAAAAAGAGGCCAAAAGCCAAATAGGTAATCCCTGTGACTAAGAACAATATTTTAGGATGAGCCAAACCTAAAGTAATACCAATTAAAGGACCAATTGCTCCACCTACATTAATCAAGAAATAACGTACATTAAGCGCGAGCTCTCTGTCTTTGTCATCGTCTAGGTTATCTCCAATTACCGCCTTTGCAGGAGCTTCTATCATTGGTCGCATTAAGCCGCACATACCGACTAAAACAAATAACTGAAAAATAGAGCTCGCAAGACCAATTCCTGAATACGAAAACGCAGCAATAATACAGCCAACAACCATTACCCACTTACGGCCAAATTTATCAGATAGCCAACCTGAATATAGTCCCGTAAATGAACCCACCACTGCCGAGCCTGCTAAAATAGCCCCTACCGTTACTGCACTGGCATTAAAATCTTGATATAAAATGACAATAAGAAATGGCCATGCCATAAAATACGTAGTTCGCGCTAGAAGAGTTCCAACCAATACCGTCCAGATAATATGGTTAAAACGAGAAAGGCGTCCCCATTGTAATACGCTTCCACTTTCTTCCGTTTCTTCTACGCCACTATTTCCATCTGCTGTTTTTGTCTCTTCCATACTCCCTCCTTGGGATCTGCTACCTAGCCATTTTACTATTTTTCTTTGTTTAAAAAGTATACCGATTAACAATGAATTTATAAGAGTGTAAATCTCTTAAGTTTGCTTTTCTTTTTAATGAAACCAGTCTATTGCACTGCGTTACTACTCATTTTTAAAACCCTTATTATTGTTAAGGTTTATTTAACCTTATATATTGAATTATTGAACTTACTAAACAGAATAAAAGTGATATCTTTGCTTTATCTATGCCTACGAATAATAAACATGACTTTTAATAAATCCCATTTACAACATTACTTTCCTTTTTATCTTGCTGCGCTATTAACACTCACCCCTTGGGTTAGTTCACCAACCGCTTTAGTTATGGGGTTTGCTCTAGCAAGTTTTGGTTTTGTACCCACAACTTTTGCATTGGGAAAAGTCACTAAAAAATTATTAGCTTACTCTATTGTTGGTTTAGGGTTTGGTATTCAGCTGAATGAAGCAATAGAAGCAACTTCAAATGGAATTGGTATTATTTTATCAACCATTGTGGGCACACTCGTTCTAGGTTGGTTACTAGCACGATTGATGAAACTGGATAAAGTGACAGGCCATCTGATCGCATCGGGTACTGCTATTTGTGGCGGTAGCGCTATTGCTGCGGTTGCTCCTGCGATTAATGCTGATGAAGAATCTACAGGTCTTGCTTTAGCTACGGTATTTGTATTGAACTCAATTGCGCTATTCATCTTCCCTGTCATTGGCCATGCATTAGAGCTAAGCCAACACGCCTTTGGTACTTGGGCAGCTATTGCGATTCACGATACTTCATCCGTGGTTGGTGCCGCTTCTGCATACGGTGAAGAAGCGTTAAAAACCGCAACAACGCTTAAATTAGCGCGTGCATTATGGATTGTTCCTGTTGCCTTTATTAGTGCTTTGCTTTTTCGTAGCAACAGTAAAAAAATTACGATCCCTTACTTTATCCTTTTCTACTGCTTAGCTATTTTCATTAGTGATAATCTACCGCAGTTCAATCTAGTTTATGAAGGTATTTTTGATGTATCGAAAAAGCTATTAGTTCTGTGCTTATTCTTTATCGGCTGTGGTATATCAATTGAAAAAATCAAAGCGGCGGGCGCAAAACCGCTGATCTTTGGTGTTAGCTTGTGGGTTGTAATATCTACAACCTCTCTATTGTATATTATGAATTACGCTTCATAAGGCATTAAAAAGCTAACGTCGAATGCGTTAGCTTTATTCATTACTGATTAATACACTACACTATTCAACTAATGCTTCAGTCTTCTTAAAGTAATAATTTAATACCTTAATAATATCCATTTTATTGATATCTTCAGAGGTTAATACCAATTTAAGGTCTTTTTTCATTAACTTAATTAAAATAGCTCAATACCCACATCTAACTGCAAGTTCATGTACAGTTTACTCACCCTACTCGTACATTTAGGATTCGCTTCCATTCGTTGATAATGTGAAATAGCCTTGTTTAGATACTCTTGATGATCACTATCTGATAAATTCCACATATCGCTTCCAACAGACGTAATCGGTTTTGCTGCTTGATTACTAATATGCAGCACTTCATAGAAGCGTTTGTTCTCTTTAACTAATGTTTCTGATAGTAAACCAAAACCCATCTCTATCAACTCACATCTAACCATATAGTTATGTAATACCGGGCAAAGAATGAACTCCAGCTCAATATCACTATTACGTGTCTGAATAGAATGCACCAACTCAATCAACAAGTCCCCACCAACGCCTGCAATAATAATCAGGTTCTCTTTCCCTTTTATTAACGGTAGTTTCGCTACATCCATACAATGCACTTGCCACTGAGACTGAATTGCTGATGCGTGTTTTTGAAGCTGACTTTCAAGATCAACCATCAGCTCATCCACGACATCAACAAAGTGGATCACACTCTTAGGTTGTGAGCTCAGCAAAGCAACACCTAGTTGGCCATGATCACAACAGCAATCCCAAATATGATCATAGTGATCGGTAACTTTATTTTTTATGGTATCTAATCGAGAACTTAACTTCATTAGCCTGTATCAGTAGTAAAAATCAGCGACAGTATATAGTATTTTTTTCATAAAATTCAGGTAAGCTAGCTAATAGTATTTTTAATCCAATGGTAACTATGATGTATAAATTAATCGCACTGGATATGGATGGCACTCTGCTTAATTCAGATAAACAAATCTCAGCAGAAAACAAAGCAGCGATTGCTGCAGCTCGTGAAAAAGGCGTTGTGGTTGTATTAGCTTCAGGTCGCCCAATCAACGGAATGAAGTCACAACTTGAAGAATTAGGAATGACTACTGAGGACGACTATGTTCTTAGCTACAATGCCTCACTGGTTCAAAAAGTAAAAAGTGAAGAAGTGATCCGCAGCCAGATTATTACCGGTGAAGATGCTAAAGCCATCGCTAAACTGGCTAAAAAGCTTGGGGTTCATGTTCATGCTTTCTCTCAAGAAAAAGGCTTAATTACCCCACAATTAAATCATTACACCGAGCATGAATCTAGCATCACAGGTATGCCAATTACAGTTATTGATTTTGAAGAGCTAGCTGATGACGAACAAATCATGAAAGCGATGATGATTGATGAGCCAGAACTACTTTCAGCTGCCATCAAACAACTGCCAGCAGAACTATACAAAGAGTTTACTATTGTACAAAGTGCACCTTTCTTCTTGGAGTTTTTAAACCCTAACAGTAATAAAGGCGTCGGCGTAAAAGCACTGGCGGATCATCTTGGTATTACTGCAGATGAAGTTATTTGCATGGGCGATGCGGGCAATGACTGGCATATGATCAAATACGCTGGCCTTGGCGTTGCAATGGCGAACGCGACTGATGATATCAAAGAGATTGCGAACCATATTACCGTTAGTAATAATGACCACGGCGTAGCTAAAGTGATTGAAGAGTTTGTATTAAACGCTTAATTACTTACATTACGTTTGCCACTAAAAATAAATAACTAACAAACAAAACCCCAGAGTACTTTCACACTCTGGGGTTTTTATTTAACGTTAAACTAAACTGTTATTAGTTTACTCTAAGTTATTAAGCTTCTGATTCAACTAACTTCTCATCTTGATCATTGCCACTATTTTTCTTCTTTAGTGAAATAAGAATGAGAAAGTAAACATGAAGATTAATACAGTAGACTGCATTCAAAGTGCCGTAGCGTTATTGTAAACGATGAAGTTCTATCAGCTATCGCACCTGATAACGAGGTAATTAAGGTAGCATTTGAAATGCTAAGTTAGAGATGTCTAGTTTACTGCAACCATTCATTCTAGCTGAGATGATCGCCCTATTGAGTTCAGCATCATTTATTTAAAGCAAACAATCAATTAATGGCGTATATTCTGCGCCATTCAAATCAACCCTAAATCCAAAAATAAGAAAGTTATCTCTGATGTATTCCCAATGCCTTCACGTAAAAGGAAAGGTGTAACCAAGATAAACCACGCAGAAGCTAGAGAGTACAATGTTTGCGAAATTGTATGAAATAAATTAAAGACTCAAGTTCAATTTTCTCAACCTGAGCATGGGATATTCACAATAGGGACAAAAGTATATTCATACCGCGTTATGTAAAAAAGAGGTAAGCATTTAATCGAAAAAAACAGAAACATTTATTATTAATATATAAACAGTAAAACACTACTGGTCAATTTTTAAAATTTAACTAACTATCTGAGATTCCAAAATGAAAAAAATTACTACTTTTATCGCTGCTCTTACTCTTTCTGGTTGTGCTGCACCAACAATAACAACATTACCAGTATCAGAAGATACTAACGAGAACGGTTCTGTTGTTCTGGTAAGAAACGAACCATTGCAAATCCTGTCACCTAATCATTATGTACATATTGATGGAAATATTATAGCTAACGTTTCACAAACAGAGGTAAAGGAATTACCTTTAAAATCTGGATCATACACTTATACAACTTCATATGGTTTCTTTAGTAATACTCAGTATGAGCTAATCATCAAACCACATACTAAAGCTTACTTAATCTTAATGAATAAGAATGTATTAGAGGTTACTGAAGAAGGTTACAAAGAGTGTCAATCTCAACCATTTCTAACTGAACAGGTATGTTTAATGCAACACCTTAAGAAATTCACGATTGTAAAATAACAATATCTAAATATGATTATTACGATTTCACTAGCCTTTTACTTTCGTGCTTATTAAGATTTCCATAAAATGTTAAATGAAGAATCCCAACTTACAATGGTCCTCCGCTTAAATACTTTTCTTGAACAACAGTTAAAAGAACAGACAGAAGTATCAAGTAAGGCAATGAAAAAACTAACTTCTGAAATGTTAGACCTTACTGGTGCTTATGAGCAGTTAAATGTCATGTATGACTCTGAAAGAGGCAGAGCAAACCAAGCACAGGTACAGTACTCAGCAATGAAAGGAGTTGCTGAAGACTTACAGGAAGAGTTAGATGATGCAAATATGGAAATTGAAGATTTACAGGAAGACATTGAAGATTATAAAAATCAATTAAAGAACGTTAAAACTCCTGATGATTATGCAGAGTTAAATCAAATGTGCAACGCATACCGTCAAGCATCTGAGGACTTTGCAGCTGATCATTATGCACTTACTGATGAAATTATAGCACTGAAAAAAGAACGTACTCAATTAAGAAGACAGCATACAACATTACGTAATAGTGTTGCAGATAAAACACTAAAGCTTGAGAAAGCAAACCAAATAATTAGACAAGCTAATGCACGTATTAACGAATTAAAGCAATCTGGCGGTTCTGGTGAAACATTTGTATCAATTACTGACGCTTATTCATGGTTTGCCTTAACCCCTAACACAGCGACTAGAGAGGCGATAAAGAAACAATATAAACGCTTAAGTTCTATCTATCATCCAGATAAAGGTGGTAGTACTGAAATGAGCCAAATGATTAATAAAATGTACGTAACATTAAACTGTCGTCATAAGTAAGATTAACTCTAATTTTTAGGATATCTATTCGTGTGTAAATCTATTCATATTTCAGTATCAGCCTTAAATGGTCTATCTCGTTTCAACGCTCATTTAAATTCATCTATTAAAGACTTCAATGATTACGGTTGTAATGATGCACTTAAGGCTGCACTCAGAAGCGTAAAACCAAAAGAGTAACCATTAACGGATTGCCCTTTCTTATATCTAGTATTTCAATATTGATTCTTGTTTCATCAAATCAATATATTTACTAACTGAATCACTATCCTGTGTAGTGGTCTAATAGTTTCAGACACCTCTATAAGTTTTAGTTATTATGGCATTAGAGGTGAATATGAATAAGGAAATACACGTAGAACGCTTACTCTTGAGTATAAACAAGATGCGTTAAATTAGTTACAGTTCAAGGTTATTCAAGACATAAATCTGCTGACAGTTTGAATATTTCATTAAGCGCCATCACAACTTGGGTTAGGCAAGAGTCACTAACAAGTGATTCAAAAGAAGTTAAATCAGTCACATTAAACCTTTCAGAACGAAGTGAATTAGAGCACTTCAGAAAAGACAATCCACGCTTATTGATGGAGCTCGATATTATAAAAAAGGCCACAATCTTCTTTGTGAAGGAAAACGAATAAAATACCAATTTATTCAACAGCATAAAGAAGACTGGCCAATAACAATACTTTGCGCTGTCATGAATGTCGGTACGAGTTCTTTTTATACATAGCAAAAACAAAAAACGTCATTGATATCAATAGATTTAAGTTTAATGTTTCTGTAAAGGAAACCTTTAAAGAACATAAAATTACATTGGGTAGTCGGCGAATTGTTTCTGAATTAGCTAAAAAAGGGATCATTATTGGACGATACAAAGCCAGAATGACGATGCGCAGATTAGGGCTTGTGCCGAAGTATCCTAAGAAATTTAAAGTAACTATTGATAGCGTTCATAATTATAGGATTGAACCAAACAGGCTAGATCGTAAGTTATTAGTTAATAAGATAAATACTTGTTGAACAGCAGATATTACCTATATCCATACACATCAAGGATTTATTTATCTTGCTGTTGTTATGGAATTAGATTCACGACGAATTGTTGATTGGTCGATTGCAAACCGCATGAAAACATTTCTTTGTAACTCAGCCCTTCAAATGGCCTTTTGGCAAAGAAAGCCACCCACTGGTTTATTGCATCATTCTGATAGAGGAAGTCAATATACAAGCTATGAGTATCGTTCTTTAATGAACGATATGAAAATGAATATTAGCCTGAGTGGAAAAGGGGAATGCTGGGAAAACACAACAATCAACCATTAACATCCAAGAACTAATTTCTAAATTACAATTACAATCTAAAGAAGCATATCAAAACATGACCTTGAATATGGAACTGATTAGCCAATCCGTCTCAATGTCTGAATCAGTACAAGAATCTTTTTCTATTATTACCCAATCTGTTGGTGCTATTTCGGATATCAATACATTAGTTGCGACTGCTGCACCAGAGCAATCTTCAGTTACCGATGAAATAGCTCGAAACGTAGTAAATACATCTGACCTTATCAATGAAAATGTGGCTGCTATTAATCAAACTCAACAAGCCGCAACTGAACTTTCGCACTTATCAGCTTCGCAGCGAGATTCGTTATCGTTCTTCAAGCTTGGTCGAGAAAAGTCATGACATTAATTTGTAGCTCATTAATTTCATTTTTAGATTTGTGTAAGAACCGATTATTAGAAAATCAGCACATTCATTGTGTGTTTCAAATTGATACACATTCATTTCGAATAATTCAATATGAAGCAGAGAAACATCAAGCTCAGCGGGTCACTTTTACTGGTATACCTGAAACTGATAAATAAAAAATAACCCCCAGTAACCTATAGGCTGCAGGGGGTTACTCAAAGCAATTATTTACAATTAAGCTTCTGATTCAATTAACTTATCACCTTCATCGCCACCACTGTTTTTCTTTTTCAGTGAAATCAAGATAAGTGAACATACCATGCCAAGTACCGCTACCGTTAAACCAATACCAAAGATCATTTGATAGGCTTCAATCGCAGGGTAAGTATCGATAATCCAACCATTCAATGCATAAGCCCAGAACACAGAAGCATAAGCCGCAAACGAACCCACACTCATTGCAGAGCCGCTGTAATCTTTTGGTACTCCAGCTTCTGCTACTGGCGCTAAGATAATTCCTTTTGCTAAGAAGATACTGAATGAGAAGCACATTAGTAGCACCATGTTCATCATCAGCATGCCTTCAGTCTTAGGCAACGCAATAGTGACGCCTAAACAAACCGCTGTTAAGCCTAGTGCAAAGAACATCATTTTTATCGACGATTTAAATACGAAATCAGCAATCGAACCCGCAACTAAACCAGCAACTACGCCCATTGCACCTGTATTAATAATACCGAAGATAGCCGCTTGTGCTGTTGATAATCCAAATACCGCTTGTAGATAAGGAACCGTGTAAATTAAAGTGATGTAAATCCAATATACCGTTAGAGACGTAATAGCCGCTAACCATACCGTTGGCATCTTCAATACATGGAATAAACCTTTTAACGCTTCTTTGTTTTTGCTTTCACCTTGTTTGATTTCCATGTGGTTATCTGGCACAAATTTCCATACACAGAAAATCATAGGAAGAATAAGTAGCGTGTAGAAAACAATCGCGCCTTGGAATACAAGAATAGAGCCACCAACCAGTGCCATAATACCAACGATAGCTGCATTCATACTCATTTCCGCCGCGCGTCGCACAGATTCTAACAAGCCAAATGCCATCCCTTTGTTTCTATCACCTGACATTAACGTCACACCATTAACAACCGATGGCCAGAAAGCCGCATCAACTAGGCCCCAAATACCAGCGATAACCACTAATACACTAAAACCGGGTTGTAAGAAGATGATGACCATCATACTTATAAATCGAATACTCAAACTGGTGATTAAAATGGATTTTACAGAGAAACGGTTATTGACCCAGCCAGCCGGAATATAGAAGAACATTGCTGAACCTATCAGCGTAAACAAGATCCCCATTTGGGTATTGTCTATTTGCAGCACTTCTAATAGTAGGTTATAGAAGGTTCCCTTAAAGGCTTCAAAAGCCGAATAGATAATTTGGCCTGACATTACGACAGAAAAAAAGCCAAACAATTGATTTCGGCTAGTAAAGCCTATTTTTTCAAATAAGTTCATAGAGATAATCCTTTCACGTTATTGTTTTATTTTTTTATTATTATTTTTAAGCTTTGTATTTCGAAGGGAACTTATGCGCTATATCAGTACAAATACCATCAACTCCCCAGTTAAACAGTTCATTCGCACGCGCTAAATCATTAACCGTCCAGACATTAACTTTAATGCCAGACGCTTTGAATTTTTGTACCATTTCACGAGTTAGACCTTTCTCTTCAGGGTGAATATAATCTGCTTCGCACCATTCAATAATTGAATTCCAGTCATCCCATAAGTTATGACTTTCAAACAAACACGCAATTTTAGTTTGAGGACTTTTACGCTTAAACTCTGATAATACAAGGTGGTTAAAACTTGAAATAATCAACTCTCTCTCTGGTGCTAACTCTTTAAGAGCAATGATCAAGTTATCAATCAACAGATGACTTAGCTTCGCACTGGCTGAACACGACTTAATTTCAATGTTTAAATTCAGTTCTTTTTCGTTCGCCATTGTGATTAATTGTTGAACAGTAGGTAAACGCTCATCAATATAATCATCACTAAACCAGCTGCCTGCATCAATAGAAGATAAATCAGCGCTACTAATGTCACATAAGCGACCGCTTTTATCAGTACAACGGTCTAACGTATCATCATGAGAAATAATGACCGTACCGTCTTGAAGAATATCCACATCACATTCAAACCATTGAACACCATGATCTTTGCATAAAGAGAAAGCTGAAAGGGTATTTTCAGGGGCAAGAGAAGACATTCCACGATGCGCTATTAATGTTTTCATTGTTAACCTATTTTACGTGTTAGAAGATGGAAGCGATGATAACGCGAAGAGCATGACATAAATGTGACACAAACGAACATAATGCGCATTCGAACGTTCGAATTGGAGCTTTATCTGCTTTTTTGTCTAACAGTTAACATTATTAATTACGGTAAGATACTGATAACGTAGAACTAAATTAGGCTCTCCCCTCAAAATAAACAAAATCAGTAACTATGAGTATTTATCAGACATAAAAAAACCGCCAACTCATCAAAGAAATAGCGGTTAATGTATACCCAAGTAACCTCAAGGTGCTTGGTTCAGCATCTTGAAGTCACTTGGGTATAGAGTGCAGATCACCAGTAAGAATAAAGACAGTTACATAATAAAAACGATAGCTTTAACTTTTTCTGAACTGTTATTGCTAAATAGTAATTCTGACTCTTGAGTTATTTTAAGCCCATCACCAGAACTTAGCTCCCTTTCACCAACTGACAACCCATCATTAATGCTTTGTACAAAGACCTTTTTACCTAACTCAATAGAAAGTGATTGCTGAGTATTGGGCTCTAAAATAAGCTGCTTTATTACCGCATTTTGCTTAATTAAAAATGAGCCTCCACTCGCTGTTGGCGTTGCTATATCTACAAAGCCTTGTTCTTGAGGGAAAGGTTTCTGTTGATAGCTCGGCTCACCATTAAATACATTCGGTTGTATCCAGATTTGCAATAAATGCAATTCTTCATTTGAAGAGGGATTAAACTCACTGTGCTGAACCCCAGCCCCTGCAGACATCAACTGATATTCACCAGGTACAAGCTTCTCACTTTGTCCCATACTGTCTTTATGGGCAATTGCACCTGACAACACAACGGTTAAGATTTCCATATTTTCATGACTATGAGTTGCAAAGCCACCTTCAGGTTTAATTCGGTCTTCATTAATCACTCGCAATGGACCAAACCCCATATGATTCACATCATAGTAGTGACCAAAGGAGAAGGTATGCTTTGCATTCAACCAACCAAAATTTGCACTACCACGCTCATTCGCTTTTCTTAATTCAAACATCATCTTCTCCTTTATCTACAAGCCAACTATTAACTCAACGTTATTTTTGTACCGTTAGTCGATCTGCTAACCAGTTATCCACCGCTACTTTACCGCCACCAGATAACATCAAAGAAACACTCGCTGCCAATAATGCTAAACCAAACTCATAACCACCATTAGACATAAACAATCCATTAGGTAAGTGAACGCTTACAATCGCAATCAACATAGTAAATGCCAATACCAACGCCGATGGTCGAGTCAGCAAACCAAGAATGAGAAAGAGGCCACCAAAAAACTCAGCACTGCCTGCTAAAAATGCCATTGCGACACCCGGTGCTAGTCCAATCGATTCAAAGAACTGCCCAGTGCCAGATAAACCATAGCCGCCAAACCACGCAAACAGTTTTTGAGCGCCATGAGCCATAAAGATAATGCCCACAGGAATACGAAGCGCTAATGTGTTAAACCCTGCGTTTGAAGCTAATAGTTGTTCAATTTTCTGTTTCATTTTATTTCCTTACCAATTAAGTCTAAGAGAAGATCCCTCTGTCATTGCTAATCAGTATAGATAATCGGTTCATAAAGAAAATTGGAAGTATTTGAGCTTACCGTTCAAATTTTTTGAATATAAAAATTGGCATGATAAGGTAAGAGGTCTAGTATTAATTCAATTCTGTCAGATTACGACTCAATATAGATTGAATAAGGATCGTCATGCAATCACCCATTACGCTGGATGCACTAAGAGCATTAGATGCCATAGATAGAAAAGGCAGTTTTGCCGCTGCAGCTAAATCCTTATTCAAAGTCCCTTCAGCACTCACTTATACCATTAAAAAGCTCGAAGATGACCTTCATGTGATTTTGTTTGATCGCTCAAAACAGAAAGCCCAACTGACCTCTGCAGGTAAATTGATCCTAGAGCAAGGACGAGAAATTCTAATCGCCACCGATAAGTTAGAATCGGCAGTAAAGCAGCTTGATTCTGGGTGGGAAAGAAACATTACCATCTCAAGAGATACCATTATCCCGCTAGCTCCTTTGCTAGAGTCTATTCTTGAGTTCAATAAATTAGAACATGATACCAATATTACTATTTCTGAAGAATCACTCGGTGGCGGTTGGGATGCGCTGCATAGTAATCGAACCGACATCGCCATTGGCGTTTCAGATCACTTACCAAAAGGGGAATATCAAATTAAAGAGATTGGTAGAGTCGATTTTTTATTTGCAGTAAGTCAGAGTCATCCTTTGGCCCTCATAGAACGGCCTATTGATATCAGTGATTTGTTGCTTTATCCCTCTTTAATTGTATCTGATTCTTCCTTATTACTGCCTACCAGAGACACTGGTCTATTTAAGAGCAAACAACAAATTCGCTTTAAAACCATGCAGGCTAAAATTGAGGCTCAGACAATGGGGCTTGGTGTTGGTTTTTTACCTCGCCATTTAATTAAACAACAACTAAACGACGGTATTTTGATTGAGAAGAAATGCACAGTGCCAAGAGTTAACCCGCCTTTATTTATTGCATGGCATAAAGATAATGATGGCAAAGCGTGCGAATGGTTTGCAAGAGAGTTAATGCATAAAAAGTGGCTGTAACCTATTTTATAACGATCATTGAAAGCATTGATTATTGGCAAGTAAATGCACTGAATTAATTAGATCGTAAAGAAATAGAGCACATTAATTAAAATGTGCTGCACCATTATAAATGTAAGTAATACTCCCTCTTATCTTGATACATAGACTCATCAGCAATAGTGAACATTTTAAACAAATCAGTATTATCTGAGCATGACCAACCAATAGAGTAATGCGCATCATACGCTTTTCCTTCTTTATCAAAGAATTTTAAGCTCTCTTGACTTACTTGTAGTTGTTCAGCCAAGAGTGTGCATTCTTTTCTGGTCATTCCCTTAGTTAAAAGAGCAAACTCATCACCACCTATTCGATAAAGAGAGTCATTTTCACTTAATAATGCTGAAATGTGAGAACTACTTGTTCTGATTAACTCATCACCTAAGTCATGACCATATTGATCATTAATTGCTTTGAGTCCATTTACATCTAATATGAATAATCCAAAATTCCATTCTGCTTTTGAATCTCTATAGCGTTTTTGATAATGCGCTAAATCTTCATCGAAAGCCTTACGATTCCCACATTGCAATAATGCATCACTTCTTGCTACATCAACGAGCTCCAACCATGATGAAAGTTGTTTAACAAACAGCTTAAATACTAATTGGTTTGCTTCTAATTGAGGGCTAGACACAAAACGCAAACTGGCTAGAAATTTATCCTTACTAGATAATATTTGAATCCCTTCGTTATCTCCTAGCGGTTTAAATTGTAGCTGCCACTGAGTATCAGAGAACAAATGCTGTAACTGAGCCTCTACTTTCTGAGGTAAATCATGATAACTCAATGCTTTGTATGCTGAACCAAATTCTATCACTGCAGCTAAACTGTTCTTATTCAGCTCCTCTCTAGTTAATGCGTCGCTAAGCTGAGCTGTTTGTTTTGATACTTGAACCTCAAGTTCTTGATTAAAATTAGAGAGCTTTCTATTGCTTCGCTCAATAACTTTTTTAGAATCATTTAATTCATCATTTTTATTTTTAAGTTCATTCAATTGATTTCGAATAGTGATACTCATTTTACTTAATACTAATGCCATTCGATCAAATTCTGAGAATTGAAATGTTCTATCCTTAACTTCTTTATTTGAGGCATAACTGACAATCGTATCTTCCATACCAACAAACTCTTTAGAGATCCAACGAGTGATCCCCATTGCAATAAAAAGAACGGTAACAAAAGTCCACCCAATAACAGTAAATAAGGCCAGTAAAGAAGATTTCATCTCTTTAAGGCGTTCCACATCCGAAAATTGATAGGTAATATCAAGCGCTAATGGCGATGAAAATGACGAATTATTCAATACGAAAATTCGCTCTAAAATACCACTTTCTGACATCTCAGATTTTACATTTTCATGCGTATCTAAATGCTGACTTAAATTAAAGCTTTCGTCTTTTAATAAGAAATGCTGAAAACTCTGCTCTATGGTATCAAACGATATTAGAACAACGACGTAACCAGATGCACGATAACGGCCAGCCCCCTCTAAATTATAAGCTAGCATAGGGGTAACTAAAGCAATGCCTTTGGCTGTATGTATCCCTTTAATTAAATTGGACTCTGTATAGAAATGAGCCTTTGTTAAACCTTGTTCATATATCGATTTATCGACACTTATTTCTCTTAATAATTGGCTATTTTCAAAATGATATGGACGACCATTAAGATCATATAAAGGCTCCCATTTATCATTCAAAATATAAACACTATTAATCAATCCTGATAGTTCACTAAAACGAACGAGATTATGCGTCACAACGCTGGAATATAAAATATTATCTAATGCTTGGATATTAAATCGATCTCGAGATAACCAATTTAAGCTTTGTTGGATACGATCAAACTCCACAACTATCTCTTGCGCAATGGTCGATACTGCATTTTGAATTTGATGCTCTTTTTGGCTTAATAATTGGTCGCTAATACGACTAGTCAAAAATTGACTAATAAAGATCAATGGCGCAAGTGAAGCGATAAGCAAAACATAAGTAAATGCCTTACGTAAGCTAAAATAAGGACGAGAAATCATAATCCTTCCACTTTCGTTGTAAATCGATCAATGATATTTCTTATGTATTCCATCGTTTCGTTTGCAGGCATACCATCAGAATGACGTGAAGCACCTCTAGCTAACGCCTCCCACACAAATGAAACTCGTAAACTCGTTGGCATTGGTTGAGATTGTAAGTATTGTTGATAAACAGCATTCATTATTTTTTTATTAGGTACTATGACTGTTTGATTCACTTCTGTTGATGCTGATATATATTGATACTCATTAATTAATCTAGTTAAAAACTCTTTATCTTGAGCCAATTGCATTAACTGCTTAATCATGACTCTTTTTTCAGGGTCTTGAAAGCTCGTTTTTGTCATGGTTAATACTTTACCACCAGATAATGACTGCATTGGGATCCCTTGATAACTAGGTAATGAAGTGATCCCTAAATTACTTCCAAACTCTTCAATTAAATTACTCACAGCCCAATCGCCATCGATTAAATACGATGCTTTATGATCAATAAATAATTGACGGCTACATAAACTATTACACTCATTATTCAGGTGATTAAGCTGTGCTAAATTATAATAAAACGTAAGTGCTTCTGAGCATTTCTCATCATCAAAATGAAGCTGGTCTAGAGGTATATTGGGATGAAACAGACTGAAAAACGCTGAGAAGAAATACATATCTTTTACGCTATAACTAATATGTATTTTATCCGGTTCTTTTTCAGACAAAACTTGCAGTTGCTCCCATGTCGTAATCGGCGTCGTAATCTTGCTCTTATCATAAAAAAGCATTAGGTGATTACCAAGAAACAAAGGGAGCCCCATATAACTATCACCAACCATTGCACTTTGTTTTGCTGCTGGTTCTAATTGATCTTGTTTAATCCATACTTTAGGAATAGGCGTAATTCCTATGAATTTATGCAAGCCTAAAAAATC
The DNA here is from genome assembly GCF_028765525.1 of Aliivibrio sp. S2TY2. Taxonomy (NCBI): domain Bacteria; kingdom Pseudomonadati; phylum Pseudomonadota; class Gammaproteobacteria; order Vibrionales; family Vibrionaceae; genus Aliivibrio; species Aliivibrio sp. S2TY2. The sequence continues at coordinate 131,516 of NZ_JARACS010000005.1, read as the reverse complement.
AGACGGAACCCATGCTACATCTGGCATATAATTTTTCGATCTTGATGCCAATAATAACTCAGCTTTCATTTCATCAATGGAGAACTTACGAATCATTAATTGATTGCCTGTTCTCGCTTCAAATTCTTTCGCAAGTTTTTGATCGACGTTGTCACCAAATGCACTCCAAAACTCAAGCATTCCGGCCTGTGAAGAAAATGAAAATAAGATACTGATTAGAATAAGCAATTTTGGCATAACAATAAGGGTACTTTAGGTGATATTTTAATAAACGACGATAAATACGATACATATAATGCATTTATCTTAGCATAGCTCAACGCTAAATCAGTGATTGTTTTGCTTAGCTTTATCGATAACTGCTATTTGACGCCTTGCTGAAAATAAAAGCGCCTCAGAACTACTAACATCTTTACATTTCCAAAATAGAAATAAGTACTTCGCATACTTTCACTAAAAGAAATGGCACTATTCCATTAGAATAAACCCATACTAATAAAAAGGGTTTTATCATGAGTCAAGAACGTTTCTATAGCATCATTACCGACGCAAACCTTTCTCCAAAACAGAAATCACAATATTTAGCCTTAGAAGCTGAGGCTAGCTTGCCTTATATGGAGATTGACTCTGATACTCAACAAGCACTGGATGATGGCATTCTGTGTGATATGTTTGAGGGCCACGCCCCTTTTAAACCTCGTTATGTATTGCCTGATTACGCAAAGTTTTTATCTCAAGGTTCAAAATACCTAGAGCTATCTGCGGCCGAAGATTTTGATGATGCATTAAATTTACTCACTATCATTTATCATCATGTCCCTTCTGTTACTTCTATCCCTGTTTATCTTGGCCAACTTGATACTGTGCTTATGCCTTTTGTTGGTACCCTTAGTGATGAAGAAATTTACCAAAAAATAAAACGATTTTGGATAATGCTTGATCGCACGCTTCCTGATGCCTTCATGCACGTAAACATTGGCCCTACAGATAATATTATTTGTCGTACTATTTTGCGTGTTGATGCTGAATTAAAGCAAATTGCTCCTAACTTAACCTTTATGTACGACGCTGAAATCACACCAGATGACCTGCTTCGTCAAGCGGCTGCAAATATTTGTGAGTGCAGTAAACCTCACATTGCAAATTACCCAGTACATGCAAAAGCGTACAATAACACCGGCTTTGGCATCGTCAGTTGCTACAACTCGCTACCGTTAGCGGGTGGCTCTAATACTCTTGTCCGCATGAATTTAAAAGAAGTGGCTAAAAAAGCCCAAAATAAAGCGGACTTTGTTAATAACGTGCTGCCTAATTACTGCAACGTTATGTTTGGCTTAATTAATACAAGAAGTTCATTCTTGCATGAAAAATCAAATTTCTTTGAAGGTTTTTTAACCAAAGAAGGGTTAATTAGTGAAGACCGATTCGCACCAATGTTTGGCATTTACGGTATGGCTGAAGCCGTTGATATTCTTATGGCAAAAGAAGGCATTGCAGCAAAATACGGTCATGATGAAATGGCAAACCAATTAGGCCACGCTATTTCAAAACAACTCTCAGAGATCGTTGATTCAACCGAGGTAAAACACGGCTATCACGGGAAAGCACTGCTTCATGCACAAGGTGGCATTAGCTTAGATCTTGATGTGACTCCAGGTGTTCGCATCCCTTATGGCACAGAGCCAGATCCAGTATCTTATGTGCAAGCCACTGCTGAACACCACCAATATTACACCTCTGGTGTCAGTGATATTTTGACCATTGATGAAACGGTTAAATCAAACCCTGAAGCAATGTTTAACCTAGCAAAAGGCGCACTGCAATTAGGCTATCGTGAGTTTACCGCTAATGTTGCTTCTAACGATTTAGTTCGTATTACAGGTTACATGGTAAAACTGTCTGATATCGCTAAGTACGACGCTGAAGGCTCTCGAACCAATACGACGTTTTTAGGAGCAGAAGCGGCGAAAAACACTGAAGTATTGAATCGTACACCTCGTGTTGTGGCGCTAGAAATGACACCTGCATACGCAGAATAAGAAGTCTTTACTATGGTTAACGCTGAACTTTTTTCTGGCGATAACATCAACGACAACAAAACAGGATTGGTCAGTAAAATACTGACCTTTTCTTGTGTTGATGGCCCAGGAAACCGCCTTGTGATCTTCTTACAAGGCTGTAATTACGATTGTATAACTTGTCATAACCCTCACACCATTAATCACTGTGATCATTGTGGTGATTGCGTAGAGCCATGCCCAACAGGTGCATTAACCTTTGATGATTCACCAAACAAGAAAGTTATATGGGATGAAGCGCTGTGTACTCAATGTGATAAATGCATTGATCTCTGCCCAAGTAAATCAAACCCAAAAATAACAACGTATACGGTCGGAAAACTAATTGAATTCACCAAAAAACACGCCCCGTTTTTAAGTGGTGTTACGATTTCTGGTGGTGAAGCGACCCTACAATTACCTTTCATTATTGAATACTTTAAAGCCATCAAATCCGAAAAATCATTAAGTCACCTTACTTGTTTCATAGACAGCAATGGCAGTCTGTCTGAGCAAGGTTGGACGAAAATTCTACCCTATTTAGATGGGGCTATGATTGACTTAAAAGCATGGCAAAATGACACGCATCTATGGTTAGTCGGTAGAGAGAATCATCGCGTATTACACTCGATCAATCTATTAGCTAAACACGATAAATTGCACGAAGTTCGGCTGTTGTACATTCCAAATAAAACCGATTTATTGTGCGAAATCGATGCTATTAGTGAGTATTTAAAGACATTACCCGAATATATCACTATCCGTTTAAATGCATTCCAACATCATGGCGTAATTGGTGAAGCGCTAGGGTGGGATAAATGCAGTAAAGTACAGATGGAAGAGTTTGAAGCCAAGTTAGTAACTCGATTGGGGCGTTCAGTGATCACCCCATCGATTTATACTTAATGTTTTATAAAACAAGAATAATAAATAATTACTTAAAGAAAACCGCCGTTAAATAGCGATTATTAAGTCCTTTAGTCACTATTGAGCGCATTCGATAAAACAACGCGCTCGGTTTTTTAATATAGTGCTTCACAATATTCCGCCCCACCCCTTGTGAGCGGTTTTCTTTAGATTCTTTTTTCGAAAACAATCCTTTAAATTCCCAATGCTGAATCTGCTCAAAGGTCTCACCTGGTTGGTAATTTGAAGCTGAAAACAGACGATAAAAAGAGGCGACGGTAAAATCATGCAAATGGTGAGGATTCCCATCAACCGTTGGTGTGGTCGGAACCGATGCGATCATAACCCCCTGTTCATTCAACTGAGTTAATAAGTGCGTTACCATTTTTTGAGGTTCAGGCACATGCTCTATGGTTTCTAAGCTAATGATAGTATCAAAGTGCTGAAAACCGCCCTCTTTACTAACTAATTGAAAATCCATACCGTTACCGCATTCGTAACGTAAGTTATCCGCTTGATAATGCTCCCTGGCATAGTTAATCGCCATTGGGTCAACATCAACACCAACAAATTGTTTATCAGGATGAGCCTCTGCCATTAATGCAGTGCCATAACCACAGCCACACGCAATATCTAAAATAGAGCTGCCACGTAACTGCTCAGAGGCAAATTGATAACGCTCTAAATGTATATCCAACACATCTTGATGACCTTTATCATCTTGGTTCAACTGTTTTGGGTATATGCGTTCTAAAGAGTGCTCTGCGGTGATCTGTTCTTGTGGTAAATCCATTTTACTGCCTTGATAAACAATTGGTTATAAAACATCACATAAAATGTGACGCTAATATTTCTCCAAAAATAGTAACATTAATTACCTAAGCAGAATGTCTTATTTTCCTTTAATGCGATCACACAACCAACTTACGGCCTGATCATTAATGCTTAATTTATTATAAACCATGCTATACACCACCTGCCCATAATCAAACGGCATGGCTTTTATTACCAAGCCCTTAGCCTGACTTGCCATTTCTGCCCATTTTTTAGAGCTTGTAAATAAAAACTCCGTGTGATGGCATAAAGTTGCAGCACTACCAAAATCAGCGACTGAAATCGCGACGTCCCTTGGTTGGTATTGCTGAGCTAAACATTGCTCAAAATAAGGAACATTTAATTCCTTATCAAAAATACCAATATGCTTATAAGCTAAATACCCCTCAACCGTTAACTCTTTATCAACTAGGGGATGATTGGCACTCATAAGACAGACCATTTCATCTTCGATCACTGTTTCCCATACCAATTGTTTTTCAGTCGTTGGCGGCTGACTTCTATCATGTGGCAGCAAAATCACATCAACTTGCCCATTTAATAAAGCATCAAACCCCAATTGTTCTTTTGAGTGAATATCGATATGAGAGTTAGGCGCTTGATTGGATAAAATATCACTAATGATTGGCGCAAATATCTCAAAAGTACTTTCTCGCATTGAAAGTGAGTACTTACCAGAGAAGTCTTTAGGTTTAAATGTGGACTGATTCAGTAAGCCATTCATGTTATTTAAAATTTGATGCAATACGGGTCCAATCTTTAACGCATAAGAGGTCGGAATTAATTTCGTACCGTCACGATAAAACAGCTCATCATCCAACAATTGTCGTAATTGAGATAAGGTTTTACTCATACTTGATGGGCTCATGCATAATATCTCAGCACTTTGCGTTACGCTGTGTGTAGAGAGCATGACATGCAGAGCAGTAAGATGCTTGAAGCTAATGCGAGAGAGTTGAATAAGATCCATTATTGCCCATCGAGTAAAATCTAAACTTGGACACATTATAAAACACTTTGCCGTTGAAATAAGAAATAACATCCTTTAATATCCACCGCCTTACTCTTTGGGGAGTAGCCCGCTTTCTTGTTTTATCTAAATATAGAGAAACCTGAAAGTTCGTATATCAACATAATTGATGCAAAATCATCATGGTATACGAGACAAGTATGAGCAACTTGTTCGGCAAGACCTTAGATTAACATCACGAACCATTGGGTGGGCGTGAGGTTTTTCTATGGATCTTATAATTATAATCCCGCCCAAGTGAGTAATGTCGTGAGTGTATTAGCAATATCCATAACCACCGTCGCACTAGCTGAAATCGGTGATAAAACCCAACTTCTCTCTTTGCTGCTTGCCAGTAGATACCGAAAACCAATCCCTATTATTGCCGCGATCTTTTTTGCGACCATTTTAAATCATGCTTTAGCTGCATATTTAGGCGTGGTTGTCGCTGACTTCTTAACCCCTGAGACCTTAAAGTGGACTCTCATTGTTAGTTTTGTGGCAATGGCTTGTTGGGTCTTAATTCCTGATAAATTAGATGACGATGAAACCATCTCAAACAGAGGTCCTTTTGTTGCTAGCTTCATTGCCTTTTTCATTGCTGAGATTGGTGATAAAACTCAAATCGCCACCTCTATCCTTGGTGCTCAATATTCAGATGCTCTAAGTTGGGTTATTTTAGGTACAACGGTAGGTATGTTACTGGCAAACGTTCCAGTCGTATTGATTGGTAAATTCTCTGCCGATAAACTGCCACTCACCTTAATCCACCGTATAACTGCGGTCATATTCTTAGGATTAGCTGTTGGTACTTATCTCGGAATGTAATGAAGTTACTTCCTTTACCCCTTCTTTTAAAGGGTATTTGTCCTTCTATATTCGTGCTATTTTGCACATTATAAATCCCAATTTACCGTCAATCGTACTTTGGGTTTATAATTTTGATACCAATCATATTTAGTAAAATTGGTATCAGCACAAATCGATAAAACAACTAAACTTAATAATTATAATAGCAATGCCTGTAAATGCCGCTCACACATTTATATTCTGGGTTTTGTAACTCTAAAATAGGTAATGTCTTATGCTGTCTATCTTTGATATCTATAAAATTGGCGTTGGGCCATCGAGCTCTCACACAAATGGTCCTATGATTGCTGGATACAACTTCACCCAACTTATTCAACCACATTTAGCGCAAGTTTCTCGTGTTCAGGTTGATTTATATGGTTCACTCTCTTTAACGGGGATCGGCCACCACACTGACCGCGCAACCATTTTAGGCTTGCTGGGAAATCGTCCAGATAATATCAAGATTACCAGCGCCAACTTAGCGATGAAAAAAGCGATTGAAGATAAGATATTACATATTGCAGGTGCTCATGAAATCATCTTTGATTATGACACTGACATGCTTTTTCATAACACCAATTTACCATTGCACGAAAATGGCATGACTATTTCAATTTTTAATGCAGCAGGACAACAACTTGCCATCGAAACCTACTACTCAGTTGGTGGTGGTTTTATTGCAACCGCAGATGAGCTAATCAATGGTAAAAGCACCGCTGATATTGAGGTGGAATTCCCATTTAAGTCTGCTGATGAGATGCTAGAAAAAGCAGAAGAACAAGGACTAAGCTTAGGCGCTTTTGTACTACGTAACGAAGTTGCATTTCAACCGATGGAAGCCATTGATGCAAAAGCTGACCAAATTTGGAAGGTAATGTCTCTTTGTATGGACCGCGGTTTTCAAACTGAAGGTATCCTTGAAGGCGGCCTAAATGTCGTTCGTCGTGCGCCTGCTTTATTGAAAAAGCTAGAAGCAAACGCCTCTATTGAGAATGACCCAATGGAGATCATGGATTGGATTAACTTATTTGCGTTTGCAGTAAGTGAAGAAAACGCAGCAGGTGGACAAGTGGTTACATCACCAACCAATGGCGCCGCTGGTGTTATTCCTGGTGTATTGATGTATTACCATCGCTTCATTAAAGGGCTAGACACTAAACAGCTAAAAGACTTCTTAGCGGTATCTGGTGCGATTGGTATTTTATACAAAACCAATGCGTCGATTTCTGGTGCTGAGGTAGGTTGTCAGGGTGAAGTCGGCGTTTCATCCTCAATGGCAGCAGCAGGCTTAACTGCGCTTCGCGGCGGCAGTAATGAGCAAATTTGTATGGCGGCTGAAATTGCAATGGAACACTCATTGGGTATGACCTGTGACCCGATTAGGGGCCTTGTTCAAGTGCCTTGTATCGAACGTAATGCCATGGGCTCAATGAAAGCAATTAACGCCTCTCGCATGGCGTTAAAACGCACTAGTAAATGTCTTATTTCACTCGATAAAGTGATCGATACCATGTATCAAACAGGTAAAGACATGAACCGTAAATACCGTGAAACATCACTCGGTGGTTTAGCATTAATCCACATGGCACCACCGTGTGAATAATTTCATCTAACCAATAAACAAAAAATCCAGAGTTCTCAAACGAGGCTCTGGATTTTTAATAAGTTGATTCAGATAACAGAAATACAAATCAACCTCTTTAATTTGTGACTACTATCATACTCCCTCTACGTTAATAGATAAGAACGGAAAAATTTCCGCTTTTTACTTTTTTAAGCATCGTATTGTCTTTATTACCTTTTTAAAGCCTTTGGAATATGTCATGTCATTATTTATGAGCTGTGTTGGGATCTTAGTGCTATTGTTCATTGGGTATTTATTATCCGAAAATAGAAAAGCCATCAGTGTAAGAACGGTTGTCATCGCACTTATTACTCAAATATCATTTGGGGCTTTTGTGATGTATGTTCCTTTAGGCCAAGGAATACTACAAATGATGAGCGATGCCGTTAATCATATTATCAATTTCTCAAATGAAGGATTAAGCTTCGTATTTGGGGATCTCGCTAACTATAAAGTCGGCTTTATTTTTGTCATTAACGTTCTTTGTGTCGTTATCTTTATTTCTGCCCTTATCTCCGTGCTTTATTACCTCAAAATCATGCAATTCGTAATTAATTTAATCGGGGGCGTGTTATCTAAATTATTCGGTACTAGTAAAGCAGAATCAATGTCGGCTACAGCCAATATTTTTGTCGGCCCTATCGAAGCTCCTTCTATGGTTCGCCCATTAGTTAAAAAAATGACTCGTTCTGAGCTATTTGCAGTGATGACTGGTGGATTAGCGAGTGTTGCAGGCGGCACAATGATTGGTTATATCAACTTAGGGATTGACCCGAAGTATATTTTAACAGCCTGCTTTATGACTGCTCCTGCTGGGCTTCTATTTGCCAAATTACTTTGCCCACAAACAGAACAAGAAAAAGTCACTAATGAAATCGAAATTGATGAAGAGACAACCCCTAATTCACTTTTAGATGCGATAACAGATGGCTCGATTATGGGGATGAATCAAGTTGCTACTGTGACCGCATTACTTATCTCCTTTGTTGCTTTAATCGCATTAGTGAATGGTTTAGTCGGCGGGATTGGGGATTTAATCTCTATTGAAGGTCTGAGCTTAGAACTTATTATCGGTTATATATTATCTCCTTTGGCATTTTTAATGGGGGTGCCTTGGAGTGAAGCGGTTACCGCAGCATCATTAATTGGCCAAAAAATTGCGATCAATGAATTCGTTGCCTATATCAACTTTATTGAAATAGCAGAAACCTTGTCACCAAAGACTCAAGCCATTGTTGTATTTAGCCTTTGTGGTTTTGCCAATATTGGTTCTTTGGCGATGGTTATTGGTGGTCTTGGTGCTATATGCCCAAATAAACGCCACATTCTTTCTGAAATTGGGCCTCGTGTTTTAGTGGCTGCAATTCTTGCAAACTTAATGTCAGGCACTATTGCTGGTGCACTTCTTTCATTTTCTTAACATGTATTTATAAGGATTAATCATGTCGACTCCACATATTAATGCACCACTTGATGCATTTGCAGACACCATATTGATGCCAGGTGATCCACTTCGTGCAAAATTAATAGCAGAAACTTATTTAGAAAATGTAACCCAAGTTACTGATATTCGTGGCATGTTAGGTTTTACTGGTGAATTTAAAGGTCGAAGAATTTCAGTCATGGGGCACGGAATGGGAGCGCCTTCTGCATCCATTTACTTTCATGAATTAATGACAACTTATAAGGTAAAAAACTTCATCCGTATTGGGAGTTGTGGCGCTATTCACGATGATGTAAAACTTAAAGATCTTATTGTTGCTATTGGTGCATCAACTGACTCAAGAATGAATCGCATTCGTTTTAAAGATAACGATTTTGCGGCAACTGCAAATTACAATATGCTTAGCGAATGTGTGAATACGTTAAAAACGACTGATATCAATTACCTAGTAGGTAACGTTTTTTCTTCTGATCTATTTTATCGTCCAGATGAAGAGCAATATGACCTAATGGCACGCTATGGCATTCTTGGCGTAGAGATGGAAGTTAATGCACTTTATACCGCAGCAGCAGAAAATAAGTGTAATGCAGTTGCGCTATGTACCGTAACTGACCATATTAAAAACCACCAACATTTAACGGCAGATGAACGTCGAACTGAACTTCATGAGATGATCAATGTTGCATTAGATGTGGCATTAAAATTACCGACTGAATAACACGTATTTAAAGGCCAATTAATCATTGGCCTTTTTAAAACCGTAGAGATAGATAATGAATATAAAAAAGGGCTTCGTTGGAAAAATTTATCATTGCCCGATAAAAGGTGAATTTGAATTCATCTCTAATGGACTTATTACAATCGATCAGCAAGGTAAGATATGTGACGTTCTCCAGCCTTCAGATTCTAGTTATTTAAAGACGCTTAACTTATTAAAAGAAAGAGATTCACTGCAGGAGTTAACGGAACAACAATTTTTATTACCAGGTATGGTTGATCTCCATATTCATGCACCGCAATGGCCTCAAGCAGGAAAAGGGTTAGATCTTCCCCTCAATGAATGGCTTGACCATTATACGTTTCCTTTAGAGCATAAATTTAGTGACCTTTCATTTGCAGAGCAGTACTACCCTCACCTAGTAAAAACCTATTTAGCTAACGGCACTACAACAGCAACCTATTTTGCGACTATAGATACTTCATCTTCTCTTTATTTGGCAGAAACTTGCATTAAATATGGCCAACGTGCATTAGTTGGTAAAGTCTCAATGGATGATAAGGAGATGTGTCCTAGTTACTACGTGGAAGAGAGTGCAGATTACTCTATTCAAGAAGCAGAAAAATTCATAATATCGTTTTCTCAACTAGCTAATAACAATAACTTAGTCGAACCAATCATCACGCCTAGGTTTATCCCTACCTGTTCGTTAGAAGCATTAAAAGGGTTAGGTGATTTAGCGAGAAAATATCAATGTGCGGTTCAAACTCATGCCTCAGAAAGCGATTGGGCACGAGATTTCAGCCAAGAAAAATACAATAAAACAGATATCGAAATTTATAACGAAGCAGGGTTACTTGGTGAACGAACTATCTTAGCTCACTCCATCTTCTTAACCGACTCAGACGTTGACACCATCAAACAGAAAGGTGCAGGAATCGCTCACTGTCCAAGATCCAATATCTATTTTGCAAATGCAGCGCTTCCACTACGTGAATACTTAGATCAAGGCATTCAACTCGGGTTAGGATCTGACATTGCTGGCGGTCCTCTACCTTCCTTATTTATGGCTTGTTCAGATGCCGTTCTTCACTCAAGAGCAAGAGAATGTGGAACGAATGCGAACCTGCCAGCAGAAACAAGAGGTCAAGAAAATAGTCGAGTTTCATTACTAGAAGCTTATTGGATGGCTACAACGGGTGGCGGTCAATTACTCAAACTACCTGTTGGACAGTTTAAAAAAGGTTACTGTTTCGACGCTCTAATTATTGACGATGAAGACTCTAACCTATTAATTTGTCCTGAATTAGATTCACCTCAAGATATGCTAGAAAAAATCATCACTCACACAACAAGAAGTAATATTCGCCAAGTCTGGGTTGATGGCAACAAAGTAAAGTAAAACGTTTAGAGTTGAGCTTGCAGAAGAAAAAAAACATGAACTGAAACAAAGCAAAATATTCTGCAACTCACTCTTTATTGTTATCGCATTTTTTTATGAAACCATTACCATAGAGCTATCTTGAATACACAGCGATAGAAGAATGGACCTGTTTCAACAATTAATCTCAGAGCTTAATTTACCTAAGATCTCTTATGTTAAGAATGAGTTACTTTTACAGCAATCTGCGCCAATTAATTCGCTTCTATTTTGCCAAGATGCGGATCTAACCATTTATCATATCAATGAACATGGTAAAGAGTTTATTCTTGGAGTAGATACAAATTATGCAGGACCTTTAGGTGAGATGGAGTTCTTCCAACAAAAACCTTATTCAACGTTGAATGTTAAAGCCAACAAAGCTGGTTACCTCTATAAAATACCAAAACTTAAACTTCTTGAATTATTAAAAGAAAAGCCAGAGTTCACTATTCTTCTGCTCGAATTTATTTCAACAAGATATAACAAAAATATCACCAAGCTAATGAATAACATCACATTATCGGCAAGGATTAATGTCATCGAGCAAATCCTTGAATTAAAGCAGCACTCAAATAGTTCCCTATTTAAAATTCCTGTGACCTTAAAAGCCAAGCAGTTAGGGATAACTGACCGATGTTATCGCCAAATTTTACAAGTTTTGGAAAAAGAAAATAAGCTAATCAAACAAGGGCATGAGTTTGAGTTACTGGATGAAAAAGCATTAAAAGATGAAGTGCTTTATACCGAAGTAGACCAATAAAAACGATTACAACTACTTCTTATACGGCGACACTATCGTATTCCCTGTCACTGCATGATGGGACACCATCACTAAGTCTTGGTATAAAGCTCGGATATTCTCTTCACTCAATACTTCATTGGGCTTACCTTCTGCCATCACTTCACCTTGGTTAATCAAGATTAGGCGATCACAAAACTCAGCGGCGGTATTTAGATTATGAATCGCAACCAAAGCTGATTTTCCATTTTGACACTCTTTAGAGAGCACATTCATTAACTGGGATTCATGGCCAATATCCAAACTGGCTGTCGGTTCATCAAGCAGCATTAATGGCGTACCTTGCACTAAGGAGCGCGCAAAATGCACTAATTGCTTTTCACCGCCAGATAAGTCTGTCACCGTTCTGGAGCTTAAATGCCCAATTCCAACCATCTCTAACGCCGCTTTGCTTTTTTCTTTAATGACTACAGGCGAAATGACCTCTTGTTGTTGTCTTGCATGAAACCCTAAACCAATAGTCTCCATTACACTGAATGGGAAAGCCGCTTCACTGTATTGGGGTAAGTAGCTCATGCTTAATGCACGTTCAATATGAGAAAGACTCGATAGCGACTTGCCCTTAATTGATATTTCACCCTGTGAATAGCTTTTAAATCCACTGATGCATTTCATCAAGGTACTTTTACCTGCGCCATTAGGGCCGATAATACCAACCACCTCACCTGCATTCACAGAAAAAGAAATGTCTTTTAATAGCGTTTTTGAACCAACTTGATAACTTAGGTTTGATACATTCAGTAGTTCCGCTGTTGAATTCATCATGCTAAACGCCCTTTTCTTTGGAATCGAATAATCAAACCGATAAAGTAACAGCCACCGATAAACGACGTAATGATCCCCGCTTTCAATTCATTTGGTGCGATAATCCAACGGCCTAACAAATCACATACAAGTAAGAAAATAACACCAAAAATGGCAGAGAACGGCAACAGTTTTTCATGCGCAGGCCCAACCAATAAACGCACTAAATGTGGCACCATCAAACCAATAAATCCGATTGGTCCGGCTATCGCTATCGACATTGCGGTAAGTAAAGTTGCGAACATCAATAGTTTGAATCGGGTTTGCTTTACATTAAGCCCCATGCCGTGCGCACTTTCTTCACCCAATGCTAATAAATTTAAGGCACGGCTCTCTTTTAATAGCAAAATGGAAACAATGATAATAACTGGCGTTGGCCATAATAAATGTTGCCACATACGCCCATCCAAGCCACCCATTGCCCAAAAGACAAACTGGCTGACTTCATATTGCTGAGCCATTAATAGTAAGCCCATACGAGCGCCACCCAACAAGCTCGATAACGCTAACCCCGTTAGGATTAAGAATAAGATTTGTGAAGAAGAGTGACGTGAAGCCAATATATAAATAAAAGCCGATGCAGCTAGTGCACCTACTGTAGTAAATATAGGTAACCACATTGGGTTCATAAACGAGAAGCCAGATACAATTGCGATGACTGCCCCAAAACTACTGCCAGAGCTCACACCTAGCACATCTGGACTGGCTAATGGATTTTTAAATAAGCCCTGAGTACAAGCTCCCGCCAACGCCAATGCACCACCAGCCAGAATAGCAGCGCACGCTCTTGGTAATCGAATGTGCATGACAATTGCAGAGGCTAATGGGTATTCTTTTGTGGCGAGTTCGCTGCCATTCATCAAGTAACTCTTAAACATCAACAAAATATCGATAATTGGAATATGCACCGCACCAAGGCTGAGATACGACAAAAACAGACCAATAAACAGACTGACTGAGATAATAATTTGAACTGAAGTTAAACGATAAAAAGGCATTAAGGTTTCTTATACGCAGAATGATTAACAAAAAGAACAGCATCAATAATGTACTGACTATAAACACTTCTTAATACATGAGGCATTTGATACACACGCCCTTCTTTAATGGCATTGACTGATTGCAAAGAAGGATCAGACATCACTTCTTGTTTGAACTGCTCTGCGCCATTCTCATCACCATAAACCCATGCAGGAATAAACAAGACATCAGGATTAAGCACAATGACCATTTCTTTTGATACAGGTACTTGGCCGTACTTATCACTGACTAACCCTTCAATCGCATTATCCAAATTCGCTTGTTCTAATACTTCATCCCATGTTGAGTCTTGCCCACTAGAGGTTCCCCAAGGGTTGTAATCTAACGCTATTAATCTTTGTTTTGGCTTAATCACATTTTGAGTTAATCGCGCTTTCATTTTAGCAACGACTTCTTTAGCCGCTTCGCTTTTGTTAACTATCTCACCAACACGTAAGATCTCAGCTTTAATCTCTGCAATTGTTTTAGGTGTTTGAATTCGATAAACAGGAATGCCCGCATTTTCAATAATGGCTAATTTTGATGCGTCACTCCAATTGGCCGCAAACACAATGTCAGGACGATTCGCGATGATCATTTCTACATTCAGCGCTAATAAAGGAACTGATTTAGGAAGAATATCTTTTACCGCAGAATAGTTAGGATTATTAGCAAGATCAGTCAAACTTGAGAGTGAACTGTCATCCACTAACTCGAGTAACACTGCATCTGTAAATAATGTTTTTGAGGATATTTTTTTAGGCTCTTGTTCAATAACGACAGAATTCCCTAAGCCATCAATCACACTTAACGGATAAATAGTCTCAGCCATTGAGGAAAAAGAAAACAAACAAGAAGAGGCAATAATAAATGATTTTAACGCAAGCCAACGCATGGCAACTCCTGTAAATCGCGTACATTATAGCTCTGAACAATAGAGCATAAAATTAATCACTTCGTATCTGACTCAAATCCCATTGAGACTTTCACAGTGGCGCGTCCGTTACGGATTCTCACCGTATTCCGAAGTGGTCGACATTGTACGTCGCTACGATAATATATTCTATCTATTAAACTCAGATTATCTCGCTATGTTTTCTTAGCTCATGGTAAAGTATATTTCTTCATAACCCACTAATAAGTAATGTAACTATGACACTTAAAGCATCTGGTAATGTCGGTGAACTCTCTTACCCATTCATTTTTGAAGACAGTCCGCTGTGTGATTTTGAGATTTTAACTGACGAGTTATGTACCTATACTGGCCTCGCTCTTTCTCAAATATCAAATCAAGAAGTTCGAGAGTCCCTAGAGCGCTTACAACCAAAAATATTCAATTTAAATGGATCAATTCGTGGTAAATGCGGAATTTTTGAAGACGATATTCAAAACCTGCTATCTGAAATGTTACATTTTAAGTCTCAAGTTCACGACGATGCGAAGCGCTTTGTTCTTCCTCGTGGCACTGGCCCTGTTATTCAACTTCATCAATGCCGTAGTTTAAGTAAAAAAGTAGTGCGCGCTTTAGTTCAAGTGGATAAATTAACCACAAAGAACATTCCAGAAACACTACCTAGATTTGCCAATGTATTAGCAAATTATTACTTTGTATTAACCCGTGTGTTAAATCAAGAAGCAGGGATTGAAGAACCTGAATACATCAGTATTAATTACCCCTCTCCAAAGTAAGTAGATTTGAGTTTATCGACAAGCAATTTAAGTTGCCAAATGGTAGTGAATTAATTTCTTGTTAGTTATTCAATGGAGATAAAAGTCAGCAGGAAAACAACAAGTAGCCACTCTTAGTTACATAACATCTTAATTTCCAACACCACAGCGATATAGGTCAATTTTTCTTCAGATTTATTATTTTTTTAGCGTTGATAGAAATATTCATATGCTATAAAGTTCCCCACTTATAACACCAATAAATAATACTCTCACAAAAGAGTTTGTTACATAAATGGTGCCCATATTAATTTTAAGTTAAGTGAATAAAGTGATTACATTTAATAAGTCCAATAATCTATTTTTTTTGCCTCGCTTTATTGTTTTATTTTTGTGTTTATTTTCTTTCTTATTTTCTATTTTTTATTTCTATAAGTATTCAGAAAGTGAAATAAAGATCAATCAAATAAAAACAGAACAAAGTGCGCTAATTTCCGCTCAAAAAAAATACATTGCAATGACCCTTAACAGCATAGGGAAAGATCTCCTGCTGCTTTCTGACTTCATTGAAATCAATAAGGCTTATGATAAACATGATAAAAAACTCATTAAACTTGCCGAGTTAAATACACTTGCTTTAAGCCTTAGAAAAGGACTTTATGACCAGCTACGTTACCTTGACCTTGAGGGTAACGAAATCATACGTATCAATTACAATAATGGCATACCATCCATCGTACCTAAAGACAAACTGCAAAATAAATGTAATCGATACTATTTTAAAGACAGCTTAAAATTACATGACGGTGAAATTTATATCTCTATTCTTGATTTAAACATTGAGCACGGAGAAATTGAGCTACCTTATAAACCAATGATCCGCCTTGCAACACCTGTATTTGATGAATATGGGAAAAAACGTGGTGTGGTAATACTCAATTATTTAGCAGAGCATCTACTTGATGGTTTAAAGCTTTTCTCATTAGAACAAAAAAATCACCATATGCTTATTAATAGCGATGATTATTTTCTGATTTATGATAAAAGACCTGAATTAGAATTTGCATTTATGTTTGGCGAAAATGCAGATAAAAAATATTCTGCTATTTATCCAAAAACATATGAGTGCTTTAAAAACCGTTCAAAAGGGCAATTCCTAATAGGATCTGGCATACTGACTTTTGACTCTGTATTTTCATATCCTAAAAATGTAGAAACAAGCAAAGACGTTTCCATCATTAACAAAGAAGATTCGTGTTGGCGTTTAATTACCTTTGTACCAAGTGCACCAATTTGGAGCTTAGAAAAGATTGAAAAAAGTGAATTACTCATCGTAATTAGCCTATTCCTTTTCTCTTTACTCGTGGCTTTATTAATTGCACAGCTACAACTTAAAAAGCGAATGAATCATAATAAAATCAAAAAATTAGCACATCATGACTGCTTAACTGGCTTAATAAATCGTGGGTATTTTAAAAAACTATTCCATTGGAAAATGCAACAGGCACGCAAGGACGATACTAAATTAGCATTAATCTATATCGATTTAGATGGCTTTAAAGATCTTAACGATAACTTTGGTCACAGTGCTGGTGATTTAGCTTTAAAAGCAATAGGCAAAAACCTATACAGCGCTTTTTCTGAAAATGCTTATGTGGCTCGTCTTGGCGGTGATGAATTTGCCGTTCTGATTTATGATCTTATTGATCAGCAAACAGCGATCGCACAGGTAGATCAATTTATTAAAAACAGTCATGTGCCATTGATGTTAGAAGATATGCCTTACCATTTAAGTACGAGTATTGGTATTGCCTTCTTCCCAGAACATGGCGGTTGCATCAATGATGTCATGCACAATGCTGATGCTGCTATGTATGACATCAAACGCTCTGGAAAGAATGGTTTTAAAGTATTTGAAATCTAACAAATAAAGAGACCTTTTTAATTACGCCCATGCAACCTTGGTATGGGCGTAATTATATAAACGCCAACAGAGCCAAAAGATAACAACATAAAGTATTCCTGCGCCCAGAACTACGCTTTCCCATCCCCCATGTTGCCAACAATACATTAAATAAAACCCACCTAAACTGCCGCTAACATAGTAATGCACCAAGTATAATGCCGTTGCCGTCGATTTCGCCGTCTCTGCTTTTTGGCTTACCCAACCATACGCCAATGAATGAGTAAAAAAAGCACCAAAACTTAGTACATTCAAACCGATAATAATAGTAATAAGTGATTGGTTGCTAGCGATAAGCATACCAATTAAGCTAAGTAACGTTCCTGCAAACATACCCGATACCGCATTAAATCGCTGACACCATAATCCAACTAAACGGGAACTCACTGTGCCTGATAAGTAGCAAAGAAAGATCATAGAAGTCACGCTTAAAGGCAACGAATAAGGTTCAGCAATTAAACGAAAACCAGTAACGGAGTATAAGTTAACAAACAAAGCAAAATTAACCCCTCCAATCAGCATAGCCAAAAAGAGTGGCTTGTTTCTTAAATGCTGAACAAGTACACGATGATAATCAGAGACTGACCGTTTTTCAGTTTGTTGAGCTGTGTCTTTTGGCAAAATTAGAGCTACGATAATGGCACCAATTGCACTTATTAGGGCCATCAAGATCACTGCCATTTGCCAATTAAAATGATCGGTTATAACACCGCCAAATAATCGTCCAGAAATTCCTCCTAACGAGTTAGCACTAATATAAGCACCAATGGCATAACTAAACGCTTTAGCAGTAAACGCATCCGCCATATAAGCGACTGCAACAGCCGCAAATCCAGCAAGTGCGATCCCCATTGCTGCACGACTTAGAATAAGAACAATAAGGCTATCGGTTAATAATGAGGTCACTCCTATGACAGGAAGCATGAATAAGCTCAATAAAATCACTTTGCGTCGACCAATGAAATCAGACGCTATCGCCCACGGCAATAAACTCAGAGCCAGCATTAATGTCCCTGCAGCCAACAACCAATTGATTTGAGTCGCAGACACCATAAAATGATCAGCCAATACTGGCAACATAGGTTGAAACAAATACAAATTACAAAAGACCAAAAATGATCCAAAAGCCAATGCGGCACTCACTTGGTAATACGCCTTACTACGAAATTCAATCATCTCAGTGATCATCATTAGGAAAACAATATCAAAACAGTAGCAAGTTCATTGAAATAGTGAAAATATATAATAATTATCGATTTGATAGTTTTTGATTATGGTATGTAATAAATATGGATACACGATTACTAAAGTATTTTGTCGCAGTTGCAGAGCATAAAAACATTACCCACGCAGCTAACAGTCTACATATCGCTCAGCCAGCATTAAGCGTGGCGATTAAAAAATTAGAAACCGAATTAGAGCTTGAACTCTTTCGCCGCAATGATCGAAAAATAGCCCTCACTCACGAGGGTGAAGTTCTGCTTACCCACGCTAAATTGATTTTACAGCAATTGGATGATGCTTCTCTTGCAATGAAAGAATTAAGAGGGTTAGAAAAAGGGGAAGTACGATTAGGCGTACCAAGCATTATGGGAACCTACTATTTCCCAGAGGTTCTCATGGCTTTTAAAAGCAAATACCCAAAATTAAAACTCACTATGGTAGAGGCCGGCGCACAGTCAATACAAAAAATGCTGCTTGATGGGGAAATTGACCTTGGCATTACTCAAGTAAGAGACTTACCTAATGAGCTCGACTCCGATCACTTACTTCGATCTCAAATGGTGGCTGTTGTTAGCCCTGAACATGAGTTTTCAAAGAAAAAGACCTTATCGTTTACTGAATTTTTCTCTCAAGAGTTGGTGATGTTCAAACAAGGGTACTTTCATCGCGAAAGGTTAGATGCTATTTGCCAACAACAAAAACTAACCGCTAATTTCTCTTTTGAAACCAACTTATTACCTGTGATCTTGAAAATTGTAAAACGTGACTTCGCCATTAGTGCTTTGCTCGAATTAGCCACAGAAAACGAACCTGACATTGTCTCAATTCCCTTTAGTGAACCTATCTTTTTAGATATTTCAATTGCATGGCGAAAAAATGGTTATCTATCAAAAGCTGACCGGACTTTCTTAGAGTTTGTGAAAAATAATCATTAAAGCTACCTTAAGAAATACGAAAAGTTCCCTAAATTGACACCTCATAAATGAAAAGTATGACTACAAAATTCGGTACTGACATTAATAAAAATAAGTGGAATATTGAATATCAGCTTAGCTTCACATCAAAAAATAAAAATGATGAAAGCGATATAAGTAAAAAACAACATAGCCATTCAATGTGAAATGTTCGCGAAAAATGAGGTGTCACAATGAAGAAATATATCCCAGTTTTACTTGCTCTAAGTACAGTGTCAGGTGCCAGTTACGCAGCAACAGGACCAAAAGAGAGCACTGTTGATTATTTACAAATGCGTAATGGCATAGCTTATCAAGTAAACCAAGAGAACCCATATACAGGATCTTTTGTTCAGAAATACGATAATGGGCAGATCTCGACCAAAGCCCAATTCCAAAAAGGGTTAGAAATAGGTACTGAAACTAATTGGTATCCAAATGGGCAAATGGCGTCAAAACTTAACTTTAAAGATGGTAAATTAAATGGTCAGATGCAGACTTGGTATGTAAATGGTCAAAAGAAAACAGAATTTACTTACAAGAATGATAAGTTAGATGGACAAGCAACTCGTTGGTATGACAATGGCGAGAAAAACTTAACCATTAACTATGATGATGGTCAGAAAGACGGCCAATACACCAGTTATTACGCTAATGGGAAAAAAGCGACACAAGCTAATTACGATGACGGAAAAATCAAAGATGGTTCAGTAACTCATTGGAATAATCATGGTGATAAAGTAGAGCAACTCACTTTCAAAAATCAAAAAGTGGTTTCTGAACAAACTTGGTTGCCTGAAAGTTAGTGTTCAAAAAGACTATCAGGATAAAATAAACCCTCAGTAATCTTACTTACTGAGGGTTTATTTTATTTATTAAGTAACACTCAACTCAATTATCACATCTTAAATTGCTTAACCGTGTCATTTAAAACAATAGATAACTTAGTTTGAATCTTTGGCGTTAGCTTCTAGAAAAGACATCACCTCTTCTCTCTCTAATGGATTTAACCCTGCTCGAGGAAACATGCTCTGAGTGATACCACGCCATTGAGCCTTAGTATACTGCTTGGGATCTTTGGCTGAATGACACATGGTACAACGCTGATAAAATAAGGCTTCACCGACGCTTTGTTTTGTCTCACTGCCTAATCCATTATCATGACCTAGGGTTGCGTTTACTTTATCAATCTGAAGATCGGTATCTACCGTGACAATTCTTGGTGGCTCAAACGCTAAATTGGGTGATTCCGGATCTCGACAACGTTGAATATAAGCCAGACAGGTATTAGCCGTCGTCGCTTGGCTTAAATCACTTGATGCTTTACCAGAGGTTAATACGTTAATTGAGCCACTATTACAGCGCCCTTGGCTATCAAATTGCAACCACGCCCCTTCTTCTAAACTGATCACGCCGGGCATAATCTGATCAGAGACTTTCGCTCCAGCAATCACTCGACCACGTTCATTAAATATCTCAACTAACTGGCCAGAACGAATCCCGTGCTTCTCTGCATCTTTATCATTAATAAGTACGTATTGTCGTCCTTGAACACTTTCGTATTTACGAACTTCTGTATTTGCCAGTTGTGAATGTAACCGCATATAAGGATGCGGGCTAACAACATGAACTTCATTAGGCTTTGCGTTACCAAGATATTCAAACGGTTCTAAGAATGTCGGCATTGGCGGGCAGTTTTTCACATCAAAATTGGCGATATCTTGGCAATATAGTTCTATTTTTCCTGATGTCGTATGCAGTGGGTTCTTCTCTGGATCTTGATAAAAATCACCATGTCTTACCCATTGGTTTGCTTCTTGTGGCACTGGTAATAAAGCGACACCATTTTTCCAAAACTCATCAAACGATAATGTAGCAGAAGACGCTTTATAGGCTCGTTTTAATATCTCATCAAACGGTAACCCTTCCGTAAATTTATCTTCAACGTTAAATATTTCAGCTAATCTTCGGAAAATTTCGAAGTCATCTAAACTTTCCCCGTAAGGCTGAATAACCTGACGCATCGCATAGATTTTATCGTTACTGTAAGTCCCACCAGAGGAGAGATCATCTCGCTCTAACGTACTGGTTGCGGGTAAAACAATGTCAGCATAACGCGACGATGCACACCACCATGGGTCTTGGCATACAAAGGTGTCTACTTTGTCATTAAGTGCTGCAATCAATTGATTGGTATCTTGTTGATGTGAAAGTAGGTTATTGCCTGCGTTATACACCATTTTGACATCGGGATAGGTGTATTCGATACCATCTCTTGTAAAGGTTTTTCCTGGATTCATTAACATTTCAGAAATACGAGATGCCGGGCAAATAGTACTGACTGGGTTTTTACCTTGAGATAAGCCAATTGGTAATGTTTTCCCTGATTGTGGCATACCACCATTACCGTAATGCCAACTAAAGCCAACCCCTTCCCCCGGTTTACCAATCTTCCCTAACATGGCTGCAAAGTTAATAATTGCCCAATGAATCATTTCACCATGATCGGCTCTTTGCAGCGACCATCCAGCGGCAAACTGAGTTTTACTGGTTGCAAATTTAATCGCCATTGCCTGAATATCTTTTGCCGATATACCTGTAATTTTCGCTGCCCACTCTGGAGATTTAACCACCCCGTCAGTTTTACCCATTAAATTATCAATGTATTTATCTGCCCCTACGGTGTAGCGATCTAAGTAAGAGGTATCATGTAGATCATTAACATATACATGCTGCGCCATGGCTAAGAATAAAGCGGTATCGGTATTAGGCACAATTTTGACCCATTCCGCATCTAACTCATCATCTGTTCGGGTACGTTGTGGATTAATTGAGATGAAATTGATGCCATCTTCGGCAAACTGCTTCCAATGTAGGTACATTTGATGATCGGCGACTCGAAATTCGATGCGGTTATTTTTCCAAGGATCACAACCAATCAGTACAAATATTTCAGTGTTATCTTTAATTACAGGCCACGCTGTTTGTGGTGAATACACTTCCATATCACCAATAACATGAGGAAGGATAACCTGAGAGGCACCACCTGAATAGTCACCCGTTGTGGTACTTTGCCCACCAATAAGATTAAAGAATCGGCCTTGTAGTACTTGTGGCCTCATTAAACCGGCGTGTGACCAACCACCATAAGAGCTACTAAAAATAGCTTCATTTCCATGGTCGGTGGCTGTCGTTTGAATGGCTTCTGCTACTAATGATAATGCGACATCCCAACTCACACGAACGAAGGGTTCTTTACCACGTAAATGAGTCTTGGTATCGCCTTTTGGATCGGCTAAATAAGAGGCTCTAACCATAGGGTATTTAACACGAGTTTTATCGTAAACCCGACCAATCAGCCCTTCCGTTAACATTTCGGTAGGCATTGCATCGAGATCTTTACGCGGTTGAATACCAACAAGTACACCTGCTTTTACTATCGCATTAAATGGCCCCCAGTGACTTGCGTGTGGGATCACCTCAATATCTTCATCATCAAAGAATTTCGAAGCCGGATAAACCATTAAACCACCACCAGCAACAACTGCTGTAGCAATGGATGTTTTTAAAAAAGTACGTCGAGAAATAGCCATAATACATTCCGTAGTTTTAGTTACTTATCAATACTGATGATTCGATAAGTCATTCATAAGGAATATAGTAAACCTTCAAAGGTTCATTTTAAATGCACATTTATAAATAGATAAACATCGTACGTACTGATGAATGGGGATTTAAGTGATTTTAGAGTCCGCTATAACGAAGTTAGACGATGTTACGTTCATAAAAAACACTTAACCAAAAAATAAAAGAATGATTTCATTTTTGATGTATGAAGTTTATTACATAAAAAAACGGCACCTCTTATAAAAGAAGTGCCGTTTGGTTATTTAATGACTGTTTCTAATTTTTTCTAGCGTAATTATTTAACGCTAGTTACTCGGCTAACACGCTCGCCAGTAAATGATGCAGAACGAATTTGAACATCACCTGTTACTTTTGGTTTGTTTGCATTGTCATATTCAGACCATGTTTTACCGCCATCTACAGAGTATTGTAGCGTTACACCTGGGAATGAAATGTTCATGCTTAGTTCGCCGTTTGCAATTTCTGCACCTGGGATAGGTAGACGGTAATCAATACCCGCTCTTTCAAGCTTCGCTAATTCACGTTGACCCATAGTGTTTGCAAAGTTCGTCCAATCAGTAAGCTGTGCTTTCTTGTTCACTAGGTTTGTTTCTAGAGAGTATTTAACACCTGCTTTGTATTCATTTTCCCAAGACGCTTCATGCCATGCACGCTCTGCTGCTGCGATAACACGTGGGAATACCATGTATTCATATTGCTCATCAGTACGTACGGTTTCAGACCAAAGTTGTGCAGACAGACCGTAGAAAGGTTTCTTAGGTGTTACTGTACCTGCACTTTCAAAGCCGTTACCGTCACGGTCAACTGATGTTTCCGCATTTTGAGGTAGGTTTTCTGGTGCAAAACCGAACATCTTACGTGTATCTGTTGCACGAGTTGCCCAGTAGTAGCCACGCTCTTTTGCGTCAACTTCATATGGGAAATCCATATAAACGTAATCTGGGTTAGAGATAACTACGTCGTAACCTTTTTCAGCCCACTCGTATGCTGAAGCACCACCGCCCCAGTATAAAGTATCCCAGAAGTTTGCACGTACTGATTCAGTTGCGAATGCATTAGCACCTTCAGAATATTTCAGACCATCTTGCCACGCTTGGAAGTGTGGGATGCCTTTAGCTGCAACAATTTTAGATACTTGCTCAGCAAAATGGCTTGGTAGATGTTCGAAATCTGCAACTTCACCGCTTGCAATCAGAGACTGACACTGTGGCGATTTTTCAAATGGGAAGTCTTGCTTAGATAAGTCTAAGTCACCTTTCCATGCGATTTTTTCTTCATCGTTGATGTCTTGGAAACCAGCGTGAAGTTTGATGTTTTTCGCTTCATCACCACCGAAGTGCCATGTTGATAGAGGAACACCTGCCGCTTTGTGCATTGCTGCAACTTCAGTGATCACTTTATCTACAAATGTTGAAGATGAATCTAAACATGGGTTAATGAAGCTTTGTTTATTGTAGAACTGAACCGTTGTTACGTTTGATTCGTCTTTTGGATCCATCAGGCGGTATTGGTTCGCCTCTTCCATCTTACCTTCAGCAGCAAGACGTGCGTAACGAGCTTCCATTGACATAACTGCTGCACGTGAGTGAGCTGGCATATCGATTTCTGGAATCACTTCAATGTTACGGTTTTTCGCGTACGTTAGGATTTCTAGGTAATCTTCTGTTGTGAAGAAACCAGAACCAAAGTTATCTGAATCAGCACCTGAACCTAGTTGAGGTAATAAACAAGAGGTTTCTGTCTCATCAAAACAACGATTACCACCGATGTCAGTTAGTTCAGGAAGACCAGGGATCTCTAAACGCCAACCTTCATCATCTGTTAGGTGAAGATGTAGTTTGTTAAGTTTGTATGCTGCCATTTGATCAACCGTCGCAAGAATCGCTTCTTTTGAGTGGAAGTTACGAGCAACATCAACCATTACGCCACGGTATTCAAAACGTGGAGCATCTTCTACGTTTAGCGTTGGGATTTCTGAGCTATCTAAGCTTACTAGAGCAAGTAAAGATTGTACGCCGTAGAATGCACCCGCTTGGTCAAATGCAACAACCGTAGTTTTACCTTCAGCCACATCTAATTTGTATGCACCAGATACGCCATCTTTGAATTGCTTCTTATCTACAGAAACAGACACTGGATATTCACCAGAAGTTTCAAGACCTAGAAGTTCAGCACGTTGGTTTAATGCAGCAAGTTGGTCTGCATCAATACCGTTTGCTGTAATAGAGATACCTTTTGCTAAATCAACCGTTTTGTTCGTTAGCGTTGTTTTTAAAGGTGTTGGAATAATATGAGAAGACGCATCTACTTCAGCTACATCAGCGTTTTTCTCAAAACGAGTGTTTGCTGTTGCTACAACGTTGTTATCAGCAAGAGTACGTTTTAGTTGAACACCGATAATTTCATCAACAAACTCACTAGTATCTTCAGTATCCAAAGAAATGATATTACGAGCTTCTGCACCTGGAGCCGTTACAAATGCGCCTGGCATGAAGTCAGTTTCAAATAGCTGCCAGTACTCAGCTACCAATGGAAGAACTACTTCTTCGCCAGCAGCAAAACCATCAAACTTATCTGTTGGTTCAAGTTTGTGTAAATCACCCGTTACACGAGTAATCTTAAATTGGTCATTTTCAACATCTAGAATTAAACGAATGCTGTGAAAATAGATTGTCCAATCAGCAGAATCAACCGCTTCACCAGTGTTGGTGATTGTCATGTTTACTTTGTTACATGATGCCCATTCAGCCTGAAGTTCTTTACAAGCAAGGCCGTCATCAGCGCCTTGGTTAGTAATCACTGTGTAGTTAATATCTAGGTTTTCAGCCAGCTGGTTAACTGTTGATTGTTCAGAAGAAGTAGAAGAACAAGCCGCTAAGCTTGCCATAATAACAGTAGAAAGAAGGGTTCTTTTCAACATGATTCCATTCCTAAAAATAAAGTAATTAAAATTCAAATCTGGAATTACAATACAAAAGTTTTTTAGTTTTACAAATTAAGATAAATCCAAATTATGCTTTGAATCACACTTAATTCTATATTTCACGGTATAAATTAAAATAATGAGAGTTACATCAACTTATAACAGAACGGAATACTAGTAGCCCCGCTAAAAATATAATTATCATTATGTGAGGTAACCCACAATAACCCCCAACTAACTGAGGTACAAAATAAAAATTTAAGATCAACAATACACATTAGAACCCCAAGATACTTAATTCACAGTGAAATAAAGTTTTACATGTATGTGTGTATTTACTTAAAACTTTATTTTTCTATTTACATTTTGACTTCATAAAGGTGCAATCGATTGCACTCTCAATTTTCAAAGAGAGCAATGTAACAATAGTTAATTAAGGAGATTTAAATCACTAAAAATCACAGTTAAAGACATTATGATAGGTGATTAGCAAATAACCGATATTATAGGTATAACCATGAGTACATTAATTGCCATTGCGATTACTACAGGCATTCTTTCAGGTCTTTGGGGCTGGGTAGCAGTAAGCTTAGGATTATTAAGTTGGGCTGGTTTTCTTGGTTGCACTACCTACTTTGCATCCCCTACCGATGGACTAAAAGGCATAGGGTTAAGTATTGCTACTAATCTTAGTGGTGTATTTTGGGCTATGGTCATCATTAAACTTTCATCAATGGCAAGCCTAGAGATCATTGGTTATGTTATTACAGCTATTGTTGCTTTCTTTATGTGCGCACAAGCAAAAAAGAGTTGGTTAAGTTTTATTCCAGGTACCTTTATTGGCTCATGTGCAACTTTTGCGTCAAATGGTAACTGGCAACTTGTTATTCCATCTCTAATCTTAGGGGTTGTCTTTGCATATGCAATGAAGACATCTGGTTTGTGGCTAAAAGAAAAATTAGAAAATAATAAATTAATGGCAATGAGCAAAAGCTAAAAGTAAATCCCAATTCAAAAAAAGCCTCTTAACTAATCTAATGATAACTAGTGAGAGGCTTTTTTATTCATCCTTGAATATCTTCCGAGCTTCTAGCGTTGTAAAGTGACAAAATAGATTTAAACACATTTCATAACTTTAAAAACAATCACTTATGAGACATATGTATAAATAAACTCAAAAAAACATCTACAACTCAATAGTTTACAAATACAAAAACGCCGCTTGATATTGCTATCAAGCGGCGTTCTTAAAGGTGGCTCCCTTTGCTGGACTTGAACCAGCGACATACGGATTAACAGTCCGCCGTTCTACCAACTGAACTAAAAGGGAACAGATGTTGCATCTCATAAAGAGAAAATATGGTGCCGACTACCGGAGTCGAACTGGTGACCTACTGATTACAAGTCAGTTGCTCTACCTACTGAGCTAAGTCGGCACACTATATCTTTTGTCATCATCAAGCTAACTTAGCTCAATAATAGAATGTGGTGGAGGGATAGGGATTTGAACCCTAGAACCGCTATTAACGGTTGCCGGTTTTCAAGACCGGTGCTTTCGACCACTCAGCCATCCCTCCACGGGACTCTTCTGAAGCATCTGCCTCATCAAGTGATGTCGCGCATTATAGAGAAAATGAGATCAGGCGCAAGTCTTTTTTGAAAAAAAATGTCCACTTGATTAAAAGTAAACCTAATTGATTGATTTTTATCGAATTTGAATAAAAAAACAACTAATCATTGATGACTATAGTATTTATTTATTCTCCACTTTATAAAACCCTCTACTAAATCTTTTAGCAAAACATTCAATAAGAGCTACCCGGTGTCTTTTTGATTAAAAAAACTTATATCCTATATTAAGAATATAGTTTATTGATACGAGAACCATCTATGATTAACATCTCAGCGTTAGAAGATATGTTTGAAGGAGACGAGGCGATTATAAAAGAGTTATTTTCGCTATACCTTAATGAAAATGCATGCATCATTCAAAAAATACGCCTAGAGTATGATAGCGATAATCTAACTGCACTTTACAATACCGCACATACTCTTTCTGGAGCTTTAGGGAACCTTTTTGAAATAGATATTATTTCTCAAATAAAAGAAATTGAAAGACTATCAAAAAGCGATACTAAGCCGGACGCTGAAATCATAGAGTCAGTTATCTCTGAGCTAAAAAATATTTCAGACCAAATGAATCAGTACCTTTCTTAGAAGAGAAAAATCAATCCTCTTCTACTTAAATAAAGTAACAAACATAATCCCCCCACGTTAATCTGATGATCTCTGGGGGACTTATGAACCATACGTTATGCTATCGCTGTTTGCTTGTTCATCTCAATTTGCCTTAAAGACCAATGAAGAATATCAGTAAACTCTTTAGGTTTGCTAATACAGTAACCTTGAATATAATCACATCCAAGATCTTTAAGCTCATCAAATAAATCAAAATTTTCAACACCTTCAGCGACAACATTGCAACCTAAACTATGCGCAAGGTAAATAGTTGAAGCCACAATGGCATAATCACTATTGCCAATAGCCATGTTACGAATAAATGATTGATCGATCTTAATCTGATTGAATGACAGCACTCTAAGTAAAGATAGTGATGAATAACCCGTACCAAAATCATCAATACTGATATAAAAGCCCAATTCCGATAGTTTCGAGAGCATAAGGTAAGCAGTATCAACATCTGACATTAGGGCACTTTCTGTTACCTCTAAGATCACATCTGATGGTTCTAACTGTTTATTCGTGACTAATGTAAATAGGACCTTATATAGATCCTCATCATGAAGGTCGAGAGTTGATACATTCACATGAACTAATGGGTGTATATTTTCTCTTTTAAACGCCGCAATATCATGGGAAACTTGCTTCACTACCCATTGAGTTATCCCCTTTATATAATTATTTGTTTCAGCAATAGAAATAAATTTATCAGGAGGGATCATACTCCCATCACTCTGGGGCCAGCGAATAAGCGCTTCATAACCATGCACCGTTTGATCGATACTGTTTACGATAGGTTGATAGAAAAGCTTAAACTCATTATTTGGGATCGCATTTATTAATCTATTTAAAATGTAAGCCTCTTCGTAAATAGATTCAGAGTAAGTACTTCTATAAAAATCAAGAATTACCCCTAGTTTTTTTGCTTTATAACATGCAATGTCTACTTGCTTTAAAAGTACTTCACTACTTTCAACATCAGATGATGAAATAGCACAACCAATCACAGGTTGAAGTAAAATATTCTGTTTTTTCATTTCTATTGGTAGGATTAATGCTTCATATACCATATAAGCCAAACGCTTAATTTCTTCTCTATCTGTTGAATAACCAATAATAATAATTTCTCTAGAATCATGATAAAACTCTAAATGCGAATCCTTCAATGTTTTTTTTAGCTCTAAAACAGAAAATGACAACATCTTACTAAACTGACTCTCTGATGAGACATCAATAAGCTTCCTATGGTTAATGATCTTAACTTTAATAATGTTAAATGGGGTACCAAGTTCTATCTTACTTAAAATTGCTTTTTTATAGGTAGCGTTATTATATTTTGACTCAAATATATTATTCTTTTCATCCTCCTGTGAAAAGTAGCGTATAAATTGAGTTATTACATATAAAACAATAACTAACATCTGTATTGACACCGTCACTACAATAAGAGCAAAGGAATCTGACTCATTAAAAAAACCATGGTTTATAAAGTAATATTCTGAATATAAAAAACCAACTACGTAAGCAACAGTAATTATTGATAAATATGTTCTTAATGTTTTAGAACCTAGTTTCCCCATTTTATACATGAAAAAAATCGAACCAAATAGAGCTAAAAAATTAAGAACTGTGAGCATCTTAAATAATACATTTATATCCATACAAACCACCTATAAATCATACTAATCACATTACAGAAAAGCCTAAGCCTCCTCTCTATCCAAGAGCGACTTCTAGATTTAACTTGTTTGTTTTAAATATAGTGTTCAATTTTATTAAGGTTTCTGATTGTATTTGCCTAACTCTCTCTTTCGAAAGATTTAAGTCTCCCCCTAATTCTTCTAAGGTTTTTACCTCACTACCAAAAAGTCCATATCGATTAATAATAATTTCTTTTTCTCTACAATGAAGTGTGCCTATCCATAATGACAAATTATCTTCAAGGTTTACCTTAGATAAAAACTCATCAGGGTTATTTGATGTATTATTTTCACATGATTCAACATGGATAGGCGAGCTATCTTCAATTAATGCGGACCTATTCGTTGAAGAGCTAGGAACTAATCCCATGATTTTATTTACTTTAATTTCATTTTTATCACAATACTCTGAAATATCACGAATAGAAGGCTCTTTTTTAAGTGATTTTGTTAGCTCACGAGCAGCCCTAAGATAAGTATTCAATTCTTTGGTTATGTGCACAGGTAAACGCACTGTTCTTGAGTGATTAAACAGTGCACTTTCAATCGATTCCTTAATCCACCACACTGCATAAGTCGAAAAGCGATAGCCTAACTCAGGGTCGAATTTATCAATGGCCTTTATTAATCCTAAATTTCCTTCCTCAATGATATCTAAAGGCGTTAACTCTTTTTGATTCCGGTTTCTATATTTATTGGCAATTTTAACAACAAGGCGTAAATTCGATTCAATTAATTTATCTCTTGATTTTATACAACCAGATTTATATGAACGGCTATAATCAAGTTCCTCTTTAGCTGTAAGTAATTGATACCTATTTATATCTTTTAAATATATGGCATAACTGTCTAATATATCAGTATCCATCTGGTTAATTTGTTTTCTTGAGCGTTCCATAATACATCCTTGCACCTAGCGAACTAATTATTTCTTGTCCTCCTGTATATTCAGAAGGTTAAATTAACTATGAGCCACACAGAAGCAATACGCAATTCTATATGGTAAAGCAGCATATGTGAATAATAAATCTGTGGGGAACATCACAATTGGAAGGTGAAAAATATCATTACTGAGACGCCAATATATTGTCATGTTCAACTTCAAAATATTGACGGAATAAAATATAAAATTAACAGTAAAGGTTATAAACGTGGTTTTATCCTCTCTCAAATGTGTAGTCTATTATCTTCTGAATAACCTTTAATTTCATCACTTATCATTCAGTATTTATTAACTCTTTAGATGTAAGCTCATATCTTAAATAAGAGCTAATACTCTAGTGTTAGAGTAAAAAAATAACGTAACCCGCTACCCTTTTAAATTTAATATCCTATGATCATAAGATAGGTCAATTTGGATGATTTTTTCCAACAAGGATAGTGTGCTATGTCATTAATGAACCAGTTTTCTATTAAATCAAGATTACTTACTTTAGTCGTTTTTCCTATGGTTATATTATGTGTGCTTTCAGGAAGAGAAATCCAAACGCAGCTACTGAAGTTAAATACTCTTCATTCTTTAAATGACCGCCTACTGTTAAATGAAACGATTTCAAATTACATTACTGCAATGCATAATCTGCGTTTAAATGCTCTATTTTCTAATGATAATGATGTTGATAAATCTTCATCAAAAATCACTCTAACTTTTTTACGCTCTCAAGTTGATGAAGCAACAAAACCAAGTTTATACAATGCAGTTAATGATTTGATAGCAACTAATGCAAAAATAAACAACTTTTCGGCTATAGATATCGAAGAGTGGTCTCATAGGGTTTCAGGCATATTAAACAAGATGTATGAACTCGAAAATCAAAAAGAACTTCTATTACTTTCAAGCGCCATAAATCAAAAACTGCGTGTAATTACTCAACTTCAATGGCTTAATTATTGGGCTACGGAAGAAAATTGGTACATTAATCTCGATCTAAATAGCCCTAAAACTCAATATCACGATGAACTTAACTCTCTATTTTATCGCCAAGAGTTGTACATTAAACAGTTCGGATCGATGGATGCTAATGCATCTCATATCGATTTATTGCTAAAAAAACTTAGTAATGACAGTTTTGCATTAAGCATGAAATTTCGTAATGATGTACTCAAAAACAAGGCGAAAGATTACTCAAATATTGATAATAATGCAGCTACCCAAGCATTAAATCATCGACTTGTATTAATAAAATCAGTAACACAAAAAATAGTAACCGATCTCAAACAAAACTTAAAAACTCAATTTAAAAATACATATATTACGATTTTATTATTTATAAGCCTGCTTATTTTATCACTGGCTGCTATCTCTTATCTCGGTACTTCGCTATCAAAACGCATCATTACTTATTTAAAAAATATTACAAAAACAATGGCTTTAATTGAAAAGAACCACGACTACAACATTCAAATCCAAGTGGATGGTAAAGATGAATTAGCTTCATTCTCTCAAAGTCTTAATTCCCTAGTATTTGAGCGGGCTAAAAATGAGAAAAAAATCATATTAGCTAAAAATGAAGCAGAGCAAGCTAACCTAGCTAAAAGTTCTTTTCTCGCTAATATGTCTCATGAAATAAGAACCCCACTCAATGGTATTATTGGTATATCAGGTATTTTATCGGAAACTAAGCTATCACCAATACAGCATGATTATTTAAACACAATAGAGACCTCTTCACAGACTTTATTGATTCTAATTAGTGATATTCTGGATATATCAAAAATAGAAGCCGGAAATTTAGCTCTCCACACACATAACTGTAACTTGAGAGAAATTATATTCGATATTGTTTCAATTGGTATTCCTAAAGCAACAGAGAAAAATCTTGAACTAATCATAAAACTATCACCCAATCTTCCTGATTATTTATTGCTTGATGACCATAGAATTAGACAAATTTTAATGAACCTAACCTCTAATGCTATTAAATTTACTTATCAAGGCAGTATTACTATCTCTGCAGATTTTATTCCGACAGAAGGTAGGAATGGTTATATCAATATTTCTGTTTCAGATACTGGTATCGGAATAGAAAAAGAAGCCCAAGCAAAAATATTTAAACCTTTCATACAAGAAGATAGCTCTATAACCCGTCAGTATGGAGGAACAGGTTTAGGCCTTGCCATTACGCAACAGCTTATCGGACTCATGGGCGGAAAATTAATACTAGAATCTAAAAAAGGACACGGCAGCACTTTCTCTTTTTCTATAAAAACATCAGTTGTTATTGAAAAACGACTATTACTTAAAGAATTGGATAATACCTCTATTATCTTATTAAATAATGGGGAAGATTTTGAACAGGATATTGAAAATGAGTGCCGGTATCATAATTTACTCAATGTTATAAAAACAAACTCACCTGATGGCATAAATCTAATGGATGATGAAAAAGCAATTATCCTTTACTGTATAAATAATTGCATGGAAAAAAATGGTAGAAACAACCTTATCAACCTTAGAGAAAAACACCCAAACATCCCTATTGTTTTAATACAAAAACATAAAAATAGCGCGACTAACTATGAATCTATTATTGATGGTTTAATCACCTACCCATTACTTGGACATCGCTTTGCTAAAACCTTAGCTAACTCTTTGACTTTCCATTTTGAAAATAAATCAAATCATAAAATCAAAGCTACAGATGAACCTACATTCCATTCATTTCAGTCCAAGAAAACAACACAAGAAAAGCAACACATTCTAATAGTAGAAGATAATCTCGTTAATCAAAAAGTAGCATCTTTGTTTTTAAGTCGTTCTGGTTACACGTTTGACATCGCAAATAATGGACAAGAAGCTATTGATAAATTCACAGAAAATGAAGATTACGAACTAATTCTAATGGATTGTATGATGCCTGTGAAAGATGGCTTTTCTGCCACAAAAGAAATAAGAACCGTCGAAAAAAAACAACGCAGAAAAAAGATACCCATTATTGCACTAACAGCAAGTGTTCTCGATCAAGATATTTCAAAGTGCTATGAATCAGGAATGGATGACTATGTTGCAAAACCTTTTAAAAAAGAAGTTTTATTAGAAAAAATAATTAAGATGAAATAGGTATCGTCATTATGAATGTATTCAATAACCAAAATAAAAAAAACACAAAAAAATTTACTATCTTAATAGTGGATGATTGCTTAGTATCTTCATTATGCCTTTCTAAATTACTTATGCTTTTAGGTTTTGATTCTGTCGACCACGCAAAAACATACCAACAAGCGATTAAAGCCTGCTCAAAAAAGCGTTACTCTTTATTATTTATTGATTACCATTTAGAGCAAGTATTAAATGGTTCGGAACTTTATGACTTATTAAAAATGAAAGGTTTTATTGAACCTTATACACGCGTTATTACGGTTTCAGGGGATAACACAACACAAACTGTCCTCAGCACCCTTTCAAAGGGGAATGGTGATTACCTTTGTAAACCAATAAGCAAATCTATTCTTAGCCACAAGATGACAGATGCTTATCAAGAATTTCATTTATTTAAAAAACTATATACCATTAGAAAAAAAGGCGATAATGAACAACTCAAAGAGTATGCTATTTCTGCTGCTAAAAGCAAAAATATCAATGAATTAGATCAGTTTCTATTTTCACTTTTTTCACCAAATGAAGGTGAGGAACTTATCGCATTATGTAATCAGCCTGAG
This sequence comes from Aliivibrio sp. S2TY2, assembly GCF_028765525.1. Lineage (NCBI taxonomy): Bacteria > Pseudomonadati > Pseudomonadota > Gammaproteobacteria > Vibrionales > Vibrionaceae > Aliivibrio > Aliivibrio sp. S2TY2. The sequence goes on along the minus strand of NZ_JARACS010000005.1, from coordinate 97,047 downwards.
TTTTTAAATAGAAGAAACTATATACATACTCGATTACAGCTTGAAAATACACACTCTCTTAGTACACCAGAGTTATTAATTAAACAAACTGAAATCCTATGCCAACAACATCCTTTATTCGCTCCCGCCTTTGATTTTTTAAGTCAACTTCATATACAGCAATCACACTATGAAGAAGCTTTAACATCAGCATACAATGCATTAGGTCTCACTCCTAGCGTTCCATTAAGAGCATTGCATACACTGAAACTTGCTCTTATCTGTAATAATAAACATTATTTTTTTAAAGCCTCTCACTTACTTGCAAATCATTTACCTATTGCAGACCAAGATTGGTGTGTTTATGTTGTAGAGGCATTTAATTACTATGGTGAATACATTCACAACTGCCAAACTGCACGTGATAAAAAGCAATTTATTCTTGAACAGAAAAACTTCGTTAGGCGATCAGAATACCGCTTAACAACAATACAAAAAAAACAATTGACCACTCTTTTTGGTTTAAGTGAATGTAAGCGAATGATTAAAGAAGGAAATATCATTGCAGCTAAACGAATAATGTTAAAAGCGAGCAAACCCTTTTTTGATGATTTACATCAGCTAAACTCAGTAATTCTAGTTGAATTATTATACCTTCTTTCATTTTATGGGGAGCTTTGGCTACTTGAAAGGGTAAATGCCGTGATAAAAACAAAGCATCAATTTAATGATTATTGCCTCGATGCTTTACATATTTTAAAGCACGATCAAGAGTTAAATGAATCATTAAAAATGCTCTCTAGTACGCTAAACGAAAGTAATAAAATAAAAACTGCAAATTTAACCATTGACGCTCTAGAGCTAGCGCAATATCAGTATCAAAATGCTTTAACTCAATATCCATACTCGTCGGAATTATGTATTAGTTTACTCGAGTGTTATATCTCACTAAGTATAGATAATCCCGCAACAATCAGCTCGATGGTTGTCACTATTCAAAACATGCCATTATCAGATAAATTGATGAGTCGAAGAGAAGCTATATTTAAAGCCTTACATGCAAATGAAGCGTATATCGAGGAAAAAGCAAGCTCAAAATTGCTTTCAAGACTTCCTTATTCATATATAAAAAAAGATAAGGAAATACTAAATTTTCCACGTAAACACGCTACAAAGTTGCTATTTTAGCATTCATTTGGCAATTGAAACCTCTATCAAAAAACCCGTTTTCAGAATAAGAAAACGGGGGGTATTATTTATACTCAATCCCATACTAGTGGATTACTATCAATAGCAAACTCTTTCTGTATAGGTAGACTTCCATCGTATGACCATATTTCTGCAACAATAGTTGATTGACTTTCTGCAAGCGAAAACTCAATGGTTAATGCCCCATTTACCAACGCCGCGTCAATAACCTTACTATCATAATCAACAATATACTTTCCATCGGTCCCTTCTGTATAAGCAGAATACACAGATAAATGAGTCCTTTCTGGTAAAGAACCACTTAAGTTAATCTCAAGTGTGTGAGCGGTAACAGGGTTGAATGTAAACCCATCAGGAGCAACCAAGTCCTGTGTTTTAACTGGTTCTGGTTGCGGCACCGTCGCTGGTGATGCTCCACCTCCTCCTCCCGTACTACCAGATCCACCACTGTCACTACATGCCATTAAGAACAGTGACGCTATTATTACTAGTATTTTATTTTTCATTGTGACGTCCTCTTCTTAGTAATATTTATTATCAACAGCATTGCTATTATCGTACCAATCGGTATTACTGATACCGCCAGAAGTCGTGTAATCTGCAAAGTCAGGGTAAGCCGTCGTTAAATCAACACGCTCTCTTGGCCATTGCCATTCATCGTAAATCAATAACGCCCACGGCATATTATTTATCGTTTTAAAATAACGATCGCTGCTTGGATCACTTGTATCTTGAGCTAAAGTAAAGAAATTGGTGTCGAAAGATTCTGTTGGTGCTTGATCAGCTAAATGCACCTCATAGCTTCGTCCTGGTGCTTGAGCAAAGCTTGGCCCATGATAATAGCCTGGAGTAGCAAACAAGAATGGGTCATAAGGCATTGCAGGCATACTTGCTGTTGCTATAGGAGCAGTAAAGCTAAAGTTAAGCTCAAACTCTAATCCTACATTTTCACGACAATCATTCTGAGTTCTAAAGTAAGCACACTCATAACTAGAAACATCGATGGCATCATTAATAAGGATGAAACTGGCCTCACTCATATCTGCCTCTTGAGGAGCACTCCCTTGTAATACTGTATTGTGGTAAAGCTGTGTTTTCGTAGAATCAATTAACTCGTCATTAATTCCAGATAAACGAACGGCAAAACCACTATGATAACTTGCACCTACAGCGACTAATTGACCTGAAATAGTCACTTTAGCCACTAAACCATCTTTTAATACTTCTGTAATTCGATATATCAATACCAAGTCATTCATGTCGTAATCTGCGGTTTCTGGCCAATTATCTTCATACGCAAGGGTTACGTAACCACTGGCTGATGGGAAATGGCGTTGAGTCGTATTTGCAGCCACAACCGTTGCAATATGATCTTCCACCTCACCCGAGGTTGAACCACCATAATAAGCTAACCCCGTTTGTTGACTAAAACGAAATCGAGACCATGTATCACCTACGGTTGCACCGAATGGCACTGTAATTATTACCGAGTTAATCCCAGCCACTAATGATTTATCTGTAAAAACTTGTTCGCCCTCATCAGAAAAATCACCATCATCATTCCAATCGAACCATGCTGACAAATATCCCGAAGTCGATGCAGTAATCGCTATCACAGAATCTAACCCCGGCTCTAGTGCCGTAACAAAACCCACCCCATCCTCATCATCAGTGGTTATTGAATCATCAGAATCAGGAGACTGCGCGGCAAGATAATCACCATCGACACTACTGCCTAACCAAGTCATCTCATCCATTTCATGACGAGCCCCATTAGAATTTAAAGTCGTTCCATAGCTATCCGGTGCATCACCAAAATCAATGGTTGCTGGCTCATCAGTATCAATTAAGGGAGCATTAGCACAACGAGCACCATCGTTTTGACTTGAAAATGGACCATCAGCAAACTTGACCGCAGGAACCACTCCAGAGTCAATAATTGCTTGGGTCGATAAATCAACTCGATAAACCTGTCCATCTTGATTGCGAGATAAGTACAGATAACCATCAACATCAAAATACATTGCCCCAAAAGTACCGGTTTCTCCAGTGTCACCAATATAAGTAGAAACCCCAGTATTGATATCAAACTCATATAACCAGCCAGACCCATTATCTACCCCATAAAGGTGATCATTATCAGGATGGAAAGCAAAGTCAGTTAAGCTAACACTGGTGGTTGAAGTAATAAGCTCTGCCGTTAATGCAGCTGATACATTTGAATCTAATGGTGACAAGTCTATTTTATAAAACCCTGTACCTTTTCTATAGATATAATAATAATGTTCATAAACATCACCAATATAAAATGTGGTGCTTGCAGGAAGGCCACTGACAGACAATGTGGTTGCTTGAAAGTTTTCCCCCAATCGAACGACATTATAGTTAGTGGTATCAAATCCGTATATATAACGATCTTCTTCGTCAAAGCCAACACCATTAATATTGGCATTCAATCCAGTATCACTTTGCAAAACACTGTATGAACCAGTCACTAAATTCACACCATAAACTGCTACTGGGTTACCTTGAAATAAATAAGCCTTACTTGGACACGTATCAAATGGATCAGCCAACAACTTAGAGCTGAATAATAAAGAGACTAAAAATAGTATTCTAATAAATTGAGACATATCATCTTCCTTTTGTTATTTTTCTCTATCTATTAGCTAATACAAAAGACATGCCAACCTTAAGTCATTGATTTTAAGTTGCTTTATATTTCATCTTTATTAAATTCTGAAAATGAAATTCATTTTGAATATCAAAATAAATATTAAGCCCCTTTATTTAAGGAAAGCTCTTCCTTCTAAACTTTTTATTTACCCTTCTATTTATTCCATATTAGTTTATTCCCTTACTGTTCTTTATTCATTACTAATACCAATCTACATAAGTATTTGATCATTCTTGCTTGTTAAAATCGATTATATCTGCGCAATTATCTGAACATCTACTTATCCAGAATGGTATAACTTCTCATTCTGCAAACTGCATTGCAATTTGAGAATCCACTTTGCTATCGCGATTTAAAAACACAAAATAAAGCATAACCAATTGAATATATTGATAAAAATAACTGGCACAGTTACTGCTCTATTCATAATACAAACACAAAAGGGCATTTACTTAGGAGCTTATTATGGAACTACATCAATTTGAATCAAATACAGAAACTCTTATTTTAGCTATTCAAGGTGATATGGATGCGATTGGCTGCCGAGATATCCAACCTACGATTGACGAAGTGCTTCAACAAGAGCACCACCAAGTAGAAATCGATCTCGCACAAGTCGCCTTCCTTGATTCATCAGGCATAGGGGCGATTGTCTATCTCTACAAGCGTCTGATTGAAAAAGAACGCACTATGCAAATTCAAAATGCGCACGGACAACCTTTGGAATTGCTAAAACTATTACGTATTGAAAATGCCATTCCAGTAAATAGTACAACCCACTAATATTAAAAATGAACCGTTGGACAGGGAGCATCATCATGAATAAACGACACTTATTCGGCCTTAGCTTAGGACTACTTGCACTGTCTGGTTGCACTTCATTTGCAGAGCCTGGAAAAGGTGGCGAAGCAGAAAACTATCCACAAGCGGCATTTTCTCCAGTAATGCCAGATCAACCTCTAGGTCCAGAGCACGGCTTACGGTTTGATTGGGAACTAGCCGCTCGTCATCTTGATATTCTCATATTAGAAAAAGCGGAATGGTGTTTTCCTGCTACCGTTCATCAAGCCAAACAAAATGAAGCTCGAATAGCTCGTGAATTAGAAGGAGGCTTACAACTGGATGCCGCGAATGATTTAGTCATTCAACGGAACCTATTAAAGCGTTTAGAACGACAGTTAGATTACGTAAAACGCCAAGAAACGTGCACACCACCCTCAGATTCCAACAATGGGAATTCAGATATTGCATTAGCACAAACTATTTATGACTTACTAAACAGAGACAACCAGTTTGCATTTAACTCCGCGGAATTAAATCCTAAATACATAGTGAATTTATCAGAGGCCTCACAGCTTCTTAATAAGCATCAAGACTTCAAATTATTAGTTACAGGCCATGCTGACGCCATGGGTGAAGAAGATTTCAACCAAGATCTCGCTCTTAATAGAGCCAAACAGGTAAAACGTTACTTAAGTATTTTTGGGTTATCTTCTGATCGCATACATGTCGATTCTGTTGGCTCAAATGATCCATACCTAGCAGGCACAGAACCTCATGTTCGACTAACCAACCGCCGAGTGACCATTGAATTACTGCAATTAGATCAACCGTTAATGCTAGAAAACAACCACTCTAATGGAGGGAATTAAAATGCGTATTTTTCAAATAGTTTTGTTCATTTTAACATTAAACACTTCTCTCCTAGCTGTTTCCAATGAAACTAACAATCATGTCAGAGTGGGTGATGTCATTTCAATAATGCTACCGGGTGAGGATACTCTAAATAAAGATTTCCAAGTCGATAAGCAAGGACGCGTTATTTTACCTGAAGTAGGTCCTATTTTTGTGGCAGGAAAAACGGAAGCCCAAATGGTATCTAGTATCACATTAAGTCTTAAAACCATATTACAAGATCTCACTAATCTTCAGGTCTTTATTAGTAAACGTCAGCTAATCATCAATATTCAAGGTTATGTAAAACAGCCGGGAGAATACACTTTAGCGGATGGTGACTCTGTTCAACTCGCTCTTTATGCTGCCGGAGGCCTACGATCTGGCGCTCAATTAAACCGTTTACAACTTCGTCGAGCAGATAAAATTACTACCTTTAACTACAAAGCCTTTTTAGATTCAGGTAACCAATCTCTTCTCCCTACGCTTCAATCATTGGATACCCTATTTATCCCCGCTTCTCCTATGGTAGGTAATATTGAACAAGAATTTGACCCAGCAAAACTGTCTCAAGCCGGTGATGCTGCGGATGGAAAAAAAGCCATCAAGGTGTTTGGTGAGGTGAATTCACCGGGAACATTCTCATATAAATCAGGGACCAATCTGGTTGACGTTCTTATGAGAGCGGGTGGCGTTACTCGTTACGCTGGTGTAGAGCAGATCCGAGTGATATCTAAAAATCAACCCGCTTTATTTAACCTTAAACGCTATTTAGATACCGGAGACTCGAGCTTATTACCGCCACTCGAAGTGGGTTCCACTATTTTTGTCCCAAAACAAGAAGAAGAAATTAAATCTGGTTCAAACATGGTGTATGTCATGGGTGAGGTAGCAAAACCCGGTGCTTTTGAAGGAAAAAAAGGCGCAACTTTTATGGATATTTTAGCCAATGCCGGTGGCCCAACACGTTTTGCAGAATCTCGCCAGATCCGTGTCATAAAAGCCAACGGAGCTGTGATTAATTTTGATTTATCTGGGTATACCGAAGGAACGAATTATATGCGCCCCCCTGCAATTGCAGCTGGAGATGCTATCTTTGTTCCTGAAAAGACTGACATGAACGAAAAGTCATGGTTAAAAATTGCGCCAAGCCGTGCCGTACGAGTACTAGGTGAAGTACAACATCCTGGTCGTATTGAATGGTCAGATGAAATGTCATTTCTTGATTTATTAGCGCATGTCGGCGGCCCAACATTACGCGGAGATACCACGCGAATTGAAATTGTCACCCCAGATGTAAGCGGTACAAACCAGGTTTATACGTTTAACCTAGATTCCTTTATCTCAAAAGGAAAACCCGACTCAGCACTGCCTACCATTCGAGCAGGAGCGACCATTCGAATTCATGATTTACCACAAGATCCATCAGATAATAAATCACAATGGGTACGCCAAAGCTCTGATAGCTCAATTTATGTCTTTGGTCAGGTCAATGCCGCAGGTCGTTACCGTTTTACCAACGACATGCACTTCTTAGACATTCTATCAGCAGCGGATGGACCAACAATGGATGCCGATATTCATAACATCCGTATTACCCATAGAGATAAAAGTTACGCACGAGTAAGCAAATTAAATCTGGCTTTATATTTTGAAACTGGTGATGAATCTCTACTACCAAAAGTGAAAACAGGCGACACCATTTACATCCCAGAAAAAAACCGTATTTGGGTAGATGAAAGTAAAGAAAGCACCATCCGAGTATTAGGTGCCATTAATAAACCCGGCCGTTACCGTTTTAATGATTCAATGACGCTACTCGACCTACTTGCCGAAGCTGGTGGACCAAGTGATGTGGCTTACCTTGAAAAGATCAGTGTTGTAAATCACGCACTAGATGAAGGGCAAGCAAGAACCTTTGATCTTGTTAAATTTAGCCGTACTGCCGACTTTAGAAGCATTCCCGTACTCAGAGCGGGTGATACCGTCTATATTCCAAACAAAGACGAAAGCACTATGGAGCAAGTACGTGTTGTAATGAAAGATGTTTTCCAAGTGGTCGCAACCATCGCCTTAATAGGAGCACTATAATGAGAATTCCTTCGTGTCATATGGAAATAGAGCAGGTGTTTTTACAATTAGAAAAACACGAATGCCACTCACTGTGCATTACCTCCACTAACCCTGGCGAGGGGGTAAGCTCTCTTGCTCAAGCCTTAACTGAAAGACACTTACTTGCTGGCTACCGAACACTATTGGTTGATCTTAATCCTCAAAACCCAAGTTTAATACCGTTGTCATTTATGCCAAGTGATACCGATGTGGCTGAAACGAATTCTCATTATCTGACCTTCTCTCAACACAATAGTGTCGTGCTTTCAGGTATTGCTGTGCCCACAAATAAAGCGGAAATCATCGAATTACGTCAACCCAAAAACTTGAAAAAGCGAATTGAAACTTGGTTAAAAGAGTTCGATAAAGTCATTATTGATGCATCATCAGTTTCACAACTCAATACCAACAATATTCCAGCTCAAACTATTTCAGGCTGCTGCGAAAGTACCCTTATGGTTATTTTGTCTGGTCAAACACTTCAAACCGAATTTAAAGATGCCTTAGAAAAATTAGAGAACCACAACGCAAATATTATTGGTCATGTTTTTAATGATAAATACCAACCAAGTTTAAAAAATGAAATTTGTAGAGAAATCGAGCGCTTATCTTTTTTACCCAAAAAAATATCAACTAAACTTATAGCAATCGTCCAAAAAAACCGATTTTTATCAACTGTGGTGTAATCATGAACTCTATCCTTCTTTTTTCAGATACAAAACCCACATCACTAGAATCGGTGAAAGTATTGCGACAATCTTTATCTAAGATCCTTAAAAATCTTGAGATAAACACAACCGTGTCGAACCAATGTCTATTATGTTTCTCTGAATGGAGCACCAACTTAGTTCTACACCCTATTCACCCAAGTAAAACCATCAGTTTAGTACTACGTAAAAGCAGTAGTCACTGGCAAATAGACATTATTGATGATGGCATACCATGGGATCCAACAGAGCAACATCAAGAAACCAATCTCAGTGAGTTTTCATTAAAGTGTGGCGGACGAGGCATTGATATCATTCAAAATCAGACTGATGACATTAGCTATCAATCCACAACAAAAAACAATACATTAAGCCTATTATGGGATCGTATTCCTTCCCATAAACAACCTCACATTTTGATTGTTGAAGACGATGTCATTCAATCAACGTTACTTCAAGCGTATCTTAAATCTGATTTTTCAATAACAACAAAAATCAATGGCAGAGAAGCGCTGAAATTCCTGCAACATAACAGTGTTGATTTAATCATTTCAGACATTCAAATGCCTGAAATGAGTGGGTTAGAGCTAAGATCGCAACTAGAAAAAGAGAATAATTTTTCAATTCCATTTATTTTCCTTTCTCGTATACAAGATACAAATACCGTTAATTATGCTGCCGAATTAGGTATTGATGATTTTCTGCAAAAACCCGTACAAAAAACACAATTAATACATTCCATTACTCGCGTATTAGGTCGTTTCCATCAGGTATATCACGCACTATCAGAACAACTTAATCAAAAAATCACCCATACTCTCTTACCACAGGTTGAGACACATTCTGATAAATGGAAGTTAACCACACAACAAAGAACCGCAGGTCAAGGCGGAGGCGATTTTACTTTATCCAGAACAAACGATAATAACACCCTGCTGCTTCTCGCTGATGTAATGGGACACGATGAAAGCGCTAAGTTTTTCGCTTATGCCTACGCCGGGTATGTACGTGGCTTAATGCAACATGCAGACCTCACACAACCATCGAAACTTTTATCACAGCTTTCAAATAATGCATTTAAAGATCAACTTCTATCACAAACCATGTTAACTGCATGTTGCTTAAGTTTTATTGATGATGATACGATAAAAATAAGTAGCGCGGGGCACCCTAAACCTCTTCATATTACCCCAGAAAGAATTGATATCATTGATACAGAAGGAACACTTCCTGGGTTATTACCCAAGACTCATTATCAGGAAGCTACTATATCAATCAAAAAAGGAGAGCGTCTGGCCTTATTTACTGATGGGCTGTTTGAATCAGGGGACACTACTTCAGAGCGTGAAACCTTAGAAAAAACAATAAAAAAACAGCTCGTAGAAACACTACACTTACCAATAGAGCAAGCTATTGATCAAATAATAAAAACCTTTGATGCTTTGGCAGGAACACCACCCAATGACGATGCATTATTGCTGTTAATTGAGAACCAATAAAAGAGCAAATATTGCAAGGAGCTAACTATGACATTTCGATTAAAAACGATCATTGGTATCTCTATTATTCAGTGCATCATGTTACTGATCTTAGTGTTTAGCTCTGTGAAATTCATCTCAGACTCTAATGAACAAAGATTAATAGCAAGAGCCAATGCCTCAGTACATATGTTCTCCAATGCCATTAAAGATTCGATGTTAAACAATCAATACGAAAAAGTCGCTTCACTTATGGATGACTTTATTGCTTTAGATACCATTTGCTACATTCGTGTTTTTCGTGAGGATGGTGAACTCATTGTTGAAGGTGGACCAAAACTGCATGAGGTCGCTAACCCCGACTCTTCAATCCTTCATAATGCATCTGATGGGACCTATGACGTCATTTTACCAATAATCACCGATGATAAAACATTAGGGAAAGTAGAAATAGGATTTGGTACTCACGGTGAAAACACTTTCCTTTCTCAAGCAAAATCATGGATATATGCCATTGCCTCTATTGAACTTATCTTTGTTATTGGACTTTCATTTTTGCTTGGGAATGCCTTAACTCGCAATCTCCATAAACTGAAAAAAGCGGTCAATACAGTTGCCAATAAAGGCCCGGGAGCACAAGTTAAGATATCATCTACCGGGGATTTAGGTGATGTAGCACAAGCGTTTAATTCCATGTCCTTAAAGCTAGAACAAAACTATCAAGACCTACAACAAGCCAGAAATGAAGCTGAAGCAGCCAATAAAAGTAAAAGCCGATTTTTAGCTTCGATGAGTCACGAAATACGAACACCTATGAATTCAGTTTTAGGTTTACTCGCAATTTTAAAAGAAACAAGCCTAAAACCAAACCAAAAAGAGCTTGTTAATACCGCAACGGATTCAAGTGAATTATTGCTTTCAATCATCAATGATATCCTCGACTTCTCACGTATGGAAGCCAACACTTTCTGCCTTGAAAATCATACATTTAATATACATAAAAGTTTAAATAGTGTACTCAAGACTTTTCATCCACAAGCCCAAAGCAAACAACTAGAGCTGTCATTAGTTATTACTGATAATGTTCCTACCTACGTTCAGGGCGATGCTCACCGATTACGTCAAATATTATTAAATTTAATTGGTAACAGCTTAAAATTCACTGATGATGGACAAGTCCAAATATTGATTGATGCCAAAGAACATGAAGGACGCATCCAATTATACTGCTCAGTTCAAGACTCAGGTATTGGTATACAACAGGAGCAACTTGAATATTTATTTGATGAATTTACTATGGCGGATAACACCTTTTCTCGAACTCATGAAGGTTCTGGTTTAGGGTTAGCTATCTGTCAACGCTTAGTTCATATGATGGATGGTACCATTACGGTAAATAGCCAATATGGTTTAGGAAGTGAATTCTCCTTCAACATTCAATTAGATAAAGCCACAACCAAAGAGATTAACCTCCTATTATCAAAAGAAAAAATAGAACAACAAAGAGATATTGGACAACAAAAAGCCTGTGTATTCTCTGATGCTAATATTCTTGTTGTTGAGGATAATCATGCCAATCAAATTGTCATTAAAAACACGCTAAATTATGCCGGTTACTCAATTGATATTGCTCAAAATGGTAAAGAAGCGATAACCAAAGCAATTAACACCCAATACGATCTTATTTTCATGGATATATCCATGCCTGAAATGGATGGCATGACGGCAACGAAAAAAATTCGATCTCTATCTGATACACACCAAAACATGCCTATCATTGCACTTACGGCACATGCCCTTTCTGGTGATAAAGAGCGATTTATAGAAGCAGGAATGACGGATTATCTTTCAAAACCTTTCAACCGAAGTGATCTACTAAAATGCCTTGCTAAGTACCTGTTTAAAGAGGGTAAACAAGACCCTTCATTTTGCCAAGAATGTGACCTATGTGAGTTTAATGAATCAACAGAAGAGCCTAAAAGTATGAATAATGAGCTATTATTAGTAGATGAACAGATAATTCAGCAAATAATAGCTGACACCGATGCGAGTGTTATGCCTGAATTAATACGCTTTTACATTATTGAATCAAAAGAGCGAGTAGAAACCATCTCAAGTGCGGCAAAAAATAAAGATTTATATGCATTAGAGTTTGAAGCTCATACATTAGGAAGCAGTGCATTAACGCTTGGAAACGTGGCCTTATCTACGCTTGCAAGAGAAATTGAAATTCATTGTATTAATCAACAATTTGATGATGCGTTAGAAAAAGCAGCACACTTACCTGATTTAGCTACACTTTCACTAGACGCACTTGAACAAAGAAATAAACAAGGTTTCTCAAAATAAAAGAATAAACAAAATTCGCTAGGTAAAACAGGATGTTACTTATGCTACAGAAAGTATTATTAGTCGAAGACTCCACTTCTCTGGCTATCCTCTATAAACAATATGTGAAAGATGAACCTTATGAATTCTTTCACGTAACTACAGGCGGAGAAGCCATTGAATTTATGAAAAAGAATCCACCGCAGCTGGTGATTCTTGATCTAAAATTGCCTGATATGTCAGGGCAAGATGTACTTGCATGGATAAAAGAAAACCAATTACCTACCGCTGTTATCGTCGCAACGGCTCACGGTACCATTAATATTGCCGTGAATTTATTACAAAGTGGCGCCGATGATTTTATTGAAAAACCGATTCAAGCCGACCGACTAAAAACCTCCATTAGAAACCATCTTAAACGCGCTAAATTAGAAGGTTTGGTGGAGGATTTACAAAACACCTTTAATCGTAAAAAATACCAAGGGTTTATTGGCTCAAGTCTTCCAATGCAAGCCGTCTATAAAATCATTGATGCCGTAGCCCCAACCACTGCCAGCGTTTTTATTTATGGTGAAAGTGGCACAGGTAAAGAAGTGTGTGCTGAGGCAATTCATTATCAAAGCCAACGTCATGATAAGCCTTTTGTGGCCATTAACTGTGGCGCCATTCCTCGTGATCTGATGGAAAGTGAAATCTTCGGTCATGTTAAAGGGGCATTCACTGGCGCAACCACAGATCGAAAAGGTGCTGCCATGCTTGCTAATGGAGGGACACTCTTTTTAGATGAGCTCTGTGAAATGGAATTAGAAATGCAGAAAAAATTACTGCGTTTTTTACAAACAGGTCGATTCACCCCATTAGGCGGAAGCAAAGAACTCAGTACCAATTTACGTATTATCTGTGCAACCAACCGTGACCCATTAACAGAGGTTAACGAAGGGCGATTTAGAGAAGATCTCTATTATCGTGTTCATGTTGTTCCTATTCAAATGCCACCACTGCGTGAGCGCGGAACAGACATCATCGACATTGCTGTTTTCTTCTTAAAAAAATACGCCAAAGAAGATAAGAAAAAATTCACCGCATTAAAGCGAGACGTCGAATTAATTCTTTGTAATTATTCATGGCCAGGAAACGTCCGCCAATTACAAAATATTATCCGTAATGTCGTGGTGCTTCATAATGAAACTCACGTAACGGTTGAGCATCTGCCACCACCACTGAATCAATCACAGACAATACCAGTGATTAAACCCCAGCTAACATCGACACCTATTCAACAGCCTGTAGAGCAACAACCTCAATCGACTGTTGAAAAAGAAAATAATTCTCAGGTGACAGCAGCAACTAGCCCAAACGCTTATAGCACAGCAAATACCAATTCAATTCGTCCAATGGCTGATATAGAAAGAGAAGTCATACAAAATGCCATTGATCACTGTGATGGTAACGTCCTTAATGCGGCGGTATTACTTGAACTAAGTCCATCCACTTTGTATAGAAAAAAACAAGCGTGGGAAGCTTATGAAGAGTCAGACTCATAATCAAAAAGATGAAATCTGGTTACTTCTAGATAGCCGAGATGTGGGTGGGATTGAAACCCACATCTTGCAACTTGTACAAGGATTAAAGCAATTTCAACGATCTGTACGGGTTATCTTTCTTTGTAAATATGAACAAACTCACCCACTCACCATAGCATTAAATAATGCGAATATTTCGTATCGTTTTTTAGATGGTACCTTACGTGAACTATTAGATTACACTCGACATCATTGTCCTAGTGTTATTCATTCTCATGGTTACAAGGCCGCAATATATTCTCGATTACTGCGCTTATCCTTACTGACATCTCATCAAAAAATACGATTTATTAATACCTTTCATGCTGGTGAAGTTGGCAAAGGAAAACTGGCTTTGTATGACATCATTGATAGGTGGAGTGCCCGATTTAGTCATCATAATTTTACCGTCAGTGAGCTGATTAGCCAACGAGTACCTAGTCAAACCACCGTATTAAACAACTTCATTGATACCATAAATTTAAATCCTTCTACTGGAGAGCTAATCGCTTTTGTAGGTCGTTTAAGCCATGAAAAAGCCCCTGATAGATTCATCGAATTAGCAAAGAAACACCCTAATCACTCTTTTCATATTTATGGTTCAGGCCCGATGGAGCAAGAGCTGATTAAACACCTTCCAAACAACGTAATTTTTCATGGACATCAAGATTCAATGGACACCATTTGGAATGATATTGGCTTACTGATTATCTGCTCTCGCTACGAAGGGCTCCCCATGACGGCATTAGAAGCGATGGGAAGAGGAATACCAGTAATATCAACCCCTGTGGGTAATATCAGTAAACTCATACAGCCAGAAATGAATGGATGGATCGTCGAGCCAGAAGACTTATCTAAAACGCTCTCTCACTGGCTTGAGTTATCACCGATTAATAAAGTTGAAATTCAACACGCAGCCCAAAGAACCATTCAAGATCGATTTTCTAGCAACACAGTAATACCGCAAATATTAAAAATATATGAGGTATAGCTATCAAACGCCTTTCCTAGCTCTTTCTCAAATTGATAAATAGATTCTCAATTTGAGAAAACTGATCTATACACATAATAATTCCCTTTAAAAATCAATAAAATAAAAACAATTACAATCTGGCACTGCCCTTGCTCTATCTCTTATATCAGAGAGAATGCGAGGAAGGTGTGCTATGGAAAATACAACAAAAACAACCTTACTGTTTGTTCATTATGGTGATGATTGGATCCGTGGTTCTGAAGTCTGCTTAATCAATCTAATTAAAAGCATTAATCACCAAAAATATAACTGCATTTTATGGTGCAACCAACAGCGCCTTGTTGATCAGGTTAAAAAGCAATTAAGTGCGAGTTATGTAACTCCCTTTACTTTATTACTTGGATGGCAGGCCCCTCGTTTCTCTTTCTTAAATTGGCACGATTTCTACCAACAAGGAAAAAAGATAATTAAGCACCATCAGGTCGACTTAATTCACTGTAATAGCGCAGCTCCATGTCAGTGGATGAATATGGTCGCTCGTCATACTAAAACACCATTAGTTACCCACCTTCATACTCAATATCCATTGCGTGACCGTCTAAGTTTAGGCATTCATCTTAGCCCAAAATTGGTAACCGTCAGCGATGCGATTGGTCAGAGTTTATTACAAGATGGTTATGATAAAAACGGAATAACAACAATCCCAAATGGCATAAATACCAACAAGCTAAATACTCAACAACCCACATTATTACGTGACCAATTAAATATTGATAAGAGTGCCTTTGTGCTTGCAACTTCAGGGTCACTAATTCATAGAAAAGGCGTTGATTTAATTATTGAAAGCCTAAATAAAATTGATGCTGTTATGCTTAACATCCATCTCGTTATTATTGGCGAAGGGGAAGAAAGAACCCAACTTGAAGATCAAGTAAAACAACTGAATTTAAACAACAATGTGCATTTCTTAGGGGAACAATGCAATGTAGTCGGCCTATTAAAAAGCAACATTAACGCCTACATAAGTGGCGCACGAGATGAAGCTTTTGGCTTAGCGTTAGTGGAGGCCTCATTAGCTCAATTACCCGTTATTGCACCTATGGTTGGTGGAATTCCAGAGGTAATCAGCCACTATGAAACAGGATTACTAACCCAACCAGAAGACAGTGATTCTTTTGCTAAAGCGATTATGGTGTTTATTCATAACCCTCACCTTGCTGAACAAATGGGCAGAAAAGGAAAAGAAACCGTTTACCGCTATTTTTCTCTCTCACAATACACCAAACAATTTGAAGCTGTGTATGAAGAACAACTAAGCGCAACAGCAACTACCCCCTATGCACGCCCATTAACACAAGCGCTTCACCCTGTATTCTCAAATCTAGCTTACATCTCTAACCTGTTAATTAATAAGGTACTGTTTAATAAGGTTTTTCATTCAAATTCAAGTCCTAAAGTTCTTCCTAAACAAGGAGATAAATCATGAATACATCGAATCATATTTTAGTCCTTGACCCAATTACTTATACCGGTGGTTCAAAAATCGCCACCCGTGAGATGCTAGATTTACTTGATCGTAAAAATAATAAGATCACGGTACTAACAGCAAATCCAAGCTCTTGGTTATTAAGAAGCGTAAACATCATTAAGATGTCTCACCCTAACTGGTTACCGATTTCTGAATATGGAAAAAGCTACTGGTTCCGACAGTTGTATTTCTGTTTGTGGTTACTCTACATCCGGTTATTTTATGGAAAAATTGATGTTGCTGTTGGTGCTTCTGGCCCTGGTATTGATATGCCTATTTATATGATGAAGTGGTTTTTTGGCTATCAAATTACGCAACTTATTCACGGTCCTGTTGGCTTATCCCGCTCCATTGGGTTATGCCTTTGTCATGCTGAACACGTTTTTTATCTCCAAAGTGCTTACCCTTCTTTGCTTGCTGCACTTAAACAAGTATGGCGTAAAGAGAGCACAGCAATCCAAATAGAAAAACAAAAACAATTACTGGCGACCCATCACTTTGAGCCCTTTGTGAATGGGATAAGTGAGAAAAACCGTCCTACACCATGCCAGTATCAATCACCACAGCTATTTTGGGCCGCATCCCTTTTAAAATGGAAAGGGTTAGATTTGCTATTAGACACGATAGAAGCCACAAAGGCTGAACAGCGCGCTCCAACCACTATTTGTTATTTAATTCCTGAAAACAACGCACTACCGACAACTCAAGCACCAAGACACATAGAAGGAATAACTTGGCATCACCAACCAGAAAACTTAGACACCTTACGCTCTGAGGCCAATATATTTGTCTCTACCAGTCATCAAGAACCTTTTGGACTTTCAATTTTAGAGGCGCTTATGGCTGGGATGTGTGTGGTAATTCCTTCTGATGGTGCGTTTTGGGATCTAATATTAACTCACAATAAAAATTGCCTTAAATACAAACCTAATGACATGAGCTCTTTACAGCATCAGCTATCAATAGCAAATGGTAATCTACATCTCATTACACAATTAGGTCAATCTGGTGCACATCTATCTCAAGGCTATCAAGCGGAAAAGTGCTATTTACCAATTAAATTAGCCATGGAAAAACGCTCGATTACCTCACTGGCTTTAAATGAGGTGAAACAATGAAATTACTTTCTTTATCACCCGCATTAAAGAACATGGCACTTTATGGCAGCAGCATTGTATTAATGAAAGGGGTATCTCTTTTTATGCTGCCTTATATTGCTAATCACATATCTCAACATGAGCTAGGACGCTTAGAGTTATTATCAACCTTTGCAATGATATTAAGCGTAATTTTAGGATTATCACTACATGAAGCACTGTATCGCTTTGCTGGTGCAGAGCAAGATCCACATCAAAAACGACGGATCACAGGTGAAATATTTACCCTTACTATGATTGTCGGTGCAATTGCTTTACCTATCATTTGGTTATTTAGCCCCTTTATCAGTGAATGGAAACCAGAATACGCCGATACCATTGAGTTAGAGTTGTTATTAATGCCATTGGCTTTTGAAGGCATGGTTGCCGTTGTACTTGCTTCATTTAGAATGCGAGAAAAAGCCAAACTGTTCTTTTACTTAACCACTGGCCGAGCTTTGCTTCAAGCTGCATTAACCGTAATTGTGCTTTATCAGGGTTATGGCGTTACTGCTATTCTATTCGCTGGTTTTATCAGTGCTGCTCTGCAAGTCGTTGTACTTGTCTATCTACAAACCAAACAAAACAAAAAAGTACATGGCACTAGTTATCTATTTAACAAAGAAATGATGACTCTTTGTATTCCTTACTGCTTACCTCTGATGGCCAGTGGCTTAGTCGCTTTTGGATTAAATGGATTTGAACGATGGGTGTTAGCTGAGAACACAAGCCTTTCTGAGCTTGCTCTGTATGCTGTTGCCCTAAAATTTGCCTTAGCATTAACCTTATTAATGCAGCCCTTTTGTATGTGGTGGATGCCTAAACGTTTTGACTATTTGCAATCACGCGGAAAAGCAATTACCGCTAAAATGACCCAAAGCAGCCTTGTTTTACTGTGCGGGTTAACCGTTTTAGTTTGCTACTTGGCTCCAGTATTAATTGAGTGGTTAATGCCAGCAAGCTATCAACAAGCCAAAACTATCGCCGTTGCCTTGATCATCGTTTCAGCAATTAAGGAATTAAACGAACTAATCAACCTTGGTGCATTAGCAGAGAAACAGACTAAAAAATTATTATGGATTAACTGTTCTGCCACAGGGCTTGGTATGATTGCTATTCTATTATTAACGCCTATTTATGGTGTAAATGGTGTCATTACCTCCCTAATCTTAGCTCAAACGATACGAGTAGTACTCACCTTTCTACTCTCTCAGAGCGCTCATCCATTACCTTACTCGATGGGAAAATTAAGCGCGTTATTACTGATTACCAGCGTGTCCATTGCACTTAGCCTCTCTTCGTTTTCCATTGGTATTCAGTTAATGATGGCTGTCTTATGCACAGCATCTATTGTCATTTTTGCTTCTCAATTGAAGTTAATAACACTGGCTGAATGTGAAGAAAGCGAAAAATACTTATGAATATAAATGACGCACCACTTCAATCAAAACCTCTGCAATGGTTTGCAGCGATTGTCTGCTCACTATTTATAGGGGGGATATGGCACTTTTATCCTCATCCTTCTTGGATTATAAGTTTAAGTGTCCTTGCACTTGCTGCACTTTATACCCTTAATCGTCCATTTATTATTGTGCTATTTTTTGTGATTTTTTCTTTTTTCCGCATACATGAAGTTTTTCCACAGCTTTATTCTTTAAAAATTCCATTATTCCTCTCACTCGGATCACTCACAGCTCTTATCTGGCAAGTAGGGATCACTCGTCAAATTAAGCTATTTTGGTGTAAAGAGTTCACTTTTCTTGCTTTTTTTCTATTAATAGTAATTGTTGGTGTCATATTTTCTAGTAACCGCCCTCTTGCCATTGAGTATTTCAAAAACATTTACTGGAAAATCATTTTAATGACATTCGCTATCGCTGTATTAGTGCGTAGCCCTCAGCAGCTTGCCTTTACTCTCAAAGCCATCACCATTGCAGGTGTATTAGTTGGTATTGTCGCCATTCAAAACAAATTAGGAGGTATTGGGTTAGTCGAAGAAACCCGAGTTACCATAGGTCGAGAACTGGGCTCGATGTTAGGCGATCCTAATGATCTTGCTCTTGTGCTGATGTTTCCTACCTCATTTGCCGTTGGTTTATTGGTGACTCATCAACTACCTTGGCATCAACGTATGATTGGTTTTGTCGCTATACCCATTCTATTTTGGGCCGTTATCGCAACGCAAAGTCGAGGTGGATTACTAGGCATGATCGCTGTCTTTGGGATCTATGGATTACAAAGAATCAAATCAAAAGTGCTATTAATAACGATAGCTGTAATTGCTGGTGGGATTTTATTTGTGGTTGCTGGGATCTCAGATAGAGCATCTGGAGGCGCAGCAGAAGCTGGGGTAGATGCATCTGCAATGGGCCGTTTATACGCATGGGAAGCCGCTTTTAAAATGGCGGTGAGCAACCCTATAACTGGCGTAGGTTTAGATAATTTCTATTCCAATTACTTTTATTACAGCCCTCATTGGGATGGGTTAAATCATGCGGTTCATAGTACTTGGTTCGGCGTACTTGCTGAAACAGGTTTCCTTGGGCTCAGCGTTTTTATTGCTTTAATCATCGTTCTAATCAAAAGTGCCAATCGAACATTACAATCAGTAAAAGCAGTACAAGATAAAATCAATCCTGCCATTTATACGAGCGCTCAAGCCGTTTTTGCCGGCTTAATTGGAACTATTGTATCAGGCACTTTTTTAACCCAAGGTTTTAATTGGCCGATTTATATTTTAGCCGCCTTAGTGGTTGCAGTGACTAAAGGCAGTGAGATTGCGCTCAATAAAATAGAGATAGAAACGAGAGAAAGCGAAATTCAAAACGATTCTCAAAATGAGAAAAACCAGTAAATTAAAAATACAAACCTATAACACACTGAAAAACAATCAGAAAATAATTGGCACAATCCATGAAGTACTCTTTATAAGAGTTATCAAAAAAGGAATGCCATTATGAGTACATTATCTGTCTATCGCCTGAAGCAATGGCTAAAAAATGGTGAGAGCCCATTAGCAACAACGCTATTTCACATTGCTAAAGCCATTCGTCACTTTGAGCTACCAACGCCTCAAATACTTAATAAGCTCTTTTATGGGCTACATAAAACCATCATTACTCAATGGCAAGCTTTTACCCATCTTGTATTTTATGTTCCTGCATTTAAAGGGCGATTAAATAGCTATGGTAAACGCACACTGCTATACGGCGGCTTACCCTTTTTTAGCGGTCCACTGACTATGACCATAGGTAATGATTGTCGCATCTCTGGGCAAACTACCTTTAGCGGTCGCACAAACTCTGCTAACCCCACTCTCACCGTAGGCGATAATGTCGATATTTGCTGGCAAACCACCATTGCGGTTGGCAATAAAGTGGTTATTGGCGATAACGTGCGTATTGCAGGGCAAGGCTTCCTCTGTGGCTACCCAGGACACCCAATTGATCCTACAGAACGAGCACGTGGTAAAGCCGATTTAGACAGCCAAGTCGGGGACATTATTTTAGAAAAGGACGTCTGGCTTGGTTCTCGAGTTAGCATCATTGGTAATGTGACGGTGGGTGAAGGCACCATTGTTGCCTCTGGCAGCGTGGTAACCAAAAGTCTGCCCCCCTTTGTATTAGCTGGAGGAAACCCTGCAAAAGTCATTAAACCTCTAGATATAAGCTCCTCAATAACAACCTCAAGTACTAACAAAGAGGAAGTTGATTATGAAGCGTGATCTTATCGTTTTTGGCGAAGATTGGGGTGGTTTACCCTCAAGTACTCAACATTTAATTAAACAGCTGTCACTGACTCGTAAAGTGATTTGGGTAAACTCGATTGGATTACGCCAACCTAATTGGTCTTTGCATGATATTAAACGTGTCTGGACTAAACTGACACAAGCGAGCACACATACTGAAGAAGAAAATCAATCAGCCCCTTTTCAAACCGTGAATTTAAAAACCATTCCAGCACCAAAGGGAAGGTTTACGCGTTGGGTAGCCAAAAAATTAATCGTTAAACAATTAAAACCAATCATAAAAAAAGCCCAGCTTCACCGTCCAATCTTATGGACCTCTCTTCCTACTGTTGCGGATGTTTGTGGCAGTTTAGGAGAGTCAGGCATTGTGTATTACTGCGGAGATGATTTTGGTGCATTGGCTGGTGTTGATCATGACATTGTTCTTCAACATGAACAAAAACTCATACAAAAATCAGACCTAATTCTCGCGGCGAGCCCAACGCTATGCCATAAATTTCCTGAAGAAAAAGTACAATTCTTACCTCATGGTGTCGATTTTACTCTATTTAACCAACCCGTTTTTAGAGCAAAAGATTTACCTAAAGATAGCAGACCCATTGCGGGATTTTATGGCAGTTTATCCAAATGGATCGACTATGCGCTAATTAATCAAATCACTGAAATCAATCCAGATTGGCACTTTGTTTTTATTGGACAAAATGAATTAGCTTATAACCCAATAACACCGCGTGAAAATGTACATCTTATGGGACCAAAACCTCATAGCCAATTGCCACGTTATAGTCAGCATTGGCAAGTAAGTCTATTGCCATTTATTGATAACGAACAAATAAGGGCCTGTAATCCACTTAAACTTTTGGAATATCTAGCAACAGGAACCCCCATTATCAGCACTGATTTTCCGGCGTTACGTCCTTATAAATCAGCGATTCACACTGTAAATTCAGTCGCCGAATTCAACTCAAGCTTAAACTCTATCCAGCAAGAATGGCTAAAACAGAATAAAGAAGCACTTCATAAACGAACGCAGCAACAAACTAAACTCATCAAGTCACATACATGGCAAGCAAAAGCTAAGCAACTTGAGGCTTGGTTGGAGGCATTATGATCACATTAAGCCAACGTTTTCTTATTATGTTTGAATCTGCATGGCGTCGTCGCTATCTGATCGCTATTCCTATTTTATTGATGCCACTTATCGGATTAGTGATTGGTAAATTGGCACCAAAATATTACGACTCTCATACCAGTATGCTTATTCAAGAAACTGCAAAAATGAACCCTTTTCTTGAGGATTTAGCGGTATCAACCATGTTAAAAGAACGTTTAAGCTCACTACAAACCTTATTGCACAGTCGGCATATTTTAGGACTCGTCGCTAAAGAAAGAGGTTATGTGCATGAATCAATGTCACCCCAAGCTATTGATAATGCGATTGCTCGCTTATCTGATAGTTTATCTGTCAATATGGCGGGGAAAGATTTAATTCGTATTGATTACCAATCTAACCAACCTGAAGGTATGAAAGAGACCTTAGAAGCCGTAAGCCGTCATTTTACTGAACAATTATTGGCGCCAGAGCGATCATCTATGACAGATTCAAGTCAATTCCTATCAGACAATATAG
This sequence comes from Aliivibrio sp. S2TY2, assembly GCF_028765525.1. NCBI lineage: Bacteria > Pseudomonadati > Pseudomonadota > Gammaproteobacteria > Vibrionales > Vibrionaceae > Aliivibrio > Aliivibrio sp. S2TY2. The sequence continues at coordinate 74,306 of NZ_JARACS010000005.1, read as the reverse complement.
ATCAACGCCGTGCAGAATTGGACCTTGCAGAAGGAAGACTAGCGGAATTTAAAAGCCGTGAAAATACGATTCTTCCTGAAATGCAAATCACCAGTTTAGATCGCTTAACCAAACTCAAACAGCGTTTATATGAGCGTCAGGCAGAGCTTGCTGGTGCTGAAAAACGCTTAGGGTCTATTGACTTACAATTATCAAAAACTAATCCTGTTATAGGTAAAATAGAAGAACAAATCATTCGAATTCGTGGAGAGTTAACCCTACTTCAAGCCAAATACACCCCTCAGCACAGCAAAGTTCAGGGCAAATTAAGAAACCTGAATCGACTAGAAGAAGAACGAACTCGTCTGCTCTCTCAAACTCAACCAGGATTAAGTAGTGAGCAACTGTGGGATATTGCCAGCAGCAATAGTGTTGAAGCTCTTGCCAAAGCGCCACCTATTTTGCTCTCTCAACTTGAGGAACTACAAAAGGCTACTAGTAAAGTCGACGCCTTAAGCGAAGAAACGCGAATTCTTGAAAGCATGATCAAGGATATGGAAGCACAAGCATCGCAATTTGGTGAGAATGAAAAAGAGTTATACCAACTGCAACGAGACTTAGTCTTAAAGCGAGAGCTATACAATGACTTAGTAGAGCGATTTGAAATGGCGAAATTAACTCACTCTCTTGGTGTCTTTGAGCAAGAAAAACGAGTAAAAATAATAGATAGGCCCTACACACCAAATAGCCCGTCAAATTTACCCAATATTCTCTTTGCTATTGCTGGGTTAATTGGAGGAATTGGCCTTGGCATAGGAATGGCCGTTATTGCTGAACTATGTGATACCACAATACGAAGAAGAGATGAAATACAGAAGTTAAGTGATGCGCCTGTCTTAAGTCGTATTCCACCTCAACCCGTTAAATGCTTTCACCTATTCAAAGATAAACAGCCGACACTCAATAGCAACTATACGTCACGTCCATTTTCAAATTAATTGTAATTTCATCAAAACGATTTCTATATTCATTCTCAATTTGCAAATCAATAAAAATAAACACATAACAGATTGAAAATTAACACTAAAACTTATGGCACAAACTCTGCAATTCTATTAAAACAAATAAGAATAAGGAGCTTACTATGAAAACAATTATTCATGTTGTTCAGCATCTTTCCCCTGGAGGGCTAGAAACTATGGTGTTAGATATGTTGGCATTTACTAATCCAAATTACCGCATTATGGTAGTGAGTTTAGAAGGTGAACTCCTTAGCACAATTAAACGCTGGCCAAGATTGGTTCAATATCAAGAGCAGATAATCTGTTTAGATAAAGCTCCTGGTATATCAGTAAAAGTAATAAAACAACTCGTCCGTATTTTTACTCGATATAATGTCGATGTAGTCCATTCTCACCATATTGGCCCTATGCTATATTCTGGCTTGGCAGCGAAACTAAGTACTAAAGTTCAACATATTCATACAGAACATGATGCTTGGCATTTAAATGAAAAAAAAGATCGTTACATACAAAAGCTAATTCTCTTTTTGTCGAAACCGACATTGGTCGCTGATGCTGATTTTGTAAAAAAAACCTTAAACACTGTCTTCCAAAGCTATCCTATTTATACAATAAAAAACGGAATTGACCCTTATAAATTCAATATTGGAAATAAAATAGAGGCACGGAAAGCACTAGGTGTATACCTACCAAGTAACGCTATTGTTGTGGGTAATGCTGCTCGCCTAGAATTAATTAAAGGGCAATCAAACCTCATAGAGGCTATGGCTTTTCTTGATAAAAAATATCATTTACTTCTTGCTGGCTCAGGAGGGGAAAAAGAATATTTACACAATTTAGTCATACAGTACAAACTAAAAGACAGGGTTCATTTTCTTGGTCATATAGACCATATGCCAACCTTCTATCAAGCATTAGACCTATTTTGCCTACCTTCAAATAACGAAGGCTTTCCACTGTCAACCTTAGAAGCGCAATCCTGTGGCATTCCTTGTGTGGCCAATAATGTCGGTGGAGTATCTGAAACTCTATGCCCCCAACACAGCCAATTAGTAAACAGTAATTTACCTATAACTTTAACTTGCGCTATCAATGATATAACCAAAAGAGCTTTCCAGGGCAGCCCACGAGAATTTATTCTCAAACATAACAATGCAAAATCTATGGCAAGTGCGTATGAAGCCCTTTACTTTCCAGGAGCGACTATATGAATAACTTTCTTATCATCGTAACCTCTATCAGTATTATTGCTGTTATATATCATCATGCTTTGTATCCAGTATTCTTATATTGGTTTTCAAAAAAGCACCCACAGGACGGTGTAAAAATAACACCAAGAGGGTTTCATCAATCGAATAAAGATCGCATATTGCCAACAATGACGATGATTATTCCTGCTTATAATGAACAAGAATGGATAGCTAATAAAATTAGAAATGTCGCATGTATTGATTACCCATCTAGCAAACTCACCATTATTATTGCTTGTGATGGCTGTACAGATAATACGGTATCCATTGCTCAAAATACGATACAGGAGGCTATTTGTTCGGATGTGCATATCGAAATATTATCATTTGAAAATAACCAAGGAAAAGTGGCATTACTTAACCAATTAATTCCTCAATACAGTAGCGATATTATTGCGCTCAGTGATGTTTCTGCACTGCTCTCTTACGACGCACTATTAATTGCAGCAACACACTTTGAAAACCCAAACGTTGGTGTGGTTAACCCAACCTATCATTTACTGGTTCCAAGTTCTGAAGGCGAAAAGAATTATTGGGAATACCAAACCAGAATTAAACAACAAGAGGCGACACTAGGCTCAAGTCTAGGATCACACGGCGCATTTTATCTCTTTAGATCTGAATTATTTGTCACTTTAGATGACGATACGATTAATGATGACTTTATTTTACCAATGAAAATCGTAGAACAAGGTTACCGTGCGATTTACGAACCGAGTATTCGAGCATTAGAGCTTGAACATGTAATGCAAGAAGAAGACTTTGCGCGACGACTAAGAATATCAGCAGGCAATTTTCAACAACTATTGCGTTTATTTCCTTTACTTAGCCCAAAATATAAGGGAACTGCCTTTACCTTTTTCTCAGGCAAAGGGCTTCGATTTACCATGCCCTACTTTATGGCATCAGCCTATATTGGTTCAGTCTTGCTATTATCTAATCCACTATTTTTTATCGCATTTATTGGGCAAACTCTTGGGTATGGTATCGCTCTTATGGGCTTTATATTCCCTCGTATTTTCTCCAATAAATATTGCCAAACCTTAACTTATTTTGTCATTGGCCATACTGCTAATTTGCTTGGCGGTCTTAACTATCTGTTCAATAAACCAAAATCTTCTTGGACTCGTGTACGCAAATAATAAAAGGAGCTGATCATGATGGATTCTTATTACACAGTTAACCAACCGATTATTCGCGCTAAACGCATTTTTGATGTGAGTTTATCGCTGATTGGATTATTACTTACTCTTCCTTTATTTCCTTTTATTGCCTTGGCTATCAAACTAAATTCAAAAGGCCCCGTATTTTACCGCCAATTACGAGTTGGCAAAGCAATGCCAGACCAAGTGGATGTGTTTGAAATGATTAAATTCAGAAGCATGATCCAGGATGCCGAAGTAGTAACAGGAGCAACATTAGCAACTAAAGGGGACGCAAGAGTAACTCTCGTTGGTAAATTTTTAAGAAAAACACGGTTAGATGAATTACCACAGTTTTTTAATGTATTAAATGGTGATATGTCTCTTGTTGGGCCAAGGCCAGAAAGACCGACATTTTATAATAAACTTGAGCAAGAAATCCCTTATTTTAGTGAACGTACCTATGGCGTTTTACCTGGAATTACAGGGCTTGCCCAAGTAAACCAGGGTTATGATACATGCATAGAAGATGTACGATCTAAAGTGGGATTTGATCATAGCTATGCACTTTCTCTTAGCTCAATTTCCAGTTGGATAAAATCAGACATGTATATCCTACTAATGACTGTAAAAGTGATGTTTTTTGCTCGTGGTCAATGATGTTAAGTTGGCTGAATAATCACATCAATTAAGAATGACAATAAATGTAAGAGATCACAGTATTAAAAATGAGACCTACAGAGCCTATCGTTAGCTGATAATATGAACACTATATTATTTACTGGTTGCTAGGTACCTTAGACAATGCAGAAGCCTTTAACGTCTTCGATTATTATTCCTGAAAAAATTCAGCAAGATTGGCAAACCATGCTAAATGTTCTTGCTGAACTTGCTCAGGTACCTGTTGCTCTTGTTATGCGTATTCATGAACAGGAAATTGAAGTATTCGCAGCCAATGCGTCGTTAGAGAACCCATATTCAGTCGGTGATAAAGAAGCATTACATCAAAACTTATACTGCAAACATGTTTTGGAACACAGACAAAAACTGATCGTTCCTAATGCACTTAACGACCCTAATTGGGATAATAACCCTGATTTAGCATTAAATATGATTGCGTATTGCGGTTTGCCGCTTTTTTGGCCTGACAATACCCCTTTTGGCACCATCTGCATCCTTGATAGCAAAGAAAATACATTTGCACCTACGCATCAACATTTATTAGAAACCTATCAAAAATCCATTGAAGCTCAGCTCAATATTTTATTCCAACATACTGAGCTTCTGCATAACCATAAGAAACTGCAACTAGAAATTACAGAGAACAATAAACGCATCAATGAAATAAATAGCCAACTTGCGAATGAAATTGATTGCCGACGAGCGGCTGAGCAAAAAGTTAAATACCATAAAAATCATGATGTTGGGACTGGCTTTCTTAATGCTTTCGCTTTATACCGCCATATAGATAAACTCATTAACAGTAATCAAAAATTTGTTTTATTACATATCCACTTTGCTAACAGCAGAACGATACAACAAGAGCATGGGCACTCTACATTTGATCACTTATTGACAGAATATCGTTCTAAATTAACCAAGATAACAGACACCTCAGTCACTGGCCGTTTGGACTCTTCAGACATTCTGTTAATTATCCATGCAGATAAAAAAAAGTTACCGAAACTTTGTCAACATCTGTCCGAAATTGGTAAAGCTTGCTTTTCAAATAATGAAGCTAAAATACATTTACAAAGCTATATCGGTGCGGTTCACTCTAAAGAGAATGCGTCTAGAAACGACTTGCTTAAATGTGCCTACAATACGGTTATTGAATGCCAAAGTTTAGGTAAAACATTTACTATTTCAGACCGTTCTTTGCCTATTAAATCAAGTTTATCTGAGCATAAAATTGAAACCTATCTGCTAGAAGCAGTACGTAATAATGATCTCTTTTTAAGCTACCAGCCAAAAGTGTGTCCCTATACAAAACGTTGGGTAGGTAGTGAGGCCTTATTACGTTGGAATCATCCTCAATTAGGGGCCATTTCTAATGAAGTATTAATTCAACTTGCTGAACGAAATGGCCTTATTTATGAGCTCGGTAACTTTGCATTAAGAAACGCGATTCAACAAACTTCAGAATGGGTTTTGCATTCTCCAAATTTAGTAACCGCAGTGAACATTTCTGCCGTTCAACTAAAAGATCCCCATTTTGTACAGCACGTTAAACAATTATTAAACCTTTATAAATTACCACCTAAAAATCTTGAATTAGAAGTCACGGAAAGCGGATTAATTGCCGACGAAGCTTTGGCTATTGAGACATTAACTCAACTTCATAATATGGGTGTATCTATCGCACTTGATGATTTTGGGACAGGTTATGCCTCATTTCAATACCTTAAAAAATACCCTTTTGATACACTCAAGATTGACAAGAGTTTTATTGAAAATGTTGAGTATTGCCCTAACGATCAAAATATTGTGTGTGCGATGATTAATATTGCTAAAAAACTGAAGCTAAAAGTGGTTGTTGAAGGTATTGAAAATCATAATCAAGAACGATTTGTGACGCTTGAAGGTGTCGACTCAATTCAAGGTTACCTATATTCAAAACCAATCACTGCAGATAAATTTGAGGAAGGTTTATTCAATCAAACCTCAATTGGAACTCCTTATTTTCGATTTATGTAGATAAATTTTAGTCTTTCTAATTACAGAAAATAAATGAATAATCTGTTATTCTTGCTGAAAATAACAAGAGTAGTAATAAGTCAGATATGAGTATTCAAAAAATCGAGCAAGACGTTCAACAATGGTTGGAAGATGTGGTTATCGGCCTTAACCTTTGTCCTTTTGCCGCAAAACCAAACCGTAATAAACAAATCAAAATTTTTGTATCTGAGGCCACAACAGAAGAGGTCTTGCTTGAAGATATTCTACAAGAACTGATGAACTTAGATTCTAAAACTGCTGAAGAATTAGAAACAACCCTAGTTGCTATCCCTAATATGCTGCAAGATTTTATGGATTATAACTTCTTCTTAGATTGGGTTGATGCGCTTATCAAACAACAAGAATGGGAAGGTATTTACCAAATCGCCACTTTCCACCCTGATTACTGCTTTGGCGGTGCTGAACCTGAAGATGATGAGAATTTAACAAATCGCTCTCCATATCCAGTTCTTCACCTTATTCGTGAAGAGAGCATGGAAAAGGTATTAAAACACTACCCTAACCCTGAAGCTATTCCAGATACAAACATTGCACGAGTAGAAGCGTTAACAGCAGAAGAGCGACGTAAACTCTTCCCATACCTATTTGTGTAAGCTACGCTATTTATATCACTAGATTTAACTGAGAGATTATAATGAAACGCATTGTTTTATATGTCGCTGACAAATGCCCGCATTGCAAAGATGCGCAGCGTTACCTTGATTCTAAAAAAATTGCATATAGATTGACCAATGCAAAAATGCAACGAGGACGCAAGGAATTACAAGCTATGGGTGCTCGTTCTATCCCTGTTCTTAAGATTGGTGATCAAGTGATGGTTGGTTGGAATCAGAAGAATTTCGATAAGATGTATAATAGTTAGTCGCTCTATCTCGCAGAATAGTAAATAACAAAAATGGAGCTGATTAGCTCCATTTTTTTACTCACAAGAGTGCTTTTCTACCCAAATATCTTACTCCAAATACTTGGGTTACGCTTTTTGTGATACTCAACTCGCAGCTCATCAACTTGCTCAAGTGCCGCTTGTGCTTTCTCTAAATCACCCGCATCTAACTCTGTTTTAACTAACGCAACAGAAGCCGATAACTTATTAAACCCTTCTTGGTACATCGCTTGTTTTTCTGGGGTATATTCGCCTTGCTTTAACTGTTTGATCAACGCTTCTAATTTAGAAACGGCTTTAGCCATCTCCTCAATAGAGGTCGCTCGCTCACCTAACTTATACTCTAATCTCATCTCTTTCATGACGGCTTTCATATCTACAGGTGTGCTTACAACCGTTGATTGGTCATCAATCATATTCGTTGGTTCAGTCGTTGTATTGGCAGCAACGCCCGCAGAAAAAGTCAGGGCTAGTGTTAAAAATAAAGTTTTCATAATAATCCTTTAAATAAGCAAGAGAGGCAGTGTAATGTATTGCCTCTCATACTCACAGGACTAATATGTTTCAATACCATAATAGCCCATATTTTTATTAATCAACAGCAATGCTATCTACATAAATAATGTAATTCTGTTCTTTATTTATCTCGCCTTTAAGCGTCACTTTGTCGTTTGGTTTCACTTGTAAGGTTGGCATTTTATCACCATCAATTTTGACATTTAATGTTCCAGTATCATCTTTAAATACATAGACTTCTTTTCCTAAAGGCTCCACTAAATACCCTGTAAGTAAGATTGGCGTATCATCAAGAACAGTACTGGCATTCAATACTGACTCTACCGTATTTATCCCATCAACAGGCTTTGAGAATTGATCCTGATAATTCGCGGTTTGATCGTTAGCCAATGCAAGAGTTGATGAACAAGCTAATATTAGTGTAAATAGAAAATGTCTCTTTTTCATAATTAAATACCTTTAATGTAATTAGACCAATGGAAATTTAAACTACATTAATATTTGTAACTTTATTTTATTACTAACTTCAAAAAAAGTTATAAATATATAGTAGGTTTAATAAACTTCCATTTAGAGATTACGCCTAGTTTTTAGTTATATCAACCCCTAGATTTATTTTTAATTTATCACAAAAAACATTACTGCAACCAATAAATACGCAACCATTAACTCCTTAATTAACATGATGGGTATTACGTATATATTAATTTAAAGATTCACTTAAAAAATTAAACATAATAAAAGAATAAATTCAGGCTTTAATATAAATTAAAACCTGAATATGATAACTTGAAATAAATACTCACTTTAACGGTTTTAGTAACTGTTTTATCACACTGACCAAACTCATAAATACAATCATCATGGCGAGTAATGGCAACACAATCCACATACCTATGTGCAATGTAGGCTCAAGTTTAAAGCCCCATTTCACTAAGCTAAATACGATTGCCTCTGCGCCCATTACCGCAACAAAGCCTGCGGCTAATGCCATGACCCCATATTCACTCCATAATGTCTGGCTAATACGCTGACGGCTTGCTCCAAGGGTTCGATAAAGGGTAATTTCACGTTGACGCTGATACAAACTCAAACGCAGTAAAGTGAATATTAACAACACGCCACTAACCACACCTAAACCAGCTAAAACGCTCAATGACCACGTGATTTGAGCAAGCATCGCTTGGATTTTTCCACCCATGGTTCTAAAATCCAACAAACTCACGGTTGGATAATCACGGGCTAATTGATTCAATAGTGTATTTTCGTTGTCATCGACTTTAAAGCTCACTAACCAAGTGGCAGGTAAATCAGCAATCACATCAGGCGTAAAGATAAAATAGAAGTTCGGTTTCATGCTCTGCCAATCCACAACACGAATAGAGTTCACCTCAGCAGAAAAGAGTTGGCTGTTTACTGAAAAACTCAACGTATCGCCAATTTTAATATCTAAATCATTAGCAACGTCTTGCTCAACAGATACTCCATTTTCTTTCGTCCATGTACCTGCTGTGACTTGATTATGAACCGGTAATTCATTACGCCAAGTAAAGTTTATTTCACGACGTAATGCATCTGAGCCTTGGCCTTCGCCTTTCATTTTCTCTTTAGTACTTTCACCGTTAATTTCAGTTAAACGCCCACGAATAATTGGATAACCATCCGACCTATCTAGCTTTTCATTATCTAATGCTTGTAAGTATTCTTGTTGCTCATAAGGCGCAATGTTCATCGCAAATACATTCGGTGCATCAGGCGGAAGCGTTTGTTGCCAATCGCCCAATAAATCGGTTCTTACTAGCCAGATCACGGCAACTAACATCAATGAACCCGACAATGCGGCTAATTGCATCATGCTGTTTTTTGGAGAACGTTTAATGCGACTAAGCGCTAAGGTCATCGCTGCACCCCATTTAAAGCGTCCAAACAGGTGTACTAAACCATAGCTAATACCAGCAAGTAAGACAAACAGTACGACTAAACCAACTGATACCATCCAGACTAGGCTGTTATTTCCGTACATAAATAAGAAAGCGACTACTGGCACCGCAATTAGCCATAAGCCTTTTTTAGAAGATGCGGTTATTTGAGATTGAAGTACAGCTATCGCAGGAGTGTCTAATAAGCGCAGTAGTGGGATGCCTAAAGCAGGTAAACCGATAAGCAGCGCAACGACAGAACCAAACGCAAATGGCTGCCAACCGTAACTTGGTAGATCTTCTGGTAAAATGCCCGTAAGAGGGATGCGTAATAGCAATTCTAAACCAAGGCCAATTAATGACCCAGCGACTACACCTGTGAAGAACATCAAACCCACTTGGCTTAATAACCAATGTTTCAGCCACTGCTTGCTTGCGCCCATGCTTTTTAACATTGCTACCGTATTGGCACGACTGGTCGCATAATGCTGACACGTTAATACCAAGGTGACGGCAGCCATTAATATCACCATCAAGATAGTCAGTGATAAATACTGTTTGGCTTTTTGCATTAGATCAGCAGTTCGACCTTGAGTCTCTTCACTTATCCAACGCTCTCCTGCTTGCAATTCATAATCACTTTGTAATAACGATATCGCACTATCATTACCTTTAAATAAAGTGCGATATTGAACTCGACTGCCCAGTTGAATAGCGCCTGTTTTATCTAAATCTGCCTGATGAATAAACACACTTGGCATGGTTCTAAATGGGTTAAACGCTAACTCTGGTTCTGATTCAATCACGCCACTTATTGGCAGTTCAGCATCACCAATGGCAATAACATCACCAATATTGAGTTCAAGTAATGATAAAAGGCGATCAGCTATCCACACTTCTCCCGGTTTAACTTGGCTATGGATTTGGTTATCAGCCCCGTTTAATAAGAGTTCACCGCGAAGTGGGTAATTACTTTCTACCGATTTCACACTCACTAACTGCATTCCTGAATCACTGAATGCCATGGTTTGAAAACGCACTTGAGAGGATAACGTCACATCCTGCTCTTGCGCTTGTTGTAAGATCAGCTCAGGGGTTGGATTAGCTGAACTAAACACCAGATCAGCCGCCATCATGGAGCGACCTTGGTCTGTCATGACTTTTTCTACTCGAATCGCCAATGCAGATAAGGCGACAACACAAGCAACGATCAAGGTTAATGCTGCCATTACAGGCCACAGCTGTCCTTGCCAGATCTCACGCCAACTCCAACGTAATATCATTTTGTTGCCAGACGCTCGATTTTTCCCCGAAGACTTTCTATTTCGAGAAGAGCTTGGCGCTAATGATTTTTCCTTCATTTCACTTCACCTCTTCGTGGAGCTGCCCTGCATTGATGGTAAGCGTTCGCTCACATCGCTCTGCCAATTTGGGATCATGAGTGATAAGAACCAATGTGGTGCCATGTTTTTGGTTCATCTCAAATAAGAGTTCAATAATATGTTCCGCAGTGGATTGATCTAAGTTACCTGTTGGTTCATCTGCAAAAAGAATACGAGGCTGAGTCATGAACGCTCTCGCTAGTGCCACACGTTGTTGCTCTCCGCCTGAAAGTTGAGATGGCAAATGCGTTTCTCGTCCAGAAAGTCCAACAGAAGCAAGTAACTGTTTTGCTTTGTTAATGTCCTCACCTTCACCACGCAAAATTGCGGGTAAGGTGACATTTTCAAGAGCAGTTAAAGAAGGGATAAGTAAGAAACTTTGGAAAACAAAACCAATCGATTCACTGCGAATTTGAGCGCGGGCCTCATCATCCAATTGAGATAAGCTTTGTCCTAGTAGCTCAATATCACCAGAGCTCGGAACATCTAGCCCTGCAAGCAAAGTCATTAAGGTTGATTTTCCGGCACCAGATGTACCAACAATCGCCACACTTTGACCTGACTGAACGTCAAAAGAGATATTTTTTAAAATGATGAGTTCTGCATCATTTGAAATCACTGATTTTCCTACTGAACTCACTTTTATGGCTGTGGTCATTATCCTTTCCTTTTGAAGTTGTTCTTACTATCTAAGTTCTTATGCTATTACGCGTATTGTATACCCAATAGACTCGCGATCATCAATTTCCTTTACACTTCTTTAACTAATCCTTATACGTCAAAATCGTGAACTCTGTTATTCTATTGTGACTCGATTAATTAAAGGTTGAACATGCGTAAAATCCTCACTCTTTTCATTGCTCTACTGAGCAGTCAATTATTTATTGTTAAGCAAGCCTATAGCGAAACCTTACTTATCCTTGGTGATAGCTTGAGTGCTGGCTATAACATGCCAATTGAGCAAAGTTGGCCTTCACTGCTGCCTCTACAACTAGAAGAACTAGGTAAAATCACCAAGGTTGTTAATGGCAGTATTTCAGGTGATACAACAGGAAATGGGTTAGATCGATTACCTACCCTTCTGAAGCAGCATCAGCCTAACTACGTCCTAATCGAATTAGGCGCTAATGATGGCTTGAGAGGTTTTCCACCACAAAGAATTACTGCAAATTTAGAGAGTATGTTTACTCAAATTAACGCAGCCAATGCAAAACCGTTACTCATGCAAATTCAAGTGCCACCTAACTATGGAAAACGCTATAGCCAAGCATTTGGATCACTATATCCCGCATTAAGTGAGAAACATGACATTCCTCTTCTGCCGTTTTTCTTAGAAGAAGTGATCATAAAACCAGAATGGATGATGAAGGATGGGCTGCATCCAAAACCTGAAGCACAACCATGGATTGCAACGTTTATGGCGAAAGAGTTATTGCCTTACTTGAAATAGGATAAATTCAGTTACAAAAAAACCGGATACAACATATCCGGTTTTTTTATTGGGCTTTGAAGCGTTACTTAATCAAGATCATCTGATGGTGAATCATCAGAACTATCATCAGAATTATCTCCTGACGAACGCTGTGTACCACATAATGTATAGAATTTCGGTTTAAAGTTAATCTTGTTTTGATACTTTAACCAACACTGAGCAAATTCAGAGATCTCCGTAGGTTGATCCTTTACCTGTTCAACAAAGCGGTGCTCAGCGTCTGATTCAGGCGTAAACACACCGTTTAGCAAAGATTGCATGGTTCGACCATACGTTTCTAGAATCGTTGCTTCACGGATTGTAAAACCACTACGGCTAAAACCTCTCTTGAAGTTTTTATCATCATAAAATTTCGCTGTTATTCTCATTGATGCTTCTTCGTGACCACAAAAAACGTATATGTAAATCAGAGTGAGGCTCTTGTAAAACAAAAAATATTAGCGCTTTCAATTAAAATATTTTATTGTGGCCAATACCACCATCAAAGAGATGAAAACATTGGATACTGATCTGCTTAAAACCTTCTTAGAAGTCACAAAAACGCGTCATTTTGGACGTGCTGCAGAGCATTTATTTCTTACACAATCTGCCGTGAGCTTCCGTGTGCGTCAATTAGAATCACAGCTAGGGAATCCTTTATTTACTCGCCAGCGCCATAATGTTCAATTAACGGCTGCGGGTGAGCGTCTTCTTCCTTATGCTGAAGCTATTTTACAAACATGGGGCCGAGCAAAGCAGGATGTTGCATTAACCGAAGAATACAACTCTCAGATCACTATTGGAGCAAGTGCGCTCATTTGGGAATTTGATGGCATTTCTGATTGGATAAACGGTATTTACGATGCCGTTCAAGGATTGGCTCTTCGATTAGAATCCATACCTCGACAAGAACTTGCTAAATCATTACTTGATAAAAGTGTCGATCTTTTTATTACCAGTGAACCACCAAAAATTGATGGTATCCGTGTATGTAAAATTCGTGATTATCAATTGCAATTAGTCTCCAATCAAATCGATTGTACTATTAGCAGTATTCAGCCTCTTCCTTTAGTTTATTTAGATTGGGGAGCACGTTTTTCTATTCAACACAGTAAAATAAATGAATTGCAGAAAACACCTATTCTGCACACTCATTCATCAAGAATGGCACTAGATTATTTAATAGCCCACCCAAGCGTTGGCTATTTACCTGCACCTGTGATTAATCAAAGTGTTGAAAATGGTGAGCTTTATGTGGTTGAAAACGCACCAATTATGGAGCAAGCCCTATATTTAGTGTGGCAAGAAAAAAGCGACAAAGCCGATCTTATTGAACAAATCACGGCAATTAACCCTAATATGGTAACGAAAAGCGTCTAATTTCTCGCTATAAAATACAACAACACAATTAGGGACTCTAAGGAGTCCTTAATTTTATCAGCCATTCAGATAAATCATTGTATTAAAGGGTTTAATAAAATAAATCTAATTACTATAATCATATATCCTTTTGAAAACAGGCTTCCATCTATGGAGTACGACATTGAACGAACATCAAGATTTATCATTCCAACTCGAAACGCTATTCAATGCCGACGACCAACAGCAACAAATAAGCTTACTGGGTGAATTTGTAGAAAATGGGTTAGATACAGGTTCTATTGCGCGTATTTTAGAGTCTTTCCCCGTTGATGACCGTGTGCAATTATGGCGACACTTGCCATTAGAAATGCACATTGAAGTATTAACTGAAATGCGTGCTGATGCTCGTGTGGCAATTCTAGAAGAACTGTCAGAGGCAGAGTTAAACTTCACTTTAGCTAAACTGGATAACTTATCATTAATTGAGTGGGCGGAGTCTCTGCCTGATGAAATATTCAGCCTTGCTTTACAACTGATCAGCCGTGATGAACTCGATTTATATGATGATGCAAAACAGTATGAAGATGACGAAGTGGGTCACTGGGCTGACCGAAAAATTGCAACATTACCTTTTAATGTCAGTGTTGGGCGAGCTAAAAAACTATTAAAAACTAATTTATTTCAATCGCATCAATATATGCACTTGATTAACCGAGCGCATAAATTTCACGGTATTGTGCAATACACAGATATTTTGACTGCTGATGATTCAGTTAAAATCAACACATTGAAATTAGAAGATTGCTTAGTGCTTAATGTGCACCAACCTCTCAATGAAAGTATTGAAGCCGTTGAGCACTCAGCCGTACCCAGTGTGGCGATTATCGACGACGATAATGTTTTAATTGGACAACTTGATTGGCAATTTGCGATTAATACTCAACGTGAAATTTACGAAACTCGCTTAATGGCCGGTACCGGTATGGATGAGGGCGACGATCTTTTCTCTCCTATCATTAAGAGTTCTAAAAAACGTGGCGTTTGGCTTGGTATTAATTTACTTACCGCTATCTTAGCCTCTGTAACGATCGGGTTATTTGAAGATGTAATCACTCAAGTCGTTGCACTGGCAGTATTAATGCCAATCGTGGCCTCTATGGGCGGTATCGCTGGTAGCCAAACATTAACCTTAATGGTTCGTGCGATGGCTCTCAATCAAATCACCCCTGGTAACCGCTTTGCGTTATTAAAAAATGAATTAGGGATTGGTTCAATCAATGGTTTGTTATGGTCATTAATTATCGGTGGTATTGCTGGAGCTTGGTTCCAATCATTCGCTTTAGGCGCCACAATTTCACTCGCGATTATTGTAAACATTATTACGGCGGCTCTGTTTGGGGTTCTTATTCCTATCACGTTAGATAAGTTTAAGTTAGATCCTGCGCTTGCTGGTTCTGTTATTTTAACTACTGTAACTGATGTGGTCGGCTTCTTTGCTTTCTTAGGAACAGCAAGTTTGGTGATGATGTAAACGCGAGATCGTAACAATAACCCCAATAAATAAACACTGAATCATCCCTTTGGTTCAGTGTTTTGTTTTAAAACCTTTCAAAAATAAAATCTAAAAAATGCTTTCTAACGCTCGCCTTGTACTTCAAAGTCATCAGAAATCAAACGTGCTTTACCATCGTCTTGAATTGTCCAATGTTCACGATGTACAACACCAAATGCTTTGTTCATCGTCCAATTCGCCGTTAATAGGTAACCATCTTCACCGATTGGCTCCCATTTAACTTCGGTATAATCAACATCAGCAAAACCTTGATCCATAATGTTTTGCCAAAATGCTTGGATCTCTTCGCGGCCTGTAAATGTACCAAATGGACGAGCTTCCATCACCGTACCTTCAGCGTATTGTATTGCACAACCTGCTGCATCTTGAGAGTTAAAAGCCTGTTGCCATGCTGAAATGCCAGCTTTGCATGCTGCTAAAATTTGTTCTTGAGCCATGATTGTTTCTCCTAATGTTTGTATAAAATGAACTATACGTGCATTATTAAAACCGAAAAACAAACCAATAAGAAATCACTGTTTAATAAAATAGAACAATAGGATTTAAAAGAGCATGAATAAACTTAAACAGATGACCCTTTTTATGACGATTGTTGAAACAGGATCAATCACTAAAGCGGCTGAGAAATTAGAACTGTCTAAGTCTGTTATTAGCCAACACTTAAAACAACTAGAGCATGAACTTGCTATTCCATTGCTCAAACGTACGACAAGAAAACAATCACTCACCGCCTCTGGAGAGCATTTCTATCTACAATGTTGTGAGATGCACAAATTAGCAGAAAAGGCATGGAGTGATATCTTACATCAGCAAGAATCGCCTCAAGGGAGATTGTCTGTCACCGCTCCGCACGCCTTAATGAACAGCATTGTTATACCGGCTCTTAGCTCCGTATTTAACACGCACAAAGAAGTGGAACTAAACTTAATTGCGCATGATGGACAGCTTGATTTGATGCAAGAAGAAATCGACCTAGCTATCCGCGTTGGCGAATCAAAATTAAGTAACCTAAAGCAGAAACGCATTGGAACCATACAAGACGTATTATGTATTGCCAAAGGCTATCCAGAGTTTGCTATTGATAGCATTGAGGCCTTGCCTTATGTTGCAAATCACTGGCAATCAAAACAAATTTCGCATCAGCTAATAAATACGACCACAAAAAATACCCGAGTTATAAACTTTATCGCTGCCCATCAAGTCAACACGGTTCAAAATAGTTTAGCTTTAATAAAAAATGGGTTCGGAATTGGGCTTCTTCCTGAGTTTATCTATTTGCAACATCAAGATGAGTTAAAAGAAGTATTACCCACTTTTGAAATGAAAGCGTCGAATGTCTATGCGCTTCATCCCTTTCATGGGCAAATTCCAATTAGTGTAAGAATGGCAATTGATGCCATTGAAAGTGCATTAGCCTAGTTATCTACCTGCTACACTTCGTTTTATTCATTGAATTATGAATTGTCTCAATATTTAGCAAAGTACCAACCAAAGAAAAAGGTATTATGTACGGATACATTTATCACGCATTAACCCTTTATATTCAAAGGAAAAAATTATGAAAATTCGTTTTTATCTTCTTGCAGCACTCACTATGACATCACTTTTTGGTTGTGGAGGAGGTGAACAATCTCTAAAAGTAACCGCAAGTGCATACACATCAAGTGTTGGTGAAACCGATGACACCCCAAACCTTGCAGCTTGGGGTGATACCCTTAAACCAGGAATGAAATCCATTGCCGTATCAAGAGATCTTATCGATATGGGGCTTACGCATAACCAAGAAGTAAGAATCGAAGGACTTGAGGGCACATACCTAGTGCTAGATAAGATGAATAAGCGCTGGAAAAAGAAGATTGATATTTACATGGGTGAAGATGTTGAGAAAGCAAGACAGTGGGGTAAAAAAGAAGTCGTTATCCATTGGACTGTAGAAGAAGAAAATAAGTAGACACTTAATAACTATCACTTCAACACTTTCAATTAAAGTGGCCTCATTATGAAGCCACTTTTTTATATCTAAATATAATACCCATTTCATTAATTATCTGACCATTATTACTGGTGAAATAACTCAATAGTTGCGTTAAAAATTATGATTGTAGAATAACTACTTATAAGAATTTTTGCCTTACTCTTAAGTGATTTTCCTGCGTAATAAATAGATCACCTAATTAGTTACATTGGTATAAAGATCCTAACTGCCGATCACACCACCATTATCTTTAGTCACCATCACAATAGTTGAGCGTGGTTTGCTATCTCCCCCTTCAGGGAAGTGTCCAGATGGATGCTGCACACCAACAAACATGGTTTTTTGATCTTCAGAAAAAGTGAGTCCGGTAATTTCACAGCCAATTGGCCCAGTTAAGAAACGACGAACTTCTCCAGTCTTAGGGTCACCACACAACATTTGATTATTACCCTGCCCTGCAAAATCCCCTTTGTTTGAGTAATTGCCATCGGTTTGAATCCATAGGCGTCCTGCTTTATCAAAACCAATACCATCAGGGCTATTAAACATATTGTCTTTATTGATGTTGTCACTACCAGCGTACAAATTGCCTTTATGAACCGTTGGATTGCCTGCTATTAGGTACAAATCCCATTGGAATGTATCACTAACATGATCGCCATTTGTAGGCTCCCAACGCACGATTTGACCGTAATGGTTTTCAGCTCGTGGGTTAACGCCATCGATATCTTGCCCTTCTTTAACACCACGATATTTATTATTAGTTAGTGTACAAAATACGTGTTTTTTATCAGGATGAATGGCAACCCATTCAGGTCTGTCCATTGTGGTCGCACCTACTTGTGTTGCTGCACGACGAGTAAAAATCATCACTTCAGCCTGGCTATTAAACCCATTTTCTTTGGTTAATCCATTTGTACCATAAGTGAGTTCTAGCCACTGGCCATCGCCTTCTAACTTATCGTCTTTCATTGCAAATTTAGCAACGTACAAGGTGCCTTCTTCAAGAAGATTACGATTGGCTGCGTTATTACCTTCTTGGTATTTATCTTTTGATACGAACTTATACAAATGCTCTCCACGCTCATCATCACCAAGATACACCACGACATGGCCATCATCATTAACGACTAATGCGGCATTTTCATGTTTAAATCGACCTAGCGCAGTTCGTTTTAATGGGGTTGAGGTTGGATCATTCGGATCAATTTCAACTACCCAGCCAAAACGATTTGGTTCATTCGGATTTTTAGCCACATCAAAGCGAGCATCAAAATTGTGCCATTGATATTTACTTTGCTTGGCTTTTACACCGTATCGTTTGTCATCTGGGGTTAATTCTATCGCTTTCTCTGAACCAAAGAATGAATTAAAGTTTTCTTCACAAGTTAAATAGGTGCCCCAAGGCGTTTCACCATTTGCGCAGTTATTAAAAGTACCCAATACTTTTTTACCTGTTGGGTCCGCTTTGGTTTTCAATAAATCATGACCTGCGGCAGGACCCGTCACTTCCATTTCCGTATTTGCGGTAATACGACGGTTTACTTTACTTGTTGGATCCAGCATCCACTGACCGTTCTTTCTTACAATTTCAACAATGGTAATCCCTACCGCAGCTTGTGCTTTGGCAACATCATCTGCCGTCATCGCTTTGCCTTGATGCGCGAACAAGTACTCATAATTGGTGTATTCATTATTGACCGCAAGAATGGCGCGATCTTTTGATAAAGGGAATATACTCATACCATCGGTATTATCACCAAATTGCTGCGCCTGTGCTTTCGAGTCTTGCTTACCGTTAGGGTTAAATTGAGGAGCATTCGCAAAGATAGGATCGCCCCACGACATCAAAGTACTAGAGCTATAACCTTTAGGAAGGATAATGGAATCACTGGTAGATGTTGGGATGGCCTCAAAATTTAATAATGAGCTATCCATACTACCAGCAATGGCTTTTGCTACTGGGTTTAACGCTAAAAAAGCGCCAACACCTGCCGCTGCTGTTCCCATCAGAAAACCTCGACGAGATAAACGTGCACTCACCATATTGCTAAAATCTGATTCTTTCTCTACAAAATTGCTCATCCTACTTCCCTTTTGAAATTGTTATTTTTATAACTACGTTTTATATAATCAGAAGTAGCGTAAAGGGGTTTGATGACAAAATTATTGAAGGGTTATGACGGTTTTATTGCGTGTTTAGAAAAATTTTTAACGTTAACAACCTATCCTTTAGATAAAAGATTGAGAATAGTGCCAACATCAGTACAATGCCAAAATCAACAACGTTGTAAACCATTCAATTTTGCATTTATACAAAGGCCTGTTACGTGGATAAACATGAAGAAGTTTTAGTCGCTATTCGTCAGATAATTCGAGCTATCGATTTACAATCGAAAAAACTGAATAAAGAATATGGATTAACGGGTCCTCAACTCATTTTAATGCGTGCGATTCAAAGTATGCATAACGTAACGATTAAAGAGCTATCAAATCATACCAATGTAAGCCAAGCTACCACGACTACTATCATTGACCGATTAGAGCATAATGGGTACGTTCAGCGCATTAGAAGTGAATCTGATCGCCGTAAGGTTCATGCACATTTAACAGAGAGAGGGGAAGAACTCCTCAATAATGCCCCCCTTTCTTTGCAAGATAACTTTGTCAACAAATTCCATAAATTAGAATCATGGGAACAAAGCTTGCTGTTATCTTCAATGCAGCGTGTATCTTCTATGATGAATGCGGAAGACATTGATGCCGCTCCTGTTTTACAACTCGAAAGCATTGCAAAGATTTAAACCTTTTTATATTGCCTATTTCAAATAAAAGCCTCTAACTATTAGAGGCTTGTTCTATTACTACGTATTTAATTGAATAACATTAATACTATATGCATCAATCCATAACTGTAATTTAATTTATTGTGTAACATAGGCACCTACATAGGGAAGACTTATAAGAAAATCACAATGGATAATTTCATTACTCAATTGCTGTTCTCCGCTTCAATTACTGGCCCAATCTGCTTAATGCTATTTTTGGGCGTTTTACTTAAACGCACTCATCTAATCAATGATAACTTTATTGAAGTCTCTTCTAAACTTGTTTTCCAAGTCACATTACCTGCAATGCTTTTTTTAAGTATCGTAAATGCTAACCATGATTTCGCATCTAGCAGCCATTTAATTATTTACGGACTTATCGCTAACTTCTTGTTCTTTATTTTTACTATTTACTCCACTCGGTTTACCTTTAAAAATAAACAAGATCACGGTGTCATTATTCAAGGGGGATTTAGATCCAACACGGCAATCATTGCTTTGGCTTATGTGGCAAATGCCTATGGAAACGCAGGTGTTGCATTGGCAGCTATTTATGTCGCAGCCACAACCATTTTATATAATATTCAAGCTGTGATCGCACTAACTCCGAAAGATGATAATGACAAACAAGCATTTGGCGTAATAGTGAAAACACTGACTAAGAACCCATTAATCATTTCAATTATATTAGGGATAGCTTGTTCTTCTCTCTCTGTCCCAATTCCTAAAATTATTACTCAAGCGGGACAATATTTCGCTAATATGACCTTACCATTAGCACTATTATGCGCAGGAGGATCACTCAACCTAACTTCAATGAAAAAAGATAATCTAGCTACATGGTTTGCGACTAGTTACAAACTGATATTAAGTCCAGCATTTATTACCATTGGAGGTATATTGTTAGGCTTTAGAGGGCTAGATTTAGGGCTTTTATTCTTTATGAGTGCGGCGCCAACCGCTGCTGCAAGTTACGTAATGGCACGCGCAATGGGTGGTAACGCTACACTGGCTGCAAACATCATAGCTCAAACGACAGTAGCATCCTTAGTCACTTGTACGCTTGGGATCTTCATTTTATCTTCGTTTGGTTTGATCTAACTCTACATGTCCGTGCTTTGGTTTTATTCCTTTTCATTGTAGATACTGCAACCAATCTTTAAACGCCTTGATTTTTTCATGTTCAAGTCCATTTGGTTTCCAGACAATGTAATACGCCAATTCTATATGACATTTCAAATCAGGAAATGGCTTAACCAATCGGCCACAATCTAAATCCTCTTGCACTAATACACTTCGGCCTAATGCCACGCCTTGGCCACTAATCGCCGCTTGAATAACAGACGCCGAATTATTAATTTTCAACCCCTTTTCTGTATTTATATTATGGATATTATTCTGCTTCGCCCAACTAGACCAAGAAGGAAACCCACTCTCTTTGGGTAAAGACAGATCATGTAATAAAGGAAAATCGGTAAGGTTATCTAAACTAAACAGCCCCTTCTTTACTAAATCAGGTGAGCAAACAGGAAAGACAGATTCCGTCATTAGTAATGATTTTTCTAACCCTTCCCAATTCCCTTTTCCATATCGGACGCCAATATCGATGCTCTCAGCAAGGTAATCAAGCGTTCGAATATTGGTATCTAACCGGAGATCCCATTCAGGGTGTGATGTTTGAAAGTCATCAATACGCATTAATAGCCATTTAGCAGCAAAGGCAGGGCTAACGGCAACCGTTAAAATGGGATTAACCTCTATCGGTTTTAACTGACTTAGTCCTTGTGATAAAGCATCAAATCCACGTGTAATATCAGGTAAACCTTGCAGAGCTTCCTTGGTTAATACTAAACGAGAAGCACCAGAAGGGCGACGCTCAAACAGAGAGACACCAAGCCACTCTTCCAGTAATTTCACTTGTTGCCCTATCGCAGCAGGAGTGACATTCAACTCTTTTGCCGCTAAAGAAAAACTCAAATGTCTTGCCGCCACCTCAAAGGCTCTCAACCCATTTAAATAGTTAATTTTCATAATATTCTATTTCCACCACCACATACCACTAAAGAAAAACTTTATTAATAGTATAGAAGTTCTGATTTGTTACGCCTAGATAAACATTACACAATAGACTTTATTACTCGCCATTCACGCAGGCTTATCATGAAATTACATACTGACTTATCGCTACAAGCGAATGCTTTTTTCACGGAATCAACATGGGTCCCATCACCTATTAAAGAAGTATCACGAAAAATGTTAGAGCGTGATGGTGGTGAAATTGCAACCGCAACAACCTTGGTAAATTACGAACCAAACAGCTATTTCTCATCGCACGTTCATACTGGCGGTGAAGAGTTCTTAGTACTGGAAGGGATATTTGCTGACGAACATGGCAGTTATCCTATTGGCACTTATATGCGCAACCCTATCGGCACGTCTCACGCGCCAATAGTAAAAGATGGCTGTATGATTTTAGTAAAGCTAGGCCAATATCAAGAAGGGGATACCACACCAGTACATATCAAAACTCAAGAACAAGAATTTGTTAAAGACGATAATCGCCTAGGGGTATTATTTCAGCCGCTACACCACTTTAAGCAAGAGACCGTTCGCCTTGAAAAATGGAAAGAGGGCCAAATTATTGAGCTAGAAAACCACGGTGGAATAGAAATTCTTATCGTAGAGGGCGAATTTACTCATCAAGATGTTCGCTATCAAAAATTTGATTGGTTACGTCTACCTATCGGAGATTCATTAAAGGCTACGACTGCTCAAACAGAGTGTTTCGTATGGATAAAAACAGGTCACCACTTACATCAGCGACAAGCGTAGGAGACGAATAATGAAAACCAAAAACCTTATTGTTGGCGCAGGCCTTAGTGGGTTATACACGGCATATCGACTTGAACAAATGGGAGAAGATTATTTATTGCTTGATGCAAGAGAGCGTATTGGTGGCCGTATTTTATCCTCATCTATTACTGGTTTAGAGTTACCAACCTCCCCCCTCAATACGGTAGATATGGGGCCTTCTTGGTTTTGGCCGCAAATGCACCCGCGCATCACTCAATTGATTGATGATTTAATGTTGCCTATTTTTCCACAGTACTCACAAGGTGCTTATTTATTAGAAAATCAGCCAAACAGCGCACCTATTCGTTATGAATCAGGGTTTGAGCAATCGCCAACGTCAATGAGAATTGCAGGGGGAATGCAATGCTTGGTAGATACCTTACTGGCCGCACTTCCAAGTCATAAAGTCCAATTTAATAGCAAAGTAACCCATGTTGAATATCATGAGCATGGTCAAACTACCGTCACGATAAATCACAATAGTAAAATGGAAAGCATTGAAGCTGAACAGGTCATTTTTGCACTGCCTTTGCGCTTATTAGCTGAAAGTATTTCTTTTACTCCAGCGTTACCTTATGAGTTAACACAGCGTTTTTCTGCAACCACCACTTGGATGGCTGCACACGCAAAGTTCTTTGCTATCTATAAATCTCCTTTCTGGCGCAAAGAAGGGTTATCAGGCTCTGCAAGCAGCCGTGTTGGTCCTTTAGTTGAAATCCATGATGCAAGTACCTTTGATGGCGTTGGTGCTTTATTTGGCTTTGTCGGCATTGATGCTGCGACTCGGATAAAAACAGGCGAAACTTTAATTAAACAAGCAGCAATAGAGCAACTGACAAGGATCTTTGGTGAGAAAGCGAACTCTCCTATTGATATAAAACTGTTAGATTGGAGCCAAGAAGCATTAACGGCAACAGAAGCTGATCACCAAGCTCCTAGCGCTCACCCTCACTATGGATTACCGGCATCAGCAAAAGCGTTGAATAAATTTCATTGGTATTTTGCAGGAACAGAAGCCGCACGAGAAAATGGTGGTTATTTAGAAGGTGCATTAGAAGCGGCCGATGTGGTACTTGCAAGCCTCAGTGATAACTAAAAAATAAAAGGCCAAGTTATTTGATAACTTGGCCTTCTCTTAATTTATCACTCTATAAGCTCATTGCTTAGCAGCTGTGTTCCATTAAGAACTGTACATCGTCTTCAGCAGTATAATAAACAGGGTCTTTACCGTGAGAGAACAACTTAAGTGGTTTCTCATTGGCTGTATGGTAGCTCAACTTACCATCAAGAACATGCAACCATGTGCCTTCAGGGATCCCTACCACTGGCTCATGTTTATTCACTTCTAAAAACTCTTGAATGCGCTCATCACGAGTTTCACCAAAATGCCCTTCAACTGATGCTTCTAGATAATGAGGATTAATTTGGAATGGCACTAGATTCAATGAAGGAAGAATAGCCCCTGTAATAATAGGCATATCATTGGTCGTACGAATGGTTGGACAACCGATGTTCGTACCAGCACTCCAACCTATATATGGAACTCCATTATCTAATACCGCTTTACGAATAGGACCAACTAAGCCTAAATCATGCAATGTTTTATTTAACACCCAGGTATTACCGCCACTCACCAAAATACCATCCGCTTCTTGAATGGTTTTGACAGGATCTTCTGAGCGATGTAGACCGGTAACTTTACAATCTAACCCAAGATGATCAAAGGTTTGTTGAACCAAGGCAACACGAGCATCATGGCTAGAGCGAATAACCGCATAAGGAATAAGCACCAGATTCTTGGCTTTTGTTCGTTGAATTTGCTCAACAATCGCTTCACTTGCAAATTCCATTACAAAATTGTTACCTGCAATCTTGCCATTACTCAATAATAAAATATCCATCTTCTTACTGCCTTATGTCTATTTAACACATCGTTATAGCTCTCTTCTCATATTTTAAAGAAAATTAAGCTATGTGATGACGAAAGAGATAAAAACATATCAGAAATGATTGGCTAAAAACTTGTGTTAGATCGAATCTATAGTCTATAAATTATGGCAAAACAAAAAGAAATCACAGCATGATCACAAACAAGACAAAAAATATCTGATCATCAAAACTTGTGACCAAGGAAAATATAGGCATAATGCCCTACATAAATTAATACACAGCTCAAAAAAACGTCACTCTTTACGACGTCTATCTACGCTCATATGAGGTGCAATGAAAATACCAAACAGATTACTACCATTAGTTGAAGATGGTTTAATAGATGAAGTTCTAACCCAATTAATGAGCGGTAAAGAAGCCTCGGTCTACATTGTACGTAGTGGCGATAATATTCAGTGTGCCAAAGTTTACAAAGAGATCGAACAACGTAGCTTTAAACAAGCGGTAGCGTATCGTGAGGGGCGAAAAGTAAAAAATAGTCGTCGTGCCCGCGCGATGGAGAAAGGCTCTAAATTTGGCCGTGACGAACAAGAGAAAGTATGGCAAAACGCAGAGATTGATGCGTTATATAAGCTGTCAGAAGCTGATGTTCGTGTACCAACGCCTTATGGTTGCTTTGATGGTGTATTACTCATGGAGTTGGTTACCGATGATGAGGGCTCTGTCGCACCTCGTTTAAATGACGTAACTTTAACCAAAGAACAAGCAATGCGAGATCATGATTTAATGATCCAATATGTCACTCGTATGCTGTGTGCAGGTATTGTGCATGGTGATTTGTCTGAATTTAACGTATTGGTCGATCATCTCGGCCCTGTAATTATCGATTTACCTCAAGCGGTAGATGCTTCGGCAAATAACAATGCAAAATGGATGCTTGAGCGTGACGTAAACAACATGACTACTTACTACGGTCAATACGCTCCAGAGCTGCTTGGTTCTGAATACGCAAAAGAAATGTGGGCACTGTATGAAAGTGGTGAATTAACACCAAATTCAAAGCTTACTGGCGTATTTATTGATGATGGCAAAGATGCCGATGTTGATGGCTTAATGGCTGAAATCAACGCCGTAATGGAAGAAGCTCGATTACGAAAAGAACGCCAACTTGAAGACCAAGAATTGGATTAATCCATACTTTATCGAACATTATAGAAGTAGATAACGGACTATCTACTTTCTCATGCCACCTCTTCCTCTGATTTCTCTTCCTTTTTAAATTTATGATTCTCAATAAAGTAATCCACTTGATTTGCTGTTTCTGTCGCATAAAGCAAACTCGTGTGGGAATAGTTTAAACACAAGTGGTCAGTCAACTCTGGAAGTAAAGTTTCTTGAACCGTCACTGTCCCATCTGAAGGTTGATGATCTCGAATCATTGGCGGACGTAAACCAATAGGTAATGTCCCAGCAATAGAACCAATAGGACAATTAGCTGTTAATTTAGCAACATCGACCAACCCCTGTCTCTTCGAGCTTCCTAATATAAAACCCAATTTTTTACTTTGAAGTTCTTTAGCAATAGAAGCGCCTTGGAGCGGAGAGCCAATCGTAACAATGGAATCTATTGGTGTATTAATATCTTGATGATAATTAGCAAAATGGACGGCTAAAATGCCACCTAAACTATGTCCAAGAACGACATTTTTTTTAGATACAGATAAACAGCTATGAATGCGCTTAAAAAGGACCATTTCATTAATACGAAGTGAATTATAGCTAATGACTTGTACCGTATGGCCTTTCTTTTTTAACCGGTCAGCAAGAGGTTTCATTACCACGCCATGCATATATAAGCCATGCAATACCACTATATTCGCCATTATCTACTCCTAAAATTCACTCTTTATAAGACTATATCAGGAGGAAATAGTTCTCATAGTCTATAAATATGATTTATTACAATTAACAATAAATCGTACAGATAACTGTGATCATCAATGTATAGTTTATATTTACTCTTTTTCTCGAGTGAACCACCAACATATCAATGAGGCTAATGTCACCATTATAACCCCTTGCCAAAACTGCATGGTTAGCTCAATATCTAAAATCCATGCAGAAAAGAAAGTTGAAAAGATCGGAGTAAAATAAGAAAACGTCGCAAGCAATACCATGTTGCCGCCAATAATTCCGATATTCCATAAAGCATAACCACTGCCCATCACTATACCAGCCAACAATAAATCGATTATTGCATCACTGGTCATCACAATCGACGCTTCATCACTAATTGTATATTTAGCCCATAGCGATATAGCGGTGGCGATAAAAACCAAGTAATTGCATTTTTACCATTAGCTAGCTTTTTGGTGACATTACAATAGATGGCCCAAAGAAATGCCCCAGTAAATGCCAATAAATAACTAATCGGGTTAGTTGCTGCATTAGCCATTAGTTGAGAAACAGAAAGACCTTCATCCCCACTCAATGTCCATGCAACCCCAAAAAAGGACAAGAGTATTGCAGGGTAAATCACCTTACTTACAGGCTTATTACTAGAAAGCACAGCAAAAAGAACCGTTAATGAAGGCCATAAATAATTAATAATACTCATTTCAACCGCTTGATTACGGCTGTTTGCCATCCCAAGCGCTAACGATAGACATATTTCATAAGTGACGAACAACCCACCACCAATTAGTAAATAACGAATTGAAAATAAACGAAGTTTTGGCAATCCAACCACTATAATTAAAAACAGTGAGCCAACACTGTATATCATCGCAGCGCCACCAATCGGGCCAAGTTGTTCAGTTACGTTACGAATAAGCCCGACAATTAAACTCCATAATAAAATGGCAGTACACCCTGCCACGGTATACTTATATGAGGTATTCAATTTTTTGTTCCTAATTACAAGGTCTCTAATAACAAAAGACACTTTATCATTTTTAATCGACTTATATTGATATAAAAATCAATATAAGAATAGGGAGTTATTTTTAGAACATTATTATCTTCAATAGATTTTTTATGTCATCATTTATTTTGAAGCTTAAAATTATTAAGAAAAAACAAAAAACTATTCACTATTAAAAAAGATGATCGACTATTATGTTTAAAAATTTATCGCTTAAAAACAAGCTTGCTATCTCCGCAAGTGCCGCCATTATACTCGGGGGAGTATTAGTTGAGGCCCTTTCCTTTAAAGCCTCACTAGATCGCTTAGATACTGAAGTTGAACAGCGACTAGAAAGTACCACCGCTTCATATAATCAATACGTTACTGATTGGATTCTTTCTAAAGAACGAGCACTCACGTCATTACCTACTGAAGCCAAAAACGATGCTATCGTTACCCACTTAAAACAAATTCGCGATTCTGCAAAATTTGATAATGTATTCCTTGCTTATCCTGATGGCTCTCAAGCTAACGCAAATGGCGTTATCCTTCCTCCTGGTAATGATGACCCAAGAAAGTGGGGATGGTACATAAATGCTCTTGCTGCACCTTCTAAAGTCTTTATGGACAACCCAACTGTTGCAGCAGCAACTGGGGCGAATGTTGTTTCTTTAGGAAAAACGTTAAATTTACATGGACAACAAATGGTTCTAGGTGCTGATGTAGAAATTACCGATATTTTAAACAGCATGGAAAAAGTTATTTTTCCGGGGGATGGTTTCATGTTTATCGCTAATGATAAAGGGAATATCTTTACTCATCCTGACACCAACCTTTTAAATAAACCTGTATCAGAAGTCGGTTTAACCTTTACAACAATTGAGCAAGCAGCAAGCACTAATAAAGATCTAACGATTGAAATCAATAATGACGAATTCATTATTTATGCAAAAAGAATTGATGGAACAAGCTTAATTACCGTTAGCGTGATTAAATATGATTCATTAGTTGCACCATTATTTGATGCGATTTCAGGCCAGATACTAGTGACTGTTTTTGTTGTTCTTATCTGTGCCACCCTTTTCAATTTACTTTGTACGATGCTATTTCGCCCATTAAATAATGTCTCTCAAGCTTTAGCTCAAATCGCTAATGGTCGTGGTGATTTAACCCAACGAATTCATATTGAAAATAACGATGAAGTTGGAAAGTTAGCGAATAACTTCAATATATTTGTTGAGAGTTTACAGCAGCTCATTCAGCATATACGCCAACAATCACAACAACTCACCGCAGGCTCAGAGCAAAGTACTAACCGTGCTAATAATTCAGTGAAAGAATTAAACCTGCAACAACAAGAAATTACTATGGTTGCAACCGCAGTAACTGAAATGGCATCAGCTACGCGTGAAATAGCCTCTCACGCAGAACAAACAGCTGAAGCGGCACAAAATTCATCAAGCAGTACCCAAAAGGGACAATCTCTTGTTATTGAAACCAAGACATCAATTAGTAACCTTGCTAACGAAGTAAATGAAGCAAGTACGGTAATTAGTGATTTGCAACAACACTCTCAAGAGATCAATACTGTACTAGCAACCATTCAAGGCATTGCGGAACAAACAAATTTACTTGCGTTAAATGCAGCCATTGAGGCAGCGCGAGCGGGAGAACAAGGACGAGGTTTTGCCGTTGTGGCTGACGAGGTTCGAGTGTTATCTCAACGAACTCATACGTCAACCGAAGAGATCAAATCAACAATTGATATTCTTCAACAAACAACGAGTCGTGCGGTTAACTTAATGCAGAGCAGTTCTGACCTTGCTAATAGATCGGTAGTAGATGCAGATAGAGCAACTCTTGCCCTAGAAGAAATCAGCGCTTCTGTTACATTGATCAGCGACATGGCTACTCAAATTGCAACAGCAGCAGAAGAGCAAACCCATGTTACTGGAGAAATAACTCAAAATGTCACATCAATTAAAGATGTGACAGATTTACTTGTTATTGATTCAACAGACAGTTTAGCTCAATCTCATACACTCAAAGAACAAGCACTTGATTTAAGTGAAAAGGTGGCGGCATTTAAGCTTTCATAATATCTATGATTATAGTGGAGGTGGTGTTTAGTCCACCACTTCCACCGTTTTATGTTGAGGCCCCAAATACGTACCTTCATCTATCAAATAACGAAGTGATTCTTCACATTCAGGACACTCAAAAACCTCATTGGGTTCAATGGCTTCTTCTTCCACCCACTCCCAACCAATATGCTCTTCACAACTAGGACAATCCATATTTTATACCTCTTAACTATTTTCGCCGAGTGTCATTAACCTCAACTCGGGAGGTGAGGTTAAATCACCAATGACAAAAAGTCATCACCTCACAGCCGAAAAAATCTCACCACCCTCTTATCAAATAAGAAATTATCAATTACTCTTAATCTAATAATCTTTTGTTATCTATTTTTAGTCTCATTTATCTTGGTGATTTATGCTTAATCCTCTTTGGCTCAATACCTTTTGTACTTTGGTTGATGTCGGCCACTTTACTCACACAGCTGAAAAACTCTTTATGACTCAACCAGGAGTCAGCCAACACATTAAAAAATTGGAACTGGCGTGTGGGTACGATTTATTAAAGCGGGAAGGAAAAAGTGTCGAACTCACCGAGCAAGGCCGGCTAGTCTATGATTATGCCAAACAACAACAACGCAATGCTGATAACCTTAATGAAGCATTAAGCTTTGATGACCCATACAAAGGGTTATGTAAATTCGCCTGCTCTGGAGCGTTAGCTTTGTCTCTCTATCCAGAATGTATTGCCTTACAAAAAAAACATCCTAGTTTAGTAACTCACGTAGAGGTGGCACCAAACCATAAAATATTAGAAGATATCCAACGAGGGAATATTGATATAGGGATAGTGACTCACCAACCAGCACCGAACCTATTTCGTAGTGAAGAGATCACCCAAGAATCACTCTGCCTAGTGTTACCGAAACACTATAAAAAAACATCCGTAACTTGGGATACATTAATCGAATTAGGGTTAATAAAGCACCCTGATGCAGAGCATTACCTGTCACTTTATTTTGATCTTTGCCAAGATGCAGCCCTAGAAAAAGGCAATGCTAATGATGTTCCTACGGCAAGTTACATTAATCAATTAAGCCAAATTTTACTGCCTATCGCCCAAGGAATTGGCTTCACCGTGCTTCCACAAAGTGCGATTGATGCCTTTCCTTATAAACACGAACTGCACATACATAAACCAAAAAATCCTGTGTATGAGAGCTTGTTTTTAGTTCAAAAAAGAAATAGAGATTTGCCGCAGAGATATCAAACTCTGATTAAAAATCTTAAAGAAACACTGAGATAAATTGAATTAGTTTTGTTTCATTTTTTCAATAATAAAGTCCAAAAAAGCACGAATATATGGTTTAGGGTATTGAGTGCTTTTATAAATCGCAAAAATCTCACCACTGCCGTTTTCACCATGAGTCGCAGTCCACTTAGGTAACACAGGAGTTAATAGGCCACTTTCAATATATTCTGCCGTCATCCAATCGGAGAGCAGCAGTACCCCAGAGCCTTTCAGGGCCGCGTTCAATAGTGGTGAGCCTCCTTTTGAAATTAAATTCCCAGAGACTGACACCTTTTTCGCTACATTTCCCTTTTTAAAGTACCAGTGGTTTCTCTGTCGTTCATGACTAATAAGCAAGCAATTATGATGAACCAAATCATCTGGTTTCTCAATTTTCTCATGACTCGCTAGATAATCAGAAGAAGCAACTAAAGAGGTGTTATTCAGCATTAATTTACGAGCTTTTAAACAGCTGTCTTGAGGTGTTCCAATACGTATCGCTATATCGATATTTTCACTATTAAGATCCACCACATTATTATCAAGCTCTAACTCTATCTTTATTTTTGGGTATAAAGCTAAAAACTCAGGAATTAAAGACGCTAAAATTAAATTACCAAAACTTTCAAAGACCGAGATACGTAACATCCCTTCAGGCTCTTCATTATGGCCCTTCATTTCACTCAATAACTTATCACTCTCTTGCAGCAACTTAATTGATTGTTGGTGAAAATAAAGTCCCTCCTCAGTCAAAATTAACTGACGTGTACTTCTTTTAAATAATGTCGTCTGCACTTTGTTTTCAAGGTTATCTATGTTTCTCGCAACCGATGATGGCGCCATATGTAACGCATGGCCGGCTTGAGAAAAACTACCAGACTCTACCACCTGATCAAATATTCGAATTAAGTCTAACACACTCCCACCTTTGCGTTTTATGCAAAATTATTTCAGCTTTAATGGTTATTCTCTCTCTTTATCGAATTATGCACAATGCACACATCGCAATAAAGCGCTAACAAAAAACATAAAGAGAGATTAATTATGACTTCACGTATTGATATTGCAAAAATCCAACCAAAAGCCCTAAGTGCAATGCTTTCTATTGAGTCTTACCTATCAGGTGTAACGCTATCTGTTGAATTAAAAGAGCTAATTAAGATCCGCGCTTCAATGATCAACAAGTGTGCTTACTGTATTCAAATGCATGTACCAGAGGCAGAAAAAGCAGGTGTAGAAGCACAAAAACTGTTTGCTCTAGCCGCATGGAAGGAGTCACCACTATTCAGTGCAACAGAGCGTGCTGTATTGGCATTAACCGATGACATGACATTAATCGCTCATGATGGTGTTTCAGATACAGTCTATCAAGAAGCTTTAGAGGTTCTGGGTGAAGAACAACTAGCACAAGCAATGATGCAAGTGATCATGATTAATGCTTGGAACCGCTTTGCATTAGCAACACAAATGACGCACTAATCAACCACATTAACTGCCTTTCTAGCCACGATCGTTAGCTATTACAATGAACATGGCTAGCTTTTTCACCACAAAATGAGAACATAATGAAACGTATTTTAGTCTTACTTGCCCACCCTTTAATTGAAAGCTCTACGATTAACCACGCGCTGGTAGAAGCATTATCTAAACATGAACAAGTGACAACACATAACTTGTACCAAACCTATCCAGATTTCCAGATTGATGCTGAGAAAGAGAAGGAATTGCTGCTTTGTCATGACATTATCGTGTTTGTATTCCCAATCTATTGGTACTCTAGTCCGTCTTTATTAAAAGAGTGGCAAGATTGCGTTTTAGAATATGGGTTTGCTTATGGGTCTAAAGGCAATAAGCTTCACGGTAAAACGTTATTATGCATGACAAGTACTGGCAGTCCGCTTTCAGCTTATCAAGCAGATGACAGCCAAGAGTCAATCATGAAAGCCTTATTAATGCCTATTGAAAAAATGGCTCAAGATACCGGGCTAAATTATCTCGAACCAATTACGCTGTATGGTTCAAGAACAGCAGTAGAAGAAGATCGATTAGCCCCTCACGTTACTTATTGTATGGATAAAATAAATGCGTTGTTGTCTGAAGAATAAAAGAAAGGTTTATTGTATCGAGTGTGGGTATTTCAGCAGTGCACTAATACTTTACAACGCCCTAAAACCAAAAAACTCCTGACAGTCAGGAGTTTTCTATTTTTACCACTTTTTAGCCGTGTCTTTTGCAGTGTCTTTCCAATATTGAATTCGCGCACGTTGCAATTGGGCTTTTCTTGTTCTTTTCATAAGATACTTCCTTAAATCACTCGCTCATCTGTGAGCTGCAGTCATAATTCTTAATGACCTATTCAATCTATAGTAGAGGCGAGAGATTTGCGAGGATCAAGATCACGAATATTTAAAAGTACTACGTATTTTTACTTCATTTTTATGAGAGAAGTAGCATTTTTATAGCTATTCGTTATCTAGTAAGGTCTGAGCAAAAGAAAAATTGGCCGATGTCTTAGGGGGAAAGCCAATAATATTTATGTTTAAAAAGCGTGATACAAATTAAAACGAAATTGAAAAATCACCAATGCGCTGATTATAACTATTGGTAATACTTCCTTTCCCTGTCTCTTCACAATATGAAAAATCAATATCAAGTGAGTCTAGCTCACCTTTCATTAGTATGTTACGTAATAAAACATCACTGTTTAGTTGGTGAATTAACGCGTCCCATGAAACATTATTTTTGAAAATAGTAAAATTTACTTTCATTAAGTACCTTTAGGTTTTATAGAAATTATTTATAAATAGAGTAATTGATTGATGTTACAGAAAAATGATTGGATTAAAACTAGGATGGTAGAGGTAACTAAGAGATGTTATGACAAGTACAAAACAGGAGCAGATGTTTGAAATGTTGATATCTTACAAAGTAGAACTAAATCGAGTATTAATAAAACATTTAAAAGTAGCGCAAACGGTACGAATACCCTTTGCGCAACTTATTTGAAATTAAGCAGCTACAACGTTAGCAGCTTGAGGGCCTTTTTGGCCTTGCTCAACTTCAAAAGAAACTTTTTGGCCTTCAGCAAGAGTTTTGAAACCCTCTGAAGCGATAGCACGGAAATGTACGAATACGTCAGCGCCGCCGTTATCTTGAGTGATAAAACCGAAACCTTTTTCTTCGTTAAACCACTTAACGATACCAGTTGTTTTAGACATGTAATGTCCCTTATATATTTAAATTCATAAAAAATCGCATAATGCGATACGCTTAGAGCTTGAATTATTAAATGTGACGAAAAGATAAGGGAAACACTGAGAATAACGACATTACGAAGAAATACTAAGGCTTACTTTACTTGATGTTCATTAACAACTCTGAGCAACAGAGCGAGAGAGATAATACCCTAGAACCAAGCATTGTAAAGGTATTTCTTTATAAAACGGTTAAAATTTATACAAATAAAGAGGTGCCAACCACACTTTTAGATAAATAAATTAAACTATCAACTTGATTAGCATCATTTATATCAAAGATCATAGTTCCAATTTACTCGTCCATTCACTGACATCTAGCTGCTTCGTATTGCCACATAATGCTTAAATGCTCTTATAATCGTAATCTAACATTACGGATAAAAGCGATTAAATAGGGACTATCTTTAGATATGATGATGTTATTAATTAGTCATTATCATCCTATTTCACGGAGTATTTACGCATGAAAAAAATTGTCCCATTCATCCTCCTCGCCTTTTTTAGCTTGCGTTTATTTGCTTCTGTCGGCCCTCATATTCAACAGCTAGAACATGATAGCTTCACTATTTTACGCTCTGCACTTATTGTAGGCGCACTCTGTCTTATCGTGTCATTGATTATTAAAAAGTTTAAGAAGCCTGCTCCAATAGCGATAAAATCTGAAGACGACATAAATTAATGCAAAAAAAAGAGTGACCATTTAAGTCACTCTTTTGCATTCACCGTTTCTACTTATACCATTCTGGATAAGTAGTTGTTCAAATACTTATGTAGATTGGTATTACGCTTCGTGCTTATAAATATGCAGATCACGTTGTGGGAATGGAATGCTCACACCTTCTGCATCTAAACGTTTCTTAACGGTTTCTGTCACTTCCCAGTACACATCCCAGTAATCATCTGTTTTAACCCAAGGGCGAACAATAAAGTCCACTGACGATTCATTTAATGTATGTAATTTCACCATAGGTTCTGGTGTTTTTAGTACTAATGGGTGGCTCTCTAGGATATTGGTAAAGATGGCTTTTGCTTTTTCAATATCATCTTGATAACCAATACCAAATACCATGTCTACACGACGCTCAGTTTCGATTGTTACGTTCTTAATCACATCACCCCAAATCTTATTGTTTGGGAAAATTAAGTTTTGGTTATCTACCGTTTTGATTGTAGTAGATACAAGATTCATACGGTTAACTTTACCTACGATACCACCAAGGTCAACCAAATCACCCACATCAAATGGACGATAAATCAGAATCATCATTCCAGAAGCAAAGTTAGATAGAGTGTCTTTTAATGCAAAACCAATAACCACACCTGCAACACCAAAACCAGTTAACAGTGGGCCCAAATTAATGCCAATTTGAGATAACGCAATCAAGATACCGATCATCATGACGAACTTTGAGCCCATGGACACAAAGAACTCCTGCATTAACTTACTGAACTTCATTTTAGAATGAGAAACACTTTTCTTAATTGCTGTTTTAGCAAGTCGAGAAAGGAAACTTGTCACCCAAAGAATAAGCGAGAAAATAACTAATTTAACAATAATTGATGGCGCATTCTCTACCGCCCAATCTTTAAAACGAGTAATCCACTCTTCTGTTAAACCATAAGCAACGCCAATGTCCAATACATCGCTGTTAATATCGCCCGTTACAGAGAAAATAAGCTGTTTATACTCTGTAATATCAATATTATTTTGCTCCATTAATGCCGTTGTTACTTCTAAACTCGCAATCATTAATGAAACTCGTTCAGACAAGTTCGTTGCATCTTGCGTTAGCAGTTCTTTCTTCTCTATTGACGCATATTGCATACGTTTCGCAATATCTGCTTTTTGTGATTCAAGATAATGAATAATGTTTGCCAATAAATCAGCACGATTTGTTAGTTCTTTTAAAATGGCTGTTTTTTCTTTGGCGAAATCAATATTTAACGTTTCACCCCATGATAATGTTTTGAATGCTTCTTCATAATACATATCCATGATGCCAAGACGTTTTTGTGCAGCAAATTCTAAATCGTCTTTCTCATCGCCTTTCGCTTTACGGACTGCTTTAGTCAACTCAACCAAATCTTGATGACTTAGTTGCAATAACTTGCCCATAAGGACCATCTCTGAGCGAACGACACCATCAAGCCCTTTAGCACTTGGGTTTTCTTGTAGCTGTAATTCAATATCCGCTCGAACTTTGTCATTTTTACGACGTAGTACATCTTCAAAAAACAATTTATCGGCAGGATCAGCGGTAAATAACTGTACTAATCTTTCTTTTAACTCTTGTTGAACCGTAACCATGCTATCAACTGATTGAGCATAGGCTGAAGCCATCATACTCATCATTAATAACAAAGCGGCGAAATACTTCTTAATCATAAAAAACGTCCTATATAAATCATGACCATATAATAATTGATGCCTATCCATTCTTATTCATAACAATTACAAATAATAGTATTGAATGATGAAAGCTTGTTCATTTGTTGAGAATTTGTGATGCAAAAAGTATCTATTTGATTTTATATATTCACTTTTTTGTTTTTACTCTGAGAATTTATTGTATAAAAAAAGGCGCAGCCACAAAGTGGATACGCCCCCGTCTTTCTCTGAAATTTTATAATGCCGACATGATCGTTTTTAGTTCAGCATTCAACTCTTCGTTACGTAACTCACCTTTTTCCATATCAAAGTTATCATAAAAACTAGGTACAGAAAGTGAGCCCTTAACCTCTGCTGCAAAGTAAGGCGCAGAGCCTGTAGCCGCAGCTAATACCGTTGCTGCCCCACCAGGGCCAGGAGACGTAGCTAGCATTACAACAGGTTTGCCTTGATACACTTTCATATCAATACGAGATGTCCAATCAAACACATTTTTAAATGCTGCTGCATAAGAACCATTGTGTTCAGCATAAGAAATAACAACAGCATCCGCTTCACCAATTTTTTGGAAAAAAGCTTTCGCTTGCTCAGGTTGACCTAACTCTTTTTCTTTATCTTCACTAAAGATAGGCATTTCATAATCATTAATGTCTAACACTTCCACTTCAGCACCAGCCACTAAACCTGCTGCATACGTTGCTAATTGTTTGTTAATTGATGTTGAACTGCTGCTTGCTGCTAATGCTAAAATTTTCATAGGGATACCTTCATAATCAGTTTGAATAAAAAGAGTAGTTAATGCTCTGCTCTTTTCAAATATATTGTTCTTGTTTGCGATGGGATAACTATAATTCATTCACATATATTGATTAATAGCCTAAATGTGCAATGATTATTTCCATATGACACTTAATAAATCTAAAGATACGTAAATATGGCATTTAATTCAGCATTATTTGATGGCATGGTCATTTTCTCAGAAGTCGTGACCAGCGGCAGCTTTACCCAAGCAGCATTAAACAGTGGGCATTCGACCTCCTACATCAGTAAAGAGATAGGGAAACTAGAAGAGCGTTTAGGCGTTCGCTTACTTCACCGTACAACTCGAACGCTACGTCTAACGCCTGAAGGCGAACTTTATTTTCAGCAATGCCAACAGCTGATTGAAGATGCACAAATGGCTGAAAATGCGATTACCGGACAGCAAGAAAAACCTAAAGGTCGATTAAAAGTCAGTTGCCCTGTTGGGTTTGCCCTTTCACGCTTACGCCCGATTCTTGGTAAATTTACAGATTTATACCCAGACATCACGCTTGAGTTAGACTTAAATGACAGAAAAATTGATATCGTTGCAGAAGGGTTTGATATGGCACTCCGCGCATCACATCAACTTGAAGATTCTAGCTTGATCAGCCGTCGATTTTTACGATCAAGAGCCATCACCATTGCGTCACCAGACTATTTAAAAAAGCATGGGGCACCATTGCATCCTAATGAACTCTCAGAACATAAAACCATTGGTTATGCGTATGTAAAACAAGGCGCTGTTTGGGATTTTGTCGATAAAGACAATCACCCTATTGCTGTACCATTGCAATGTCAGGTCATCACTAATAATTCATTTATGGAGTTATCGTTATGTTTGGCAGGGCAAGGGATAACACGCATCCCTCACTTTCATTTAACCGATGAATTAGAAACAGGAAGACTGGTTGAACTATTTGCTGATTACCCTGAATTAACCATTGATATCTTCATGGTTTATCCTAGTCGTAAACATATGTCAGCCAAGGTACGTTGCTTTATGGACTTTATTTTCGAGCACCTTGGCGAATAAATGATGCCTATTTAAGATACGTTATTTGCATATTCTTCTAATAGTGTTTCAAAACGTTCTAAACCTCTTAATGGGTCAAAGTCTGTCTCTTCTAATACAAGTTCACGCATAGATGTACTTGCCTCAATAGAACGCTGCAAGTCATCAATGGCTTGCACTTCCGCCCCTAATTGCGCATACGCACATGCTCGTTGGAATAGCGCGTGTGCATTTTGATCATCCACTTCTAATACACGATTACATAAATTCAGTGCCCAATGGAATTCACGCATCTCCATTGCCGCATCCGCTTTATAGGTTAATGCTTCTAAATCACCCGGTCTTACTTTTAGAATCTCATCGTAAATATCCATTTTCTGTTCCGGTGTTTGAACACTTTGAGCTCTCAACCATAAGTTATGAACTTCATTGATGATTTCAATTTCACGGTTATTCTCAGTGATAATTCGCGTTTTACGTTTTAGATCTCGCTCTAACGCTACAAATTTTTTCTCATAATCTTGGGCGATTTTATTGAGCTGCTTATCTGCCATCTCTTTGGTATTTTGCTTCATCTCTCTTAATGATTGCCATCCAATCAACGCAATAAGAGAAGCCACCGCCGCAATGACATAGAAAAAGTACGTTACCGTTGTATTGGAGTAATTTAATGATTTATCAGCAACCGCTAGCTCACGGTCGGTAATTTGAATAGTTAAACGTCGCTCTAGGTCTTGTTGCTCCATTCGTAATGCTTTTAGTTCATCTAAAATATAACGCTCCATTAATGGACGATCTAAATACTCTTGTTCTGAATAAGTCACTTCTTCTGCCTGTAATGACAAGGAAGTAAAAAGAGTGATGAGAAGCAAAAAGAAATGTCGATACATAGGAATACCCTTGTTAATCGTGTATTTAGAGGTGATATAAATAAAGATAACACATCCAAGACAGCAACACCCGATTAACAAAGAAAACCAATTAAAAACCCATAACCATAGAGCCGACAAGTAAGCCTGCCATGCTGTAATTAAAAAACTTCAAATGCTTTGGTGTTTTTAATCTCTTTTGTAACTCTTTACCCGCAACGGTCCAAAAACTTACGGTAGGCACATTAATACAAATAAATACAAATGCGATTAGAAACACACTAAACATATCTGCACTGGTCGCGTAAATACTCATGACAGATAATGCCATTGACCACCCTTTTGGATTTATCCACTGAAAGCTTGCCGCTTGTAAAAACGACATTGGCTTATAGTCTCCATTAATATTATCAACGGGTTTACTGCTCGCAATTTTATACGCCAGATAAAGTAAATACGCCGCACTGATGATCTGCAATGCCATCTCTAATTGAGGGTAAGTATGAAAAATTTGAACTAAACCAAACCCAACTAAAACCAACATAAAGGCAAAACCAAATATCACTCCAAGCATGTGTGGAATCGTACGAACAAAGCCAACGTTCGCTCCTGAAGTCATCAACATAATGTTATTTGGCCCAGGCGTAAACGCGCCAACAAAAGCAAATGTGGTTAAAGCAAGTAAATAGGTGTAATCCATAATAAGCATCTTATAAAAATAAATTCTGCTTGTATCTTAATGCGAGACTGAGTAAATTTTCTGTCTATATTTGTTTAAAATAAAATTAATGCGCAAGGATTGGTTGCAATGGATAGGTTTGACGAAAGAATATTGCAAGAGTTAAAAAGAAATGGACGACTCACTAATGTAGAGCTATCTGAACGTATTGGATTATCAGCTTCCGCAACGCTGCGTCGTGTACAAGAATTAGAACGAAATGGGACAATTCAAGGCTATCGTGCGGTATTAAATCCAAGCAAATGTGGGATAGGATTTGTTGCTTATGTGACAATTGGATTATCTGACCACAGTAAAAAATCGCAAAAAGATTTTGAAGAACAGATCATGGAATCGAAAGAAGTGACAGAGTGCCACAATATTACGGGAGCAAATGAATATCTATTACGAGTTGAGACTGAGAGTCTCGCATCCTATAAGCAGTTTCATTCAAACGTACTTGGGGAGATCTCTCAGGTCAACTCAATTGGTACTTTAGTCGTAATGGATACACCTAAGGATGAACGTACCTAGATAATACGAGCTAAATGTGCAGATATTTACCTAGAAACGTATTGTGACTCAGGTGATGCAATTGTTTGCTTGAACTGATGATCATTTTTACTGGAACAATAATAAAATAGATTGAGGCAAGAACAACCATCACCGGATCAGCAAGTTCTGCATAATGTGCGTGAGAGGTTAACAGCAACAATTTCGCTACCATAAAACCAATAAATACAGCAGCACTGATCACAGTATCCATTAACCACTGCTTTGCTTCCGCTTCAATTAATGGGGAGCTAACTGCACGACCTTGTGTTTTCATAACCCAATAACTGGTGTAACACCCGATCATACTAAACACACCAAAAGCCAACGCCATACCAGTGTTTACTTCTCGACCACCATCCATAATCGCTTCAATCGCAGAAATAAACGACAGTACACACATTAAGGTAATTGCGATCCCCTTTAGTAAAATTACTGAAGACTCAATTACCTTAACGCGCTTAATGTTTTTCGCTACTTCTTCTTTTCGAATATACATCACAGCAGCAAGCGACACTAAAGTGAGCCCTAAACTGACAAGTGAATACACACCATCAAAAATAATCACTAATGAATGGATCAATGAACCCAATGTAATGCCTATCATGGCAAACAATAACGCTGAAAATGTAGATATAAGCAATAACTGCCTCTCTTTATGAATTGAATATGACATAATTTACCCCTTCGACTTATTTTTCGTCTTTTTTATATATACAACGCATCATATAGTCTAAATTGGTGATAGGATAATCAGTCAGCGTCAGGTTATTCGTCGCTTAGCTAAAAAGAGCATAAATTAACGAGAAATAATCATGAAAACCAGTCAGATTGAAATGCTTTTATATACAGTCGAATTAGGCTCTATTGCAGAAGCGGCTCGTAAGCTTCAAAAAAGTCGAACCACTGTAAGTGCCGCATTAAGCACCCTTGAAGATGAGCTTGGAGTAACCTTATTAGTTCGTACTGGCAACCGCATTACCCCTACCGAAATAGGTGAATCAATCGTTAATGACTGCCGACGTATGATGGTTATTAGCAACGATATTATAAGTAAGTGCTTACAATACAATGAAGGCATTGCTTCAACTATTCGTGTTGTTCGTGATGACTCACTGCCTGAACCCATTTGGCGTGATATTTTAACTCGCATGAGTCGAAAATTCCCAAACACCAGCATCTCTATTTATGTTGCTCCATCACCAGAGCTTGAAGAAATGGTAGAGCAAAATGTCGTTGATGTGGCCTATGGGATATTACCTATAAATAGCCAACTTCTGCATGTTCAACAAAATGAGCTGGGACAAATTCGTATGATGTCGGTCGCACATAAAGAACACCCGTTAAGCCGACTACGAAAAGTAAGCCCGACAGATTTAGAAAGCCACACAGAAATCATCGTTAATTACATTGATGATGATGAACTAATGGTATTTGAGCCAACATCCAGCAAATACATTGCACTTACTTTTTATGAGCACCTTCGTGATGCAGTATTAGATAGAACGGGATGGTCGTCGGTCCCTGCATTATTAATTAATGAGTATTTACGTGATGGTACGTTAAAGGTTCTCAAACATAACCGTGCAATGAACTGGCAATCTTTCGCAGAAATGACCAAAACGAACATGCCTCGCGGCGTTATTATTGACTGGCTATCTGAACAAGTTGAAGATTATTTACTCGAAGTGTCTGAATAATGGTTTATATATCGCTCAATAAGCAGTACATTATCGATAATTTATTCGTGGCTCTAATATAGCCTATATTACGTTTTCTTATTCATGGGTTAATTATGAGCATTGAAACTTATCTTCTCTTTATTGCTGGCATGTTTGCCTTCTGTGCAATGCCAGGCGCCGATTTCTTTTTTGTACTTTCAAGAGCATTAAGTGGTGGTGGAAAAACTGGAGTTTATGCGGCATTTGGAGTGGCTACTGGCGTACTTTTTCACACCTTTTTAGCTGTCGTTGGTTTAAGTGCACTACTACTCTCTTCTGCAACCGCTTTTACCATTATCAAATACATTGGTGCTGCCTATTTGTGTTACATCGGCTTTAAAATGTTCACAGCCAAAGGTGGCATAGCAGAGTTGGAAACCGCTAAGAAAACGTCAAATATGAAAGTATATCGCCAAGGTATTCTAACCAATGCGTTAAACCCAAAGGTATGTCTGACATTCGTTGCTTTCATTCCTCAGTTTTTAACGCCTGAAACCTCATCACCATCGATGATTGGCATGCTTGGGATCACAACCGCTTTCATTGCTTTAATATGGTTTATTTGTATTGCCATTTTTGCAGGAAAATTCAGAACGGTAATCGCAGAAAGCAAAGCTTTTTCTAATCTACTAAAATATGGATTAAGCTCTTTATTGGTTGGCTTTGGAGCCAAGTTAGCACTGACTAACTAATACCGTTATAAAACGTTAAAAGGGTTGAAGCTATCGTATCTTCAACCCTTTTTTAACTTAAAAACGTGAACGGTAAGAACGGTGACACGCATTACACGTATCTTGTGCTTGCTCTAAACCCGTTTTTGCCGCTTCTTTATCTTGTTTCAGGCTTGCTTGATAAAGTTGAACAAAGCCACTATCCATCTCTTGCATTAATTGATTAAATTTTTCAGGTTTACCCCATACCGCTTCTTTTGCTTTACTGCCGTCTTGGCTACCTTCAGGAAATGCCGTGCTTAGTAATTGGCTATGTTTATAAAGTTCATGACTGACCGACTCAATTTCATTCCAATTAGGAGCATCTTCATCAAGCATGTCCTCTACTTGCTCTGATTGATTTTCGATATGTACAAAAGCCTGTTGTCTTGCGTTAATTAGGTCAACACTCGCTTGTGAAAATGCAATATTTGGAAATAAAACACATAAACTAATTATTAATTTTTTCATTACTTTCTCTCTAATAAATGTCTGTCTCGCTTCGAGTTGCATTTAATTTACACCACAACAGTTGCGCACGCAACTGTTGTGGTGTAAATTATTTATAGTTAGTTAAAACAACCATTAATTAGGAACAAGAAAATGAAGATTTGGGATTTACCAACACGCTTATATCATTGGCTCCAAGCTCTGCTTTTTATCGGATTAGCCGCAAGTGGCTTTAATGGAGAAGGACCGCATGTCTATTTAGGTTTAGTCCTGTTTACTCTTATTATGTGGCGCATTGTATGGGGTTTTGTTGGCAGTGATACGAGCCGTTTTAAAAAATTTATTGCTTCCCCAAAACGTACCATTCGTTATTTATTAGGAAAAGAGCCATCAAAAGTAGGCCATAATCCAGCAGGATCTTGGATGGTCATCGGGTTAATTTTCACTTTATTTATTCAATGTATTACCGGTATCGCGTTAGCAGGGTTATTCGATCA
Source organism: Aliivibrio sp. S2TY2 (assembly GCF_028765525.1). Classification (NCBI taxonomy): domain Bacteria; kingdom Pseudomonadati; phylum Pseudomonadota; class Gammaproteobacteria; order Vibrionales; family Vibrionaceae; genus Aliivibrio; species Aliivibrio sp. S2TY2. The sequence goes on along the minus strand of NZ_JARACS010000005.1, from coordinate 30,269 downwards.
CATCCCTTACTCTGATATCGTTTTAAATGATGATGTCTTTGATATTTTCGTTACCCTGCATGGAATATGTGCACGTTTGTTACCGGTATTAGTCATACTGCATTTAGTTGCCATTCTTTTTTATAAATTACGCTCAAAGCCGCTTGTTTGGGCAATGGTTACTGGTATACAAAAGAAACTCACAGAAAATCAAACATCATCGAACTTGATGTTTGTATCAAATAAACGTGCATTATTGGTGCTAATTGCAACCGGATTAGTTACCATTGCAATAGTTGTAAGCGCAGGAGTTTGAACACAATGGAAGAATTTGATCGTCAAAGCAGCTTTGGATGGATGATTAACGTTATTGCCAACCAAGCCTCAAAACATTTCGAAGCAGAGTTAAAACAACACGGTTTAACAGTTGCTCTTTGGCCAACCATGATGTGTTTATGGGAAGAAGAAGGAGTCACTCAACGCGATATTGCTGAAAAATCAAAAGTGGAAAACTCCACAACAACACGAACATTAGATAAATTAGAAAAGCTTGGCCTTGTTGAACGACAAGCGGATCCCAACAGCCGTCGTTCATTTCGAATTTACCTCACAGATGAAGGTCGAACACTAAAAGAAACACTTTTGCCGATCCCAATTAAGGTGAATAAAGAAGCACTTAGCTCTCTTGATCTAAACGAACAAAAAGAGATGATTCGCCTATTACAAAAAATGGTCGCTGCAGTATAAATCTCTTTTAAAAAAACACGAAAAATAGCCCAAGTAAGACGGGCTATTTTTTATAAAAAGCCAGTTTTTCATCCAATCCACACAATCGAATACGTAGAACTCTAACTAAACAAAACCACTAAAATGTGACCAGTATCACATTAACAAGCTAAGAAATACGCTTTTATTGTGATTAACTTGCCTTTACACCTCTAAAAATGCCCATAATAAAAAGGAATTTAATTAGAGTACAAAGGATATGTATTTACATATGACTATTGCGGCACCCAGAATCTTGTGTTCAAGCATGGATATTGAACCCAGCAAAAAATGGACATTTAGAGAGCCTTCAAGGACAGACGGTGACGATGTTTACGCATTGATCACCGAGTGTCCACCTCTTGATATCAACTCTTCATACTGCAATTTTCTCCAATCTACCCATTTCAGTAAGACCTGCGTTTTAGCAGAGAAAGACGGCAACCTTGCTGGTTTTATCTCTGGTTACCATAAGCCTGATGACCCAAAAACATTATTCATTTGGCAAGTCGCTGTCTCTCCTCGCTACCGAGGTAAAGGTTTAGCTTACTCAATGCTAAATGAGCTTTTACAGCGTAAAAACATCAAACATACCGAATTCGTAGAAACAACCATCACCAAAGCCAATACCGCTTCATGGTCGCTATTTAAAAAGCTGGATGCCGAAAACGGTGATCAAGGTGAAGTAACCACATTTCTAGACAAAGAAACCCATTTCAAAGGCAAACACGATACTGAATATTTGTATCGTATCGCTCTAAAATAAAATAGGAATCATAAACGGACTCATCATGAATATTTTCAAGAAGCAAGAATCACAAGTACGTTCATACTCAAATAGTTTTCCAGTTGTCTTCCAAAAAGCAAAAGGATGTTGGCTAGAAACCGAAAGCGGCGAACGTTACTTAGACTTCCTTGCTGGAGCCGGATCACTCAACTACGGTCACAACAACCCAGTCTTAAAGCAAGCTTTACTTGAATACATCGAAAATGATGGCATTACGCATGGCTTAGATATGCACTCAAGTGCAAAAGCCACTTTCTTGAATGCATTGAATAATTACATCCTAGAACCTAGAGATCTAGATTATAAAGTTCAATTTACCGGCCCTACCGGAACCAATGCCGTTGAGGCCGCTTTAAAACTGGCACGTAAAGTCACTAACCGAACTAACATTGTTGCCTTCACTAATGGCTTCCACGGTTGTACTGCTGGTGCACTTGCAGCAACAGGTAATCAACACCACCGCCAAGGTGCAGGTTTTAGTTTAAACAACATCACTCGCATTCCTTTTGAAGGCTATGCCGACATCGATGGTCTTAACTTGTTTGAAACCATGCTATCTGACAATTCAAGCGGTTTAGATAAACCAGCTGCGGTACTTTTAGAAACAGTACAAGGCGAAGGTGGTTTAAATGTTGCGTCCAATGAATGGCTACAGCGTTTAAGCAAAATTTGTAAAGCCAACGACATTCTAATGATTGTTGATGATATCCAAGCAGGCTGTGGGCGTACTGGCACCTTCTTCAGTTTTGAACCATCAGGTATAAAACCAGATATGGTTACACTCTCTAAATCCATTGGCGGCTACGGCTTACCAATGGCGGTTGTCTTACTAAAACCAGAATTAGATGAATGGAAACCGGGTGAGCACAACGGTACTTTCCGTGGTAACAACCACGCTTTTATTACCGCAGCTAAAGCTCTGGAGATTTACTGGGCAAACTCAGATTTTGAAACACACATCAAACAGTGCTCTCAAAAAGTCAATGATGTCATTCTTCGTGCTGTAAAACGCTACCCTAAATTGTTTGTTCAGCAAAAAGGTCGCGGCATGATGATTGGTATTGAGTGTAAAGATGGCATTATCTCAAGTGATATCGCTAAAGATTGTTTTAAAAACGGTATGATCATTGAAACTGCTGGTCCATCTGATGAAGTAGTGAAATTCTTCTGTCCATTGACGATCACAGAGTCAGAGCTAGAAGAAGGACTAACCATCTTTGAAAACGCAATTGATAATATTGCAGAAAAACACTTCAAAAAAGCATCTTAATCAGGGACGATACAATGATTGTTAGAACACTAGACGAATGTCGTGATAGCGAACGACGCGTAGCATCAGAAACATGGGAAAGCGTAAGAATGTTGTTGAAAGACGACAACATGGGCTTCTCTTTCCACATCACCACAATTTATCAAGATACAGAAACACACATTCACTACAAGAACCACCTAGAGTCAGTCTATTGCATGAGTGGCGAAGGTGAAATTGAAGTCATTGGCGGTGAAACCTACCCAATCAAACCGGGCACCTTGTACATTCTTGATAAGCATGACGAACACTACTTGCGTGCTTATAAAGATAAAGAAATGGTGATGGCGTGCGTGTTCAATCCACCAATCACAGGTGCCGAAGTTCATGATGAAAACGGTGTCTACCCTATCTTAGATTAAACACTCATTCCCCCTAATGCTTATTTAAGTTAGTAGTAAATCCACTTGGGTTCAAGGTGACTCAAGTGGATTCTCTCCCTCAAAGTCAAAAAGGATTACCCATGACTTATACCGTAGAAAAAATCGGCGGTACTTCTATGACTGCGTTTGACGCCGTTTTAGACAACATCTTTCTTCGCCCTCAAAATCCATATAACCGTGTTTTTGTTGTATCTGCTTATGGTGGTATTACCGATTCATTACTTGAATGTAAGAAAACAGGCAAACCTGGTGTGTATAAACTGATCGCTAAGCGCGACGATAGCTGGGATGAAGCATTAGAGTATGTGAAAAATCGTATGCTATTAACCAATGAACATCTATTTATTGACCCTTTGAACCGATTAAGAGCTGATAAATTCATTTGCTCACGAATTGATGAAGCCAAAACCTGTATTTCTAATATTCTTGAAACCTGTCAATACGGTCAGTTTTCATTGCGTCGTTATTTACCTCAAGTGCGTGAATTTCTGTCTTCAATTGGTGAAGCTCACAGTGCCTTTAACACGGCATTAAAGCTAAAAACCGTTGGAATTAACGCAAAATTCGTCGATCTCTCTGGTTGGGACAATCAAACTCCAAGAACATTAGATGAAACTATTACTGATGTATTTAAAGATATAGATGTCACCACAGAGCTACCAATTGTTACTGGCTATGCCTATTGCAAAGAAGGTCTAATGGGCACGTACGATCGTGGTTACAGTGAAATGACCTTTAGCCGTATCGCGTCACTTACTCATGCTGATTTGGCGATTATCCATAAAGAATATCACCTAAGTTCGGCTGATCCGCGTGTTGTAGGCACCGATAAGGTATTCCCGATTGGACGCACCAATTACGATGTTGCAGATCAATTAGCAAGCTTAGGAATGGAAGCGATTCACCCTAATGCTGCGGCAGGGCTTCGTGAAAGTGACATTGAAATCCAGATTAAAAACACTTTTGAACCAGAACACAAAGGCACATTAATCTCATCAGATTACCAGCCAGAAACCAACAAAGTCGAAATCATTGCAGGTAAAGAAAAAGTGTTTGCCCTACATTTGTTTGATCAAGCAATGGTAGGCCAGGTAGATAACGTCGGCTATGAGTTAATGGAAATTATCTCAGACGCACAAGTGAGTTTAATTGGTAAAGAAATGAATGCTAATTCAATTACTTATTACCTTGGCGGTAGCACTGACAATCTCAATAAACTGTTATACAAAGCAGAAAAACGCTATCCAAACGCCTCGATTAAAGGTCGTATGGTGGCGTTAATCTCGGTGATTGGTTCTCAGATTGATACCAACAAAGCATTGGCAAAAGGGGTTTTATCATTAATGAATAATGACGTCACTCCTGTGGCTCTGCACTCCTCTATGCGCAATGTAAACGTACAGTTTGTTGTCAGCGATAAAGACTATCAAAACGCTATACGAGCGCTGCACCACGAGTTTTGTGAAGATATAGCCACCACACAAGTAAAAACTGAACAAGTCGCTTAGTTCCGTTTTACAGTGTAAATAAACCGTTAGTTCATTAATAATGAGCTAGCGTTTTTTTTGGCTAATCGTTTGTAAAGAGGACAATAACTCTTCTAATACAGGGCCAAAAACATGACTACGCGATACCAAGCAACCCATAGGGGTAAGCCAGCCATCAAATTCATGTGCAATTGGCAGCGCCACAAGTTTATTCTGCTCTAGTAAGCTTGTAACACTATGCTCTGGTACTATCGTCCAACCCACTCCTTTACAAGCAAGATCCATCAAGGTTTGATGCGTATTGGCATACCACAACTTTGAGCTTATCCCATAGCTGAACCATAACTCTTTACGCTTTGAACTGCGATGCACTAGCTGTCTGTGCCCTTTCAATGCTGCATCATTCACAACAGATAAACTGGCTAACTCATGCTCTGGAGACACCACCGTCAGAAAGCGCACATGACCTAGAGTAAAGAAATCCATGTCTACTTTTAACTCGCCATCTGCATAGACAATCCCTACTTGGGCTTTGCCTTTTTTTACTAACTCTTCAACATCAAAAGTTGAGGTTGTGATGATCTCAAAATCCGTCACAGGAAACTTATCTGCCAATGCCGCCAATATTTGTAATACATCGTCATTCATTAAGCTCTCATCAATGGCGATGACTAACTCATATTCGTGCTCTCTTTCTAACGATTCAACTTTTTGGTCAAAGTATTTTTGTTGATGCAAAATAGATTGAGCAATCGGCAATAACGCTCTGCCTTTCTCTGTTAGCACAGGCGTGTTTTTATCACGATTAAACAGTTCTTGGTTAATGGCGATCTCTAAATTGGCAATAGCCTGACTCACACCGGATTGAGCGCGCTTTAACTGACGAGCGGCGGCAGAGAATGAACCACACTCACACACGGTGACAAAGATTTTCAATTGCTCAAAACTGTACATGGCATTGGCTTAATAATTGGATTAAACCCCTAAACTATCACGATTCGTGATGGCTGTTAACTTTATCTCTTTTATTCGCTCTCTATAATCGCTGATTCATTATCTTTAAATGTATCAATAATCATTAAGAGTCATCGCTATGAAAACCACTGAACGTATTTTCCACGCTGTATTATTTGAGGTATTGGCGGTATCACTGTCTATTCTTGGGTTAGCTATTTTTACTAATCACGACGTTACTTCCCTATCAGGAACCATGATAGTCGTTGCCACTATCGCGATGATCTGGAACTTTATTTATAATTGGATTTTCGATCAATTCTTCACTGGCGAGAAAACACAGCGAACCCTTTCATTACGCATCTTCCACGTTGTATTGTTTGAATTAGGGTTACTGTTCGTAACTGTACCTGTGATGGCTTACTTATTAAACGTAGGCATCTGGGAAGCGTTTGTGATGGATATTGGCGTGACTATCTTTATCACCATTTATGCATTCACCTTTAACTGGGTATACGACAATGTAAGAACGGTATTGGTGAGAAGAATGACTAGAGATGAGTCGATTGCTGCGTAATGCATTAAATACAATATAGAGAACCAGATAGTAAACAACCCGCTGATTGGCGGGTTGTTTATTAGAGATATTTATAACCTATTACAAATTGAATTATTTATTCACTGGTAGTGAGATACTGAAGTCATCATATATTTCTTCATTTTTATAATTGTATAGCTCACCAATCGGTCCTTAAAACTGGAGCATAGCTATGATAATCACCATCATAATTATCTGAAAAATCATAATTATCAGTTTCATAACAATAAAAATTATCCTGTTTCAGATGATCGAGCAATAACCTCATATTTCCCCTCTTTTTAGAACTCAACACATCACACATTGTATATAATGTCGTGAAGGCATCCTCAGAAATCAACTTATCACCTCTAATTAATTCTTCTATTGTAGACTCAATATCATCTAAACTTTGAGCAAACAAACTAAATGCTCCTCGCCACCAGTCGCGAATAATAATAGTACTAAGATCAATCGACCTATTATCTCTCAACTCTAATGATGCAAGATGTTCTTGAAATCTAAAGTGACCAAATGACAGCTTTCCTGATACTTTGTCTCGAACCAATACAGTGCATGGATCTTCTAACTCTTTTACGCACTTTGAAATAAGTCTTGTCGTATACTTCGATCCGACTTTAATTTGTAAGTTTTGAATAGCTTCTCTATAACTTATATTACGGATACCCTGAGAATGCATGCTCCAAGCAAGAGCTTTAGCACAGGAAAATAATTCTTCGCTGCCCTGTTCCTGTCGTCGTATTCTTTTATTTGTATCATACTTACCAAGCAAAAGACTTAAACGCTCGCTATATATTTCAGATTCATTAGAAGGGGCTTTTATTCCTTTTTCAACCAATGTACAAAGAATTGTCGCGACTAATGGAGTTAAGAGGTTTTCATGAAGTTCCGTCCCTGAAATTTCATTCCAAAGCTTCATTCCTATGCATTCATCATTAAACCAACCACAAATGAAGCTTCGAAGCTGTTCGGGCGTAAACGGCAACAACGTAATTCCTAAAAAATTTATTTCCTTAAGATAGCTAACACAATCCCTACTTGAAATAATCCATTGAATTTTTTCATAGTTTTTTTTGAAATTATTCATAGCATCTAAAACAATAGGATACTCAGTTATTATTTCGTCCAATCCATCAAAAACAAGTACTACTCCATCATCTAAATATGGTTTAATTCTATCAATATTATCAGAATTAACTGCTAGTCCATACGATAATAAAATAATTGAATAGATTACCTTATCCAAATAAGTTGATTTAGTGTCTTTCGTATTTCTCTTTTCTATACCTAAGTTGGATAAACCTTGAACGACTCGATTCAAGCTACAAAATATTATTTTTCTTCCATTAATAGTTTCTTCGTAAGACTTAAAAAACATTTCTAGTGTGGTAGTCTTACCGACACCAGCACCACCATAAATAGCAACATCCTTGCCGGTATAAAATACATCATGTGCAGATATTGACACTCTATCAGAACAAGCTTCTAACTCTTTCAATTCAATTATAGAACTAAGAACCGATTCATCAGTATAAATACATCCAAAAAATCTAAGGCTAATTTCAACTGAATCAAGCAAGCGACGAACGCCTGCCATATTTGGGCGATCATCACTATTTAAAAATTTAACACAAGAACGATATTCTTCTACACGTTGTGAAATTTCTTTTTCAAGTTGAGAAGAATTTAAACACACATCGTAGTAAGGCTCAGGAATGATATCCTCTTTTAATAATTTCACATATCTTTGTTGTTCTACAATTTTGCTTGAAAAGTCATTAATAAGCTCAAAAGCCTTTTCAGCTAAATCAACAGATTCTTTGCTCAATTCTGATGTATCAAACCCACGACAGGACCTCTCCAATTTAAAATTATCATTTTTAACTTTTGAGCGAACATTTCTCAATTTATCCGTAATAAGTTCCAACGTAAGTTTATTAGAGCGAGACTGTTTTTTCGCTTCAAATTCTAGTCGCCCTAAAAGTAAAAACGCCCTTGAGTCAAATTCTTCAACAAGAGAAGATAAATGCGAAACAGATGAATTATAAGCTAATTGGTTAGCTTTATTCTCTTTTGAGTTATATTGATTGTAATGCTCTTTATATCTATCTTCGCTAACTTTTGTATCTTCTTTTAAAATATCTAAACCAACCAAATCAATGATTTTTTCACGCTCTAATTTAAGACTTTCCCATTGCTTTTTATTAATGAGCCTAAAACGTTTTTTTGTTATATGTGCTTTATATGTAACAAGAACTCTACTGTCAATTGACCCTACAAAGAATGATAAATCACTATAAAATTTACTAATATCAATAGAATCACGAACTGAGCAAAGTGCCCCTAATAGCTCATGATTTCTGTCAACAATATTTTCACTTTTAGCATTCCAAATTTTTTCTTCAAATGGTTCTAGTTTTTCTAAAAGGTCAGGGCAAAACTCTTCAATATCCTTCAAAATCCGCACACAATCGTACAACTCTAGCCAACCACGGTAACCATCATCAAACAACTCATCTTCCAGATCTTCTATAAATCGTTGAGTTATTGCATGCGGTGTTGCTATGTAGATATGATCTGGCTTGACTCGATCTCCGTTTCCCTTTGTAAAACCTTTAGATTTTGCCTGTCTTAATTGCCTACAAAGTCGAGATAAATCATTTCTAGCTAACATTTTATTTTTATTAAGCTTTTTTGCTTGAATATATACTACATATTCACCGCGTTTCGGTGGAGGTAATATAGCTGTCGCAATCAAATCTCTACCTCGTTCACTCGGCCCACCATGAAACTCTACACGATCATAACCCATAGACTTAAATAAAGGAGTTAAAATTTCTTTCGTAAAATCATCTTCTTTATACGCTTGCATTGCTAAAAAATATTTATCTTTCTGGTTATCTTCCATAGTCAAAGCCACATTATTTTTTTTAATTTTAACTAAATCAATAATTATAGTCCATTAAAAGACACCGAAAGTAAAGTATCTCTAAACACTAGAAGCAACATCAAAACAATAACTTACGCAATAAAAATTCACAAAAAGACATGCCATAAGTTAAGATTCACCTATGGCACTTGCTTACTTCTAGTGACGCCTTACTCGTGACCAAAACACTGTCTTGTCACCATACCCCATTATGGGTCACCTAATGTGTCTTCTTGGTCGCCTTATTTAATATAATTATCTGTAGAGTAAGTGCCCTCTACATCACGCCAGAATTTAATCGCGTAATCATACTGAATAATGTTCAGTCCATTCTTGTAATAAAGGTTTGCTCGTCATCCACAAAAGCCACAAAGCCACCGTGATAGATAAACACCCGACCACGCCCCTCAACTAGGCAAGCAAGCTGTGGGAGCAAATCTTCTTCGTTATCCTGACTTTGAAAAGTGCCTGTATCGGTGATTACGCCACTGAATGTAGGCAAATACCCATAAGTGCGCTTAGCTTGATCAATCAAGCTCAATTCGCTGGCAATAGAAAAGCAAGAGGGGATCGCACCGGCTTCTTCGATAAACATCGTTTTAAGTTCTTCAAAAGCGGTAATCACCAGCCAGTCGATATCGTTAACATGATGGATAAACATAGCGTTTCTCGGTTATTCTGATACGACGATTTTATCACTATTAAGGGGTAACCTAGTAGATATTTAATGGCTAAATTATTTCCTAAGATTTATTAGATCCAACTTTAAATGCGTTTTGTTTATTTCCTAAACCAATCACTTATTTTCGACATCACTCCTTATATCCTCAAGCTCCTTCGCACAAGAACTCTACTTTCAAAAAAACACAATAGAATATCTCTCTCCAGAGGCTCTTAATTTAGTTTATTACACTAATTTAACATCAGATGATAAGTTACATACAAAGAAACACCTACTTACATATATTCTCTATTTATAAAATAAATACGGTGCGTTGCTGATATTTCCAGTATAGAATCCCCGCTCAATGTCCAGTCTATGTCTTCGCAGCCCTTACTTTCTAAATAAGGTGATGCTGAACACGGTAGATTTGTGATAAATAGACGCTGGCTAAATACAGAGAAAAAATGAATCTCTATTTAGTGATAACAGCACTGATGTGGCATTGAGAAAATTAAAATGAGTCGTACAACAATGAAACCAACAATTGTTATTGCCCTAGGCGGCAATGCACTATTGCGTCGTGGCCAGGTTCTTTCTTATGAAAATCAACTTGAAAACGTAAAGGTAGCGGCAGAATCTATTGCGAAATTAAGTGAAGATTACCGTATTGCTATTGTTCATGGAAATGGCCCACAAGTTGGTTTATTAAGCCAACAAAATGATGCCTTTGATGCTGTTCCTTCTTATCCTCTTAGCTGTTTAGTTGCCGAGTCCCAAGGGATGATAGCAACCATGCTTGCACAAGAATTACGTAACCGTGTTGATTGTAACGTATCAACAATTCTTACTCATGTTGATGTTGATAAAGCCGACCCTGCGTTTAACGACCCGATGAAGTTTATAGGTCAAGTCTATTCAGAAGCAGAAGCTAAAGCACTTGCTGAAGAGTTTGATTGGTCTATTCGCCAAGATGGTGACTACTTTAGACGTGTTGTTGCCTCTCCTGCTCCTAAAAATATTCGTGAAAGTGAATTGATTTCATTAGCTTTGCAGCACGATAACATCGTTATTTGTTGTGGCGGTGGCGGCATTCCTATTTGTACTGATGAGAATGGCATCACTTCAAATATTGATTGTGTTATTGATAAAGACTCAACGGCATCGTTACTTTCTCAACAAATTTCCGCCGACTTTTTCTTAATTTTGACCGATGGTGATGGGGTATTCTTCCATTACGGTAAGCCAAACCAAATCAAATTAGACATTGCGACAACCGAAGAATTAAAAGGTTATGCGTTTGATAAAGGCTCTATGCAGCCAAAAATTGATGCGATGATCAACTATGTTGAAAATGTCGATATTTCAATTGGTATCATTACCGATTTGCATTTGGCTTTAGATGCTCTTAATGGCACCGCAGGTACAAAAATTGTAAAAAATAAGTTCTATGATGATTCTATTTCTCATCAACAAAATGATGGTGAATTAGCCCTAGCTTAATGGTTCTAATGTCATTTCAATGCACTAGAAAAACAAAAGCCCTAACGTGTTGTTAGGGCTTTTTAATATCGAGTATGCGATAAGTAAACGCTTATAACACTTGCTCTTTAATCACCGTAAACACGCCAGCGTCTTTGTTACTTGGCGCGATAAAGCGTGCTGTTTCTTTCACCTGCTGATGTGCGTTTTCCATCGCGTAAGAATAATAGCTCTCTTGTAGCATTTCTAAATCATTTAAGTAATCACCAAAACTCATTGTCTCTTCGAAGCTAAAGCCAAGCGTGTTTTGAAGATGCTTGATCGCCGCCCCTTTAGAGGCAACCGCATTCATTACATCGAGCCAGATCTTAGCGCTAACCACCACTTGATGAGTATGGCCAAACTCTGTATTTATTACCGGATTAATATGCTCTGCTGACCCATCAAAGTGACAAATAGCGACTTTAATGAACTCATCATCAATTGCTAATAAATCTTCTACGTATTGGCAACGTTGATAATATTTAGAGAACTCGGCTAGTGCTTGTGGGTCTTGAGTTTCAATGTAAGCGGATTTTTTTCCGCACAATACAATGTGTGCTCCATCTATAGAACGCGCGGTTTGAATAATGTTTTTGATTGATGGTGTATCTATCGTGCAACTGTAAAGCTCTTGGCCTTTATGCATCACTAACGTGCCATTTTCAGCAATGAACATCATGCTATCTTTCACTGGCTCAAAGGTTTCTAATAAGCTGTAGTACTGACGTCCAGACGCCGCGGCAAACATGATGCCTTTGTCTTCTAGCTGTTTATACAAATCGAAGAAACTTAGGTCTAACTGGCTGTGCTCATTAAGTAATGTGCCATCCATATCGGTAGCAATAAATTTTACGTTATGTTTTTGCATTGATAAGTACTCAGAATAAATTTGACAATAGAATGCGCTGAGGCGAGATAATGACAAAAGAGTATATACCTTAGCATTATGGGAACCGAACCACTCTAGTTCAAAATGAGAGGTTAATATCACTCTTTTTGTAAATAAAAAAGGAGCCACGAAGGCTCCTTTTAGTTGAATGGCTTAACGTATTAGCTTCTTGTCAAATCACTCATCATCAATGTGAACAAGCTTGGTACTTCCGCCGTGCAGTTTCTCACGACGACGTTGCACCATGGCATAAAAACCAGGGATAAGTAGCGTACCGACCAATAACACGCACAGTAAGCCGCCAATCAGTGACACACCCAGAGAGTTTTGGCTGATGTAGCCAGCACCTGATGCAAACACCAATGGCAAAATACCTAAAATAAATGACCACGATGTCATGTTTACCGCGCGGAATCGTAAACGACCACCATTCACCGATGCGTTATCTAAATCTGTCTCTTTCTCTTCACGCTCGTTTTTCGCAAACTCAACAATCAAGATGGCATTTTTTGCGGCCAGTGCGATTAAGAGAACCAAGCCAATTTGAGCGTATAGGTTCAATGGCATTCCGGCTAAATTCAAGGCCACAAAAGAGCCTAATGTCGCCACAGGAACCACAAGGATAATCGCTAGAGGGATACTCCAACTCTCATACTGTGCCACCATGAATAGATAGATAAAGATCAGCGCTAAAGCAAACGCATAAATCGCTTGGTTACCCGCTTTCACTTCTTGGTAAGCCATGCCTGTCCACTCGTATTGGTAGCCGTGAGGAAGCACCTCAGCGGCAACACGTTCCATCGCAGCAATCGCATCACCACTCGAATAGCCTGCGGCAGGTTGACCTTGAATAACGGCTGAACGATACATGTTGTAACGCCACGCTACATCGGGTTCAAATACCGTGTCATAAGTCACTAATGTGCTTAGTGGCACCATTTGACCCGAGCTTGCACGCACGTGAAATTTATCCAAATCATCCATACTGCTACGGTACTGCCCATCAGCTTGCATAGTGACACGGAAGTTCTTACCAAACATGGTAAAATCATTCACGTACATCGAGCCCAAATTACCTTGCAGCGTTTGGAAAATAGAACCAAGTGATACCCCAAGTTGTTTGGCTTTTTCACGGTCAATATCCACATAGTAGTGCGGAACATTGGCACGGAACGTACTGAATGTGTATTGAATTTCAGGCTGTTGGTTGGCCGTTTGAATCACTTGATTCATTACATTCGCTAAATCCGTACGATTACGACCTAGCGTATCTTCTAACACAAACTCAAAACCAGAAGCTGCGCCCATCCCGGGAACCGCTGGCGCACCCATCGCGAAAATCACCGCTTCTGGTAATTCCATTGCGGCACGGCCATTGATACGATTCGTGATAGCGAATGACGAGTTATCTCCCTCCATGTCATTACGAACATCCCAAGGCTTTAATTTCACAAACAATGACGCGCCATTTGATGCAGCAGCACCCGTTAAGAATGCATAACCATTGGCAATAGTAACGCCATCAACACCCTGCTCTTGATTCAAGATCTCAAGCACTTTGGCTGACACTTCTTCAGTACGAGAAAGTGATGCGGAATCAGGCAGCTGTACGTTAACCAGCAAAATTCCTTTATCTTCTTGAGGAACGAATGCCGTTGACGTATTTTTCGCAAGGTAAGTCACCGAGCCAAGCGCTACGGCAAAAAATACCATCAAGATCGTTGTTTTTCGAACAAAGAAACCCGCAATTTCACCGTATTTATTAGTAACTTTATCTAAACCACGGTTGAAGGCTTTAAACCAACGAGCCGTATTATCTCCACCTTGCTTTAGCACCAAAGAACACAGTGCAGGAGAAAGCGTTAACGCATTAATTGATGAGATAATTACCGCAATACAGATGGTTAATGCGAACTGGCGATACATAATTCCAGTAATACCCGGAAGCATTGCAACAGGAATAAACACCGCAAGCAAAACCAAAGTAGAGGTAATGATTGGGCCTGTTACTTCTTTCATCGCGATTAACGTGGCTTTTCTTGGACTTAACGACGGATCGCGCTTCATAATGGTATCGACGTTTTCGATAACCAAAATGGCGTCATCCACCACGATACCAATGGCTAAGATAAGGCCAAACAAGGTTACGGTATTAATCGTAAACCCGGTCATAAGCATGACAGCAAAGGTACCAATTAACGATACTGGGATTGCAACAACTGGAATTAGCGTTGCACGCGCACTGCCCAAGAACAGGTAGGTCACAGCAATAACCAATAGAATCGCTTCAATTAGGGTTTTTACTACCCCTTTAATCGATTCTGCAACAAACAGCGTGGTGTCATAACTGGTTTCATACGCCAAGCCTTCAGGGAAAGTCGCACTAAGCTTTTCAAGCATCTCCATTACCGCTTTTCCACTCTCTAATGCGTTGGCATCCGATTGCAGAGATAGCGTTACGATAGAGGCGTCTTTTCCTCTAAATTGGCCATTACCGTCGTAGAATTTCTTACCTAACTCAACACGCGCAATGTCTTTTAGATAAACTGATGACCCGTCGTTATTTGCACGAAGTACGACGTTTTCAAACTCTTCAACTGATTCTAAACGTCCTTTTGTCACCAAGTTAAACTGCACATCTTGTGCACTGGCATAAGGCGCAGCACCAATTTTACCCGCCGCAACTTGTACGTTTTGTTCAGCTAATGCGGCATGAACATCAGAGGTAGTTAACCCTAAGTTGGTCATTTTATCTGGATCGAGCCAAACACGCATTGCGTATTCACCACCACCAAGTACACCAACTTCACTAATACCCGTAACACGAGCTAGCTGATCTTTAATGTTTAGGTTTACATAGTTAATTAAAAATTGGTCATCATACTTACCATCAGGCGAGTAGAAGTTCAGTACCATTAAAAGATCAGGAGAGCGCTTTTTAACCGTCACACCTACCATGCGAACTTCTTGTGGCAGTTTAGATTCTATTTGCGCAACCCGGTTCTGAACGTTGACCTGAGCCATGTCAGGATCAGTGCCCACATCAAAGGTAACGTTAAGAGAGTACGACCCGTCATTGGCACTTTTTGAGGACATATAAATCATATCCTCCACCCCATTGACCGAGGTTTCTATCGGATCGGCAATGGCTTGCTCAACCACCTCTGCACTTGCCCCTGTGTAGTACGCATTAACGCTTACTGAAGGTGGACTAATTTTAGGGTATTCCGCCACAGGAAGAATCGCTAAAGAAATGGCTCCGGCAAGAGTGAGAATAATAGAAATAACCAGAGCAAACTTTGGACGCTGTATAAAAAATCGACTTAACATATTAAGACTCCGCGTTCTCTAGACGAACCTGAACGCCATTTCTTACACGTTGTAATCCTTTCACTAGCACTTGCTCATTCGCATCTAAACCAGAGCTGATAATCACCCCTTCTGGCAGTTGCTTACCCAAGGTAACATTGCGTCGTTCAACAATATTTCCTTCAGTCAGTACCATCACAAAGCTGCCTTCTAAGTCACTTTGCACCGCACGACGAGGCGTAACAATGACGTCAGTTGGTTTCTTTTCTCGTAGATTTACGTTGATATGCTGACCCGGAAGCAAGGTGAAATCAGGGTTTTGAACCAATGCACGAAGTGTTAACGTACCTGTGGTTTGGTCGATACGGTTACCAATGTAGTCAATCTTACCTAAATGATTATATTCTTTACCATTCTCAAGATTCAGAACGACTTCAACTTGGCTTGATGCGCCATCACCATCGCCTTTCACTTGATCGATCCCCATTAATAAACGTTCGCGCTCACTAATGGTAAAACGGGTGTGAATTGGGTTTAAACTCACCAAAGTAGTCAATACACCAGAAGCCGGTGAAACCAAATCACCGATGCTGACTTTACTGTCGCTAATACGTCCTGAAAATGGGGCGGTAATGGTGGTGTAAGAAAGGTTAACTTCTGCCAATTTTAATTGCGCTTGAGCCGACTCAACTTGTGCTTCACCACTTAATAATTGTGCGGTTAAACCATCAAATTCAGCTTGGCTAATGTTGCCTTTAGGAAGTAGGTTTTTACCACGCTGGAAATCAAGTTGTGCTTTTTTTAATGCTGCATTCGCTTGAGTGATGCCCGCTTTGGCATTAGCTACTTGCGCTTCAAAGGTAGAAGGATCGATCTGAAAAAGTACATCGCCTTTCTCAACCATTTGGCCTTCTTTAAATGAACGAGACTGAATATAACCAGAAACATGAGCAACAATAGACGCATCTTCCATCGCTTCAATACGGCCAATATAAGTTTTACCTTGTTGATATTGAATAGACTCTACGGTATGGGTTGCTACAAGAGGGGCAGGAGGTGCTGTTTTTGTCGCTGCTTCATCACTGCAACCGACAAGAAAGGCCGCACTAATTAAAGAAGCAAGAAGAGTTTTTGATTTCATAAAATAACCATTTAACTGTCGAATTCTGTGTATTCTGACAGCTAAATGATTGAAATTATTAATGTTAAATCGCAGAGATTGTTACTGAATGTGTCTGCAATTTACGTTTAGTCAAATTTAGAAACGTTTTATAACTAACCTATTGATAGATAAAGAATAAAATCAGCATCTAAAAGCTTACAAATTTACATTAGCTTGGAATGTCCATGCCACAAAACGGCTGATTTTCTGACCTTGAGCCATATAAACTGTCTTAATCGTTTTAACACCTAATCGTGCAAGCTCTTGATGTAAAGCTTCTACGTTTTCTTTCTTAGAAATCAATGTCGTAAACCATTGAACTTGCAGTGCAAATTCACAACTCTCTTTTGCCATTTTAGTAATGAATGCTAATTCACCACCTTCACACCAAAGCTCTGCTTTTTGGCCACCGAAATTCAGTTTTTTCACGCCTTTTAATTCATTGTAAGCGTGACCTTTCTTCGATTTATTTGTCGCTAGATTCTGTTGTTTACGCTCAGACCCTGCTGTTGCTTCTGCTTCTGATGCATGGAACGGAGGGTTACACATGGTGAACGCAAATTCATCTTGTGGCTTGATAATACCTCTAAAGATATTCTCTTCATTTTTCTGCTGACGACACTCAATACCCTTCTTCAGACTTGGGTTATTGTTTGCAATAAACGACGCCATTTTAAGCGCTTGAAGATCAATATCAGAACCAACAAAGTTCCATTTGTATTCGCGGTGACCAATGATAGGGTACACACAGTTAGCACCCACACCGATATCTAAACCACGCACGTTTTTACCTGTTGGGATCTCACCGTCATTAGTGATTGCAAGTAAATCAGCAATGTTATGAATGTAATCTGCACGACCTGGGATTGGTGGGCATAAGTAACCTTCTGGAATATCCCAAAATGGTACATCATAGAAATGCGCTAACAGTGCTTTGTTCAATGCTTTAACAGCAAGAGGATCTGAAAAGTTGATTGATTCATTACCATATTGATTCGTTTCAACAAATGCTTTCAGTTCAGGAGATGTTGCAATCAACGCAGGAAAATCATAATTAGCATTATGTTTATTGCGAGGGTGCATCGGTGTTTTTGTAGGAGCAGATTTAGAGTGAGTCATGTAATTTTCTGATAATGAATAATAGCGGACATCATAGCTGATGTATGAATGAATTACTTAAAAAAAATAGCCATGCTCTTAACGATATCATGGCTATTTATATTTCAACACGTACTTGTGTTTTGAGTTTGAAATGAAAAGTTATTAGAACGCTTGTGGCGCAAAACCTGTCATTTCTTTAAGTCCTAGCTCTTTGCCAAGCGCTGTCATTGGGTGAACAACGACTAAACCGCGAACCGATTTTTTCAGTTTACCCATATCAGCTTGCTCAGCTTTAGTAATAGCACGCTTGAACTCAAGGTTACGAACTTCAGTACCCTTGTTGCCCATTTCGTATTGCTGCTTACCTTTTAGCTTAGTGATTTTCTTTTCTAGTGTTTGAATTTCCTGCAAGAATTGCTTAACGACAGGCTTATCATCGCGCTTTTCTGCTGCCGCTAAACGGTTCTTACAACGATCTAGACGGTGATGAATTTTTTGCAGCTCTTCTTTTACACTCATGGAATTACCTTTGTATTGAAAATGGTGCGCATTGACGCTAACTGATAGTATACCCTCTATTAGAACAACGATCATAGGTTTATTACATGCTAACCATTTCAAACCAAGTCCAATTAGCCGATTGGGAAATTGAACTGACTGCGATTCGAGCTCAAGGTGCGGGTGGACAGAATGTGAATAAGGTCTCAAGTGCCATTCATCTTCGTTTTGATATTGCAAAATCAACGTTACCTGCCTTCTATAAAGAGCGTCTATTAAAAATGAAAGATAGCCGTATCACTAAAGAAGGCATTATCGTGCTCAAAGCACAACAATTTAGAACTCAAGAAAAAAATCGAGATGATGCGCTTGAGCGTCTAAAAGCATTAATATTATCAGCAGCAGAAACTCAAAAAGCGCGCCGAGAAACAAAACCAACACGCAGTTCTCAACGCAAACGAGTGGATAACAAAACCCAACGTGGCCAAACTAAAAGTATGAGAAAAAAGGTAGATTATTAATGAATTATCAGCAGACATTAAAAGAGGTATTTGGCTTTGACTCTCTAAGAGGTGGTCAACAACACGTTATCGAGAAGGTCCTCGATGGCCACTCGTCTGCGGCTATTTTTCCTACCGGCTCAGGTAAATCATTATGCTATCAGCTACCTGCTCTTTTATTACCTAATCTAACCCTCGTAATTTCCCCTTTGCTTGCCTTAATGAAAGACCAAATTACATTTCTTAAAAGCAAAGGCATTGCTGCTGCATCGATTGATTCGACTCAAACTCGTGAGGAGACTCAAGCGATCTTACAAGGGGTAAGAAATGGGGAGATTAAGATTTTAATGATCTCTGTTGAGCGATTAAAAAACGAACGCTTCCGCCAGTTTATCGCTCAAATCAATATCTCTTTACTTGTTGTCGATGAAGCGCACTGTATTTCAGAGTGGGGCCATAACTTTCGACCTGATTATTTAAAGTTGCCACAAGATTGTGAAGAACTGAATATACCTCAAGTACTCCTATTAACCGCAACAGCAACGCCAGCGGTTATTGAAGACATGGGGAAGAAATTTAACATTACAAAAGAAAATGTGGTGATCACCGGCTTCTATCGCCCTAACTTAGACATCTCAATTATACCTGTAGAAGAAGAGCAGAAACGATCAACACTGTTTGCCACCTTAAAACAAAAGCCAGATCAGGCAAGTATTGTTTACGTTACCCTTCAGCAAACGGCTGAAAATGTGGCTCAGTGGTTACAATCAAATGGTATTCAAGCCAAAGCCTATCATGCCGGACTAAAACACGACATTAGAGAATCTATTCAGCACCAATTTATGAATGGCGATATTAATTGTATTGTCGCTACTATTGCTTTTGGTATGGGTGTGGATAAATCTGATATTCGCCAAGTCATTCACTTTGATTTACCTAAATCCATTGAAAACTACTCGCAAGAAATTGGTCGTGCCGGGCGAGATGGCAAGCTCTCATTTTGTACCGTTCTTGCCAATACCTCAGGTTTAAATGTATTAGAAAACTTTGTTTATGGTGATACTCCTGATAGAGAAGCGATTCAATATGTATTGGATGACATCTATAAGTCATCAGAAACGTGGGAAACTCAATTACTGCGTTTATCTAAAGACAGCAATGTTCGCCAATTGCCTTTAAAAACCTTATTGGTGTACTTAGAGCTAAAACACATCATTCAAGCAAAATACAGCTACTATGCTGATTATCGCTTTAAAACACTAATCTCTATTAATGACATTATTGCTAAGTTTCAAACTGAGCGTCAGCAATTTGTATCTACTATTTTTCAATGTTCTCCAAAAGCCAAAACATGGCACACGGTTGATTTTGATGCATTGTGGATGGGTTACAGAGGTGAACGTAAACGTGTCGTTGCGGCATTGGATTATTTTCATGAGCAAGGTTGGATTGAACTGGAAAGTAAACAAGTCACAGAGGTTTATCAAATTCTAAACAAGGTAGAAAGCACCCATGTTTTAGCTCAAGAGCAGCACCAACTGTTTAAAAATAAAGAGCAGAATGAGATAAACCGAATTCATGCAATGCTCGATTTCTTTGAAACAAAGACTTGCCTCAGCCATGAGTTAGCACGTTATTTTGCCGATTTTAATGCACCAGAGAAATGTGGACACTGCTCAGCTTGTCGCTCTGAAGCGGCAGTCTTACCAAGAGGCTATACGCATTTCATTGCAGATGATGAACAAGTAAAATGGTGGTGCCAAGAGCTACAAAATAACAGTAAAGAACCGTTAGCCAACGCCGTTTTTGCTCGTTTTTTATGTGGTATTCCCACACCATTAACCACAAAGATAAAAGCCAACAAAATGGCTGGTTTTGCTAAATTTGAGTCCCAACCTTATTTCGAAGTTCTTGAATTAGTAGGGAAACTTAATGGGTAATTTTATATAATTGTGAATCGGTTTGCACTTACAACACTTAATGTAAACCCTATACGCTATAAGTGATAATATCCTCTCCAATATGCTATAAAAAGTTTCTTTGGAGAGAATATGATTGAGCAGTTCTTAATCTTATCAGATGACAAATCTACCGTACATTTTGTGATTCCTGAAAACATCGAATTACCCCACCTAATCGAAGCGCATCATATCCACCAAGCTTTAAAAAATATGGGGATAGAAAAATACTATCTATTTGATAATGAAATAGAAAATATTATTTCTTCGATAAAAAAAGGAAGTGTATCTGAGTTAAATGGTCTTCTCATTTCACAACGTTTAGATGCGCAGTTATCTATCGATATGCAAGAAGATGAAATGACCGCGACCATGACCGTAACTGGTGCTTATGGTGGCATACCATTACGCGGCCCATTAATAATAGAAGCATTAACAAATAAACATATTTTAAAGGGTATAAATAAAGATAACCTTAAAAATCTATTGTTAAAAAGCCAAGTTCTTAATCCAGGGGAAACAATTTCAAACATCATTGCTGTCGGCCAAGCACCAATAGCAGGACAAGATGCGCAGTTTAAGTCTCTTGTACCTAATATTCTAGAACGTGTATTACAGCCACAAGAAATGGATGATGGCCATGTTGATATGCGAGATCTAGGAGAAGTTATTAGTGTTAAAAAAAACACACCGTTAATGGAAAAAATCCCTGCCACACTAGGAAAAAACGGCCTTACAATAACAGGAAAAAGTATCATTGCGGCTTCTGGCATTGATTCTGATTTTCAGCTTTATCCAGGTTCTTCAATCTCTCCTTCTGATTCAAATATATTGATTTCCGATATCGATGGCTCGCCTTTAATTCATGCTTCTGGCGTTACGGTTGATAATCTTCTAACCCTAAAAAATGTGAATGCGACATCAGGCCACGTTTCATTTAATGGCAGTATTTTTGTTCAAGAAAACATTGAACCAGGAATGAAAGTATCAGCAGAAGGAAATATTACCGTTGGTGGCTTTATCGAGAATGCAGAGGTCAATGCTAAAGGTGATGTCACCGTGATGAATGGGATCATTGGACGGCCTGTCGCTGATGGAGAAGCTTTAATATGTCGCATAACAGCAGAAGGTAGAGTGACCACAAAACTCGCTCAAAATGCACATATAATGGCACACAACGATATTCATATTGCATTGCATTCAAATCACTGCGAACTTGAATCTCTAGGCTCTATTTTTGTTATCGATAAATCAGAAAAACACGGAACAATTAGTGGCGGAAGCGCTACAGCAAATGGCCTAATTAAAACAGCGAACCTCGGTATTGAAGGAGGCGCTTATACAAAAGTTCACGCTTTTCACGATTTCAGTAATCAAAAAGAAACACTTCACTCACTACAAAAGCACTGTGATGATATCAATGCACAAATCATTAAAATTGAGCAGATAAATATTGAACGACAATCACCAGAATTAGCTGAAAAAATCCTTCGCTCAAAAGAGAAATCTAGCCAAGATTTAAGTACTTTAAGAGCGACATTAAAAAAAGAACAAATCACGTTTAATTTAAACCTTAAACAAAATCATATATTTGTGACTAATAAAATTTTTCCACGAGTTGATATTCAATTTAATACGGAACATTTAGTGACAAAAAGAGAATACAGTCCAAGTAAGGTTTTTTATTCTGGCTATGAGATCGATATTGAACCTGTACTGATAAAGAAAAAATAAATGGATTTTAGCAAGCAAGAATGATCAAATACTTACGTAGATTGGTATTATAAGCAAAAAAATAGCATTGGCAGTTACGCTCAATGCTATTTTTATCACATCATTTTATACAGATTATTGCTCTGCTAATTCCATATTTTCTTCTTTGTTCGCTTTAAACACCATAACTGCACCGATGAATAAGAAAACCAATTGCAATAACATAATGCTCCCCATAGAGATTGCGCCCATGTAGCTAATGCTCGATACCATTGCACTTGCCGCTACACAGAACAACATTTGTAAGAAGTTAAGCAAACCAGAAGCAACAGCACTGCCTTCTTTAAAATCAATTAATGCGTTATTTACTACAATTGGGTACACCGCACCATTTGCCGCCGCTAAGAAGCAGAACGGAATGAGCATTGGAATGATTGATGATACATCCATTCTCCATGACACTAAGAAAACCGTAACCACACTCGCGATAGATAATTTTAAAATCCATGGCAGTACTTGCTGTGCATTAAAGCGTTCTAATGCCCAACGACAACCGTAACCACCAACGATAAAGGCAATAGTTTGTGGAACATAGCTTAAACCGATATCAGAACCTGAATAACCCATTTGAGTCATTACAAACGGTGACCCCGTTAACCACGCAAAGAAGATTGCTGAGCTTGCTGCGTAAATTAACATATTTCCTGTGAATTTTTTTGACTTGATAACATCACGAAAAGTAATGGTTTTTCCTGATGTTGCTTGCTCTTGTTTTGGTTCTTTATCTGCAAACGTTCTAACTGCTAAGCCAACACCAATAATCGTTAATGTTACGAAGATCATTGACCAACCGTAGAACTTTTCAATCGCAGCACCTAATAAAGGAGCCAATGCAGGAGAAAGAGCAACTAATGGCATAATTGTCGCAAAAATACGCTGTGATGTTTTCGCATCGTAACGCTGAATAACCATTGCTTGCCAAATAACGTTAGCACTACAAGCACCCAGCGCTTGGAAGAAACGTGCAACTAATAGCATTTCGACACTGGTTGAAAATGAAGCAGCTAAACTACTGACTGCAAAAATGCTTAAACCAATGATCAGTGATTTTTTCGTTCCTAACTTTTGAGTCAATCGTCCGTAAAAAAGTTGACCAATCGCCATACCTAACAAGAAAATACTTAGGGTTAATCCAATCATATTTTCTGTCGTTGCTAAATCACCACGAATAATATCGAATGCAGGTAAATACATATCTGTTGCTAAAAAACCTAACATACTTAGGCCTGCAAGCCAGATATAAGGTATAGATTGTTTTTTGTTTTCCATGTTCTTCTCCAAAGCTGAACATTTTTAAAATTCGTTGCATTCTATGTGCTAGTTGCTACTCTTGTGAAACGATATAATTTGCACTTTGCATCAAATAGTTTGATGCGAATAAATAAACATCAGGTTTTTATGTTTTCATACCACGAATTAATCACTATTGAGTCCGTTGCACGATTAGGCAGTTTTAGCCATGCGGCAGATGAGTTGCATAAAGTACCTAGCGCGATCAGCTACACCATAAAGTCTGTAGAAGAGCGCTTGAATGTATGTTTATTTACTCGCTTACACCGTAAAGTCGAATTGACTGCCGCCGGAACCTATTTTGTCGAGCAAACAAGAAAACTCCTTAAAGAGATGGAAGACATTCGATTTAACACTCAACGAGTGGCAAACGGCTGGCAACAAAGTGTGTCAGTTGCTTTAGATAATGTCGTTCGTGAAAATGGGGTAAACCAGCTCGTTCGAGACTTTTACGCCACCTTTCCCGATATTGAGCTTCAACTAACCATGGAAGTGTTTAACGGCGTGTGGGATGCCTTAATGACGGGTCGTGCCGATATTGGTATTGGTGCAACGGCAACCATTCCGATTGGTGGTGATTTCTCATACCGTCCTATGGGAGAGCTCGCCTGGGAATTTGTGGTTGGCCTTAATCATCCATTAGCGGCTTATGAAGACCAAATCCCACATTCCGAGTTAATTAAATATCCTGTAATTTGCTTAGAAGACACCTCTCAGATATTACCAAAACGCTCGACATGGCAGTTAGATAATCAACGTCGCCTTATCGTTCCCAATTGGCACAGTGCTGAACAGTGTTTTATTGATGGTTTAGGCGTTGGTGTTATGCCAGCTCATAGAGCCAAAAGATTATTAGAAACCGGTCAAGTAATGAGTAAGAAGATAGAAAATCATATTGACCCGAGTCCATGTTGCCTTGCTTGGAATAATAACAATCAATCTATAGCCATTCAGTGGTTGTTAGATTATCTCGGTGATACAGAGAAACTTAATACTGAGTGGCTAAAAGAGACATAAAAAATGCCGATGATCTGATGATCATCGGCATTTTTATTTATTCATTAAGATCAAGCCAAGATCATGGCGCTAATCGGTCGATCTCCCAGTTATCTTGATCTTTACTGTATAGGAATCGATCATGAAGCCGATGATCTCCACCTTGCCAAAATTCAATTGATTCAATATTCACTCTAAAGCCGCCCCAAAACTTAGGAACAGGGATCTCCCCTTTAGCAAACTTCTGTTTAAGCTCTAGATATTTACCTTCAAGGGCTGAACGTGCCGTTAAGCGACTGCTTTGTTTACTTGCCCATGCTGCGATTTGGCTTTCTTTTGGCCTTGAGGTGAAATATTTCATATTTTCAAGTGCGCTTAGTTTCTCAGCCGTCCCTGTAATGTGAACTTGGCGCTCAAGAGTGTGCCAAGGAAAGTGCAGAGAAATTTTACTATGGTCTTCCAAATGCTGTGCTTTACGAGATGCAAGGTTGGTATAAAAAACAAACCCTGTCTTATCAAAATGCTTCAATAACACGATACGTTGAAATGGTTGTCCATTTTTATCCACAGTAGCAACGGTCATCGCGGTTGGATCAGTCAATTTTGCTTCTACCGCTTGTTTTAACCAGAGTTCAAATAGATCTACTGGCTCTTGTGGTAAATCAGCTCTACGTAAGCCTCCAAGGCTATAATCACGACGAATATCTTCTAATTCCATGTAAATCTCACTTCGACTTGTTTGTTGAAATTGTGCTCTTTTGAGCGCCCTTAAACAAGGGAAAAATAAAAAGGGCCCAAAATAGGCCCTTAATTTAAGGTTAGATCCACTAATTAAGTAATATCATCTAATTTAAACATCTGATCATTCAATAGTTTTGTTAGTACTTCTGATTGATTAGAGAAATCTGCATTCTCAAGCCCAAATGAAGTCACAGCTCCTTCAACGACAATGTCATGCTCATTTCCACTGTCATCTGTAATCGATAGTGTTAGGTCGTCTCCATCCTCTGATACTGTAATATGAGAAAGAAGATCTCCCATATTTATAACATTATCATCGCCACCGATAATTTCAGTTAGGTCAATTAAGTCCTCACCTACAGTGAAGTCTTTGATGGTGTCTGTACCGTTATCTAAACTATTATCAACACCTTGGTCAACCCACTTAAAGATATCTTCCCCTGTTCCACCAGTAAGAATATCGTCACCAAGTCCACCTATTAAGATATCGTTACCTGAGCCACCATCAAGAATATCATTACCGCTACCACCGCGAAGACCGTCATTATCATTACCTCCGTTTAGGTAATCGTCGCCTTTACCACCAAACATAATATCAACGCCATTTTGACCAAAGATCTTGTCATTACCGTTACCGCCATGGCCAAGATCAAGATAAGCATTACTGTCAGCAGATATGTTTTTAAATGATCCTGATTCAACCCCATCCTGAAGATGACTTAAATCACTCCCTTTACTAAAAATATTTTCAACTACATTTTGAGCATTTATAAGCTTAGGATCATCAGGGTTAACATCAAATCCCCCTGCATGACTATCTCCTAGGTAAATTGTATCGTCACCAGAGCCTAGGTATATATCATCACCAGCAGCACCAGCGTCTACAATTAATCCAGACTGTGTATCATTTTTGTCAAACATTACATTTGGCTTCCCTGACCCTGAAGAAGCCCATATGGTATATTCATGTTCCGTCCCAGCATGAACAACTTGAACAGAGTCAACTAAATCACCTTCTGAGTTAACGTCTTCATCAACATTTGGAATATCTGTTACTACCCAGTCAATGATTTGAGCCTCACTTCTAGCTTGGTCTCCATTACTCGTCTCTGTAGAAATAGCAACAATTGACACCGAAAGCTTACCGGTATAACTCAATGGCAATTGGATTTTAGCTGTTGATAATTGCTCTGCTGTTAGCTCAACTATTCCATTATTAATTGGAATTAGTTCGTCACCTACTAAGATCACCGCATCCGATGGTAGGTTTGATAATTCATAACTTAATGCCTCTGAGCCATCTGTATCTGTTAGCTCGCCACCAATGTATTCACTTAATATGATGTCAGTTACAAATCCATTATTACCAAATGAAATATCATTCACTTCTTTAATAGTTAATTCAGGAACATCAGCAACAGCATCAATATTGATTGTTACTGTAGCTGTATCTGTGCCGCCATTTCCATCACTGATGGTGTAATCAAAAGTAACGTCACCACTAAAGTTTTCTGATGGCTTAAATTCAATTTCACCATCATCATTAATCGAAACAGTTCCATTAGTTGGGTTTGATACACCTACGATTGTTAATTCGTCTCCATCAATATCGGTATCATTTCCTAATAAGTCTTCTGGCGTAATAGTGACAATGTTATCTTCTGTTGCCAAACTACCTTGATGTGATAACGGATAATCACCTAAATCTTTATATTCGATTAATTGATTATTTTCATCAAACTTTCCTAGCTCAATAGAAAGCTCACAAGCACCACCGTGATCCCAATAAACAATTTCAATCTCATGGAATCCAGGAGTATCTATGTCAAAATAAATATGACCATCTTCTCCAGGAGTTGTTGTTGAAGAACTTTGATTTCCATTATACTGAGCAACAATAACGCCATCGATTTTAATTAAATAACCATCATCTGCAGTTACTTTAAAGCCGTATCTTCCTGGTTCTAGATCAACTTGACCTTCAATATGCAAAATTGCATCAGTAGAATCGCCTGGATCACTCGATAAGGAATCAGCATCAACACCTAAGAAATCTTGCAATGTATCATCTTCGCCAAGATCATTAGCTTCACGCTCATAATCTAATTCTTTCGCTATAAAACTGGCATCAGGATCATTACCATTAATAAACTCAAGTACCTGTTCTATTGATGATAAATCATTACCATCTTTATCAGGTCCTCTGTCGTTATAACCATAGTAACTTCCAGCTAAACCATCAAAAATAAGGATGTCATTTACTGCATCAGGGGCCGAGTTTGATTCCATAACTGCCTTATCAGAATC
The DNA here is from genome assembly GCF_028765525.1 of Aliivibrio sp. S2TY2. Lineage (NCBI taxonomy): Bacteria > Pseudomonadati > Pseudomonadota > Gammaproteobacteria > Vibrionales > Vibrionaceae > Aliivibrio > Aliivibrio sp. S2TY2. The sequence continues at coordinate 2,369 of NZ_JARACS010000005.1, read as the reverse complement.
TGAGAAAGTTTGTCCTTCATAACTCATACTTGCATCTGCGTTAATGCTTTCACCATGTTCTGGAACATCAACTTCACGAGTTACAGTACCTAACTCTATGTCAGCTTCCGTTAACGCGTAAGGTTCTGCATTACCATCAATAGTGATCAATAAAATCATTCCAGCTACAGCTGCTGGAGGCAAAGTAAATGTTGCGGTTACTTTTCCTTCTAGCTCTGATTTATTAATAACGCCATCATTGTTTTTATCATCAATAATTGTAACTACTGGTTTGAATAAATCTGATACAGACTGAGCATCTTCTTTATCTTTAAATTCAAATTGTTCGAAGTCGCGGAAGATGTTTGTATCTCCCTCTTTATCAACAATAACAATTTCACCGTTTTCATTAAGGCTAACTTTACAATCAGATAAATTTGAGTCTAATACTGCTGTATCTGTTCCTGCACCACCATCAACAACCACTCGATCATTTTTATCATCATCGTTTAAATTGAAGGTGTCGTCTCCCTTACCTAGTAATACGTAATCATCATAGTCATCTGTACCACTAAATGCACCGTGAGCATAATGAGATTGTTCAGAAGGAAGGCTTACATTACCATTCTCATCTGTTTGCGTGACGCTAAAGAATTCATTATCACCGACTGGAGTTTCTGATAAGTCAGAAATATCTAATGTCCAGTTACCATCACTATCTACGGTTATAGCTGTAGAAGAATTGACAACGTTATTATCTTCATCATAAATAGTAATTGTTGCTCCCGGCTCACCAGTACCGTGTAATGTCACCGTTGAGTAATCACTCGCTGCTGAGTCGTCGGTTATGTTTGTGATTGCAGGAGGGTTTGGAGCGACTGTATCTTTCGCCACATCATCTTTCGCGATCGCCACGTTGCCATCGCTGTCGGTGAATGTCGCATTTGCCGTTAAGGTGCCATCCACCAGCGTTTTCACGTCTACGTCATTAATAGTGTAAGTGCCATCGTCGTTCTGCGTCACCGTATAACCACCATCGACTGTGGCCGTGCCATTACTGTTCAACGTCACGTTCAACGTGATGTCGTTTGCTGTGTCACCATCTTCATCACTAATAACCACTTGCGCTGTGCCTGAACTCACGCCCTCACCGAACCTCACCGTGATGTCTGCGTTTTCTGTGCCACTGATAAGCTCGGCCTCATCACCCGTATTATCCGTGATACTCACCGTTGGTTGAGTAATATCATTACCTGGCTCATCAATGTCTTCACCATAAGTCGTATCAACCTCAGCACGGTCTGAGCCTTCCACGGACTCATTGCCTGCCGCGTCAACAACGATCGCACTCACTTCTGTTGTTTGACCATCCACTATCGCTGCCGCTGGGATCGCTACGCTGAACTTACCGTCGGTGACGGTAGTCTCTGACAGTTTAATGGTCTCTGTTGTGCCATCTGAGAAGGTTACAACCACACTGTCTTCTGCCGTGTTCGTACCTTCTGGCAGCGTAATTGTTGCTGTGACACCCGCGTCTTTCTCCGCTGCATTGATGATGTCATCTTCGCCTGAGTTAATCACGACCGTTGGTGCTACATCACCGCCGTTGTCGCCTTCGCCATCACCAGGCGCCACCAAATCAACGCCTGCCGTATCGCTGCCCGTCGCTGATTCATTGCCAGCGACATCAACAACAATCGCACTTACTTCTGTTATTTGACCATCCACTATCGCTGTCGCTGGGATCGCTACACTGAACTTACCGTCGGTGACGGTAATCTCTGACAGTTTAATGGTGTCTGTTGTACCATCTGAGAAGGTTACAACCACACTGTCTTCTGCAATGTTCGTACCTTCTGGCAGCGTAATTGTTGCCGTAACACCCACGTCTTTATCCACCGCATTGATGGTGTCATCATCGCCAGAATCGATAAGAACCGTTGGTGCAACATCACCGCCGTTGTCGCCTTCGCCATCACCAGGCGCCACCAAATCAACGCCTGCCGTATCGCTACCCGTCGCTGACTCATTGCCAGCGACATCAACAACAATCGCGTCAACCTTCACTGGCGTACCATCTACGATGGCACTTGCTGGAATAGAAACCACAACTTTGCCACTCTCATCGAACGTCGCATCTGACAGTTTGATTGTTTGTGGCTCACCGCCATTAATTGAAATAACTAGGCTGTCTGAGGTCAGATCTGTACCTTCAGGTAGCTCAATACTCGCCGTAACACCCGCGTCTTTTTCATCAGCGTTAATGGTGTCATCATCGCCTGAGTTAATCACGACCGTTGGTGCAACATCACTGCCGTTGTCGCCTTCACCATCACCAGGCGCCACTAAATCCACGTCTGCCGTATCGCTGCCCGTCGCTGACTCATTGT
>NZ_JARACS010000049.1:0-289 GCF_028765525.1 Aliivibrio sp. S2TY2 | reverse complement strand
CGCGGTTCTTAACACGGCTAAAGTTGAAAAAGGCGACACGGTTGCTGTATTCGGTCTTGGTGGTATCGGTCTTTCAGCTATCATCGGCGCGAAAATGGCGGGTGCAAGCCGTATCATCGGTGTTGACTTGAACGAAAGCAAATACGAACTGGCTAAAAAATTAGGCGCGACTGATTGCATCAACCCAACAAACTTCGACAAGCCAATTCAAGAAGTGATTGTTGAAATGACTGATGGCGGCGTGGATTACTCTTTTGAGTGTATCGGTAACGTAAACGTTATGCGTGCT
>NZ_JARACS010000048.1:0-307 GCF_028765525.1 Aliivibrio sp. S2TY2 | reverse complement strand
ACTTAATTACAGCCTGAGCTGTTTTGTTTTACTTTTTCAAAAGTAAAAATAAATTAAGCTAAATCAGTCAGCTTTCCAAATTGTTAAAGAGCAATTGTTTTTCAACCTAATAAAAGGTTTCGAAACCATTTTTAAAGACTCTCATCAGCTTTTGCTTCAAAGAACACTTAAAAATGGTGGAGCTATGCGGGATCGAACCGCAGACCTCTTCGCTGCCAGCGAAGCGCTCTCCCAGCTGAGCTATAGCCCCACATAACGTCTCTTTTATTTTTTAACCTAATCAATCTGTGTGAACACTCATAAATCG
>NZ_JARACS010000047.1:0-323 GCF_028765525.1 Aliivibrio sp. S2TY2 | reverse complement strand
CATTCTCTCTTTGAGAGTCTTTAAAAATGGTTACACGCATAAGCGTGAAATCGCTCTTTAACAATTTGGAAAGCTGACTGATTCAGTTTAATTACAGCTAAGTGCTGAAATTAAGTTAAATCAAAATTTAAAAGTTCTTAATATCTTTTGTTTATCTTAGATAAACAAATTAAAAACACATTCAAGTGTTCTTGGTATTATTTTGTTTCTACTTTTTAAAGTAGAGATAAAGAGCGAATCCGGCGAAAAACCAAAACTCTCTATCTTCTATACAGAGATAGGAAGAGTTTAAACCTTGGTTGCTGTTTTTGTCTTCACTTTCA
>NZ_JARACS010000046.1:0-342 GCF_028765525.1 Aliivibrio sp. S2TY2 | reverse complement strand
GAGTTCAAGTCTCTCCGTCCGCACCATATTTTTGATTGTTTTATTAAAAACAATCATTGGCTACTTAGCTCAGCTGGTTAGAGCACATCACTCATAATGATGGGGTCACAGGTTCAAATCCCGTAGTAGCCACCATACAACTTTTAATTGATTCACCAATCGTCGATTAAAATACAAAAATTTCTACTCTTTGTTTTAATTAACAACTAGCAGAACGCGGACGTGGCGGAATTGGTAGACGCACCAGATTTAGGTTCTGGCGCCGCAAGGTGTGAGAGTTCAAGTCTCTCCGTCCGCACCATATTTAAAGATGCATTATCTTGGTTTAACTACCGATTTAAT
>NZ_JARACS010000045.1:0-494 GCF_028765525.1 Aliivibrio sp. S2TY2 | reverse complement strand
GAGTCAGCTACGGGTAGCGATACGGCAGGCGTTGATTTGGTGGCGCCTGGTGATGGCGAAGGCGACAACGGTGGTGATGTTGCACCAACGGTTCTTATCGATTCTGGCGATGATGACACCATCAATGCGGCGGAAAAAGACGTGGGTGTTACGGCAACAATTACGCTGCCAGAAGGTACGAACACTGCAGAAGACAGTGTGGTTGTAACCTTCTCAGATGGCACAACAGAGACTATTAAATTGTCAGAGATTACCGTCACCGACGGTAAGTTCAGCGTAGCGATCCCAGCGACAGCGATAGTGGATGGTCAAACAACAGAAGTGAGTGCGATTGTTGTTGACGCGGCAGGCAATGAGTCAGCGACGGGCAGCGATACGGCGGGCGTGGATTTGGTTGCACCAGGTGATGGCGAAGGCGACAACGGTAGTGATGTTGCACCAACGGTTCTTATCGATTCTGGCGAAGATGACATCATCAATGCCGATGAAAAAGG
>NZ_JARACS010000044.1:0-505 GCF_028765525.1 Aliivibrio sp. S2TY2 | reverse complement strand
AATGTTCGTACCTTCTGGCAGCGTAATTGTTGCCGTAACACCCGCGTCTTTTTCCGCCGCATTGATGATGTCATCTTCGCCAGAATCGATAAGAACTGTTGGTGCAACATCGTTATCGCCTTCGCCATCACCAGGCGCCACCAAATCCACGTCTGCCGTATCGCTGCCTGTAGCCGACTCATTGCCTGCCGCGTCAACAACGATCGCACTCACTTCTGTTGTTTGACCATCCACTATCGCTGCCGCTGGGATCGCTACACTGAACTTACCGTCGGTGACGGTAATTTCTGACAGTTTAATGGTGTCTGTTGTGCCATCTGAGAAGGTTACAACCACACTGTCTTCTGCCGTGTTCGTACCTTCTGGCAGCGTAATTGTTGCTGTGACACCCGCGTCTTTTTCATCAGCGTTAATGGTGTCATCATCGCCTGAGTTAATCACGACTGTTGGTGCAACATCGTTGTCGCCATCACCAGGCGCCACCAAATCCACGCTCGCCGTATCA
>NZ_JARACS010000043.1:0-521 GCF_028765525.1 Aliivibrio sp. S2TY2 | reverse complement strand
GGTGCTCCTACTGCTTGTACGTACACGGTTTCAGGTTCTATTTCACTCCCCTCACAGGGGTTCTTTTCGCCTTTCCCTCACGGTACTGGTTCACTATCGGTCAGTCAGTAGTATTTAGCCTTGGAGGATGGTCCCCCCATATTCAGACAGGATATCACGTGTCCCGCCTTACTCGTTTTCACTGATGATGAGATGTCGGTTACGGGGCTATCACCCTGTATCGCGCCACTTTCCAGAGGCTTCACCTGTCTCATTAAAAGCTTAAGGGCTAACCCAATTTCGCTCGCCGCTACTTTCGGGATCTCGGTTGATTTCTCTTCCTCGGGGTACTTAGATGTTTCAGTTCTCCCGGTTTGCCTCACTACACTATGTATTCATGTAGTGATACTAGCTTATGCTAGTGGGTTTCCCCATTCAGAAATCGTAGACTCAAATGGTTTTTACTACCTAATCTACGCTTATCGCAAGTTAATACGTCTTTCATCGCCTCTGACTGCCAAGGCATCCACCGTGTACGCTTA
>NZ_JARACS010000042.1:0-529 GCF_028765525.1 Aliivibrio sp. S2TY2 | reverse complement strand
TTTGTTATGCGTATTTTTCTGGCAACACTATATTTAAACTTTCATCTGCACTCGGCGGCTCAAAATATTGAGTAACATGATGAAAAACAGCCTCTGTATCAAAGCCAGCTCTCTCTGGTTGTTCGATACGACGTTTTTCTATTTGATATAAACACTGACTATCAGTTAAATCTAAATAGATTAACTCGTGCTTACAATTCAACTCTGAGCAAAGTGAAGTAAACCATAACCTTTGTTTTACTGTATTCGCGGGAAAATCCATAACGACATTTGTGCCCACTTTCAAAAGATTTTGGACATGACTTTTTATAAAAGGCTTAATCGCACCTGAAAACTGAATGTAATCATCGAATGTTTGGATTTGATTAGGAAAATGAGCCGATAGCCACTCATCTTCTGATATTAATACTGCATTATTATCAATAGCTACAACCTTCGATTTTGTAGATTTCCCTGCTCCCATTTTCCCACAAAAGAAAAACAGCCTTCCCTGATGTTTCATTATTACCTCCGAAATACGCATAACGCC
>NZ_JARACS010000041.1:0-550 GCF_028765525.1 Aliivibrio sp. S2TY2 | reverse complement strand
AATAAGTAACTAGGTAGCCAATCAATGAAGTTTTTTAATGAAAAGCCTTCTATAACTGATAAATCATAGCCCATTGCGACACCACTGAGTGATAGCATACCTATTAAAAAGAAAATTGCTCCAAATCCAGCTTCAAATAAAACAGACCACTTACCTTTATATCTAGCCATTCTATCTTGATGGAATCTAATTCTTTTTTTATATGCTAACATTGCATACATAAGAAACAGAAATAAGAATAAAACTGTAGCGACCTCAGCAGAATACTTTGTAAACTGTAAAGATGTAACTGTGAATCCAATAGCTAAAGTACCCACAACTTCATTCGCGTACGTATACCATCCTTTTAATTCATTTTCAGAGAGTTGTTGAGGAGTATTCATTTTAGAACCTTTTTAAAAATACCATATTACAATCTACCGACTATTTTCATTCACATAACGCCTGCATAACACGTTTGCTGCCATGCAGATTAAGCTCAAATTTACCACTTAACACGGTAAACTAAAAGAAACCTAGAATGCCGAATGTAGCAAATCGTGTTGATGCA
>NZ_JARACS010000040.1:0-572 GCF_028765525.1 Aliivibrio sp. S2TY2 | reverse complement strand
AAGGAAAATCCAATGGCTCTTGATATTAAACCTGGTCAAACTCACATCAAATCTAAAGCAATGGTAGCTTGGGCTGCTGGCGAACCTCTTAAAATGGAAGAAGTAGATGTTCAACTTCCTAAAGCAGGTGAAGTGTTAGTTCGCATCGTTGCTACTGGCGTATGTCACACTGACTTATTCACTCTATCTGGTGATGATCCAGAAGGTATCTTCCCTTCAATCTTAGGTCACGAAGGTGGCGGTATTGTTGAAATGGTTGGTGAAGGCGTAACGGGTCTTGAAATTGGTGACCACGTTATCCCTCTTTACACTGCGGAATGTGGTGAGTGTAAATTCTGTAAATCTGGCAAAACTAACCTTTGTCAGGCGGTTCGTGAAACTCAAGGCCAAGGCCTTATGCCTGATGGTACTAGCCGTTTCTCTATTAACGGTGAAACTATTTTCCATTACATGGGTTGCTCTACGTTCTCTGAATACACAGTACTTCCTGAGATTTCTTTAGCGAAAGTATCTAAAGAAGCACCGCTTGAAGAAGTGTGTCTTCTAGGTTGTGGCGTAACGACTGGTATGGG